>JAGSHB010000221.1 GCA_023954815.1 Myxococcales bacterium | reverse complement strand
CATTGCGGATTGATGTTGGCCGGCGTCACCGCGCCGTACGAACGGGCTCTGCTGGGCTGCCGCGCTTCGGGCCGCGTCATCGTCCACCGATGGCCAGAGATGCGCACGGGTTATTTCGACTGGGGCTCCATTGCAGTCTTTCGGCTGAAAATCCAGCAGCTCCAGAATGGCATGGGCCCAGGTTCCGACTTTGGTGCCGCCCCACATATCGGCGAGCGGTAGCGCATGGTGCGCGCCCGCCGGACTGCCCGGTGTCGGTCGCGCCGCCTCCACGGTCCGGGTGTGCCCATCAGGAGTCGCGTCATCAGGCCCGGCTTCATCCATGCCTCCTCGTAGGACGTCATCCTTGAGCTGCGGCCGCTCCGCGCCGGTGCCACCTGCGGCAGTCCCCATGCTCGGCGCCATGGACGAAAAACTGGCGCGCTGCCACGCCGAGGCAAGCCGGTGCCGACCGAGGTAGGCCCCGGGCTGCAGCGGCACGCCCACGGCCGCCTCTGGCTTGTAGCGTGCCGGCGGACCATCGGGGCGCGAGTCGTAGCGCCAGCCAGCGCCGGACTGGCCATCGAACCTCTGACTCAATAGCTGCGCAACTTGGCGGTTGGCGGCGTATCTCCGCTGGGCGATGGCCTCTGGGTCCTTACTCCGGGCCGTCACTTTCTTTCCGAGATCGCCCCACTGCTCTTCAACCGTATCGTAGGCCAAGCCCACGTGGTCATCCGGCCGAAGTATCAACGCGTTGGCGGCCGATCTGTGAAAGTCCGGGCCCACGGCGCCGACCCACAGTACACAGTGGTGCTCCGCGCGGGTCATCTCGACGTAGAGTTTGCGAAGGCGCTCTTCGAGCTCCTCTTCCTTGTCACGCTCTTTGGCCGCCGTGTGCGCAGCGCTCTTGTCACGATGGATCGACAGCACCGCATGGCCATGGGCCGGCTGGGCGCTCTCAGTCTCGCTCGTCGCGTCGCCCGCAGTCTCGCCCGCCGGATGGATGACCACTGGCGCGTAGCCTTTTGGGCCACTGTTGACCGCCCACGCAAAGGGCAACATCACCACCGGGTATTGCAGCCCCTTGGCCGTGTAGGTCGTCACAATCTGTACGGCTTTGGCGTCGCTCTCCAGACGCGGACTGGCCGCGTTATTGCCCGATTTTTGGCCTTTTCCGCGCTCTTTCCGCAGCCAATCTGCGAGCCCCGCTGGGCCGAAGTGGTGCTGCTGCTCGGCGACGTGGCACAGCTCAAAAAGGTGGCGAAAGTCGGTCGCCAGACGCTCACCATCTTGCAACCCCAACAACTGACCGACCAGCTCATAGTCCCGACTCATCCGTTGGATGACGCCCGCGAATCGATGCTTGGTCCAGCGCTCGGCCCACGCCTCGATCTGCTGTCGCCACGCGTCCCACTGTAGGGGCTTGTCCTGGCGACCCTCCGCCGGCCCCGGCGCGGATGGATGTCCGTTCGCGGCCGGCTTGCTGAAGGTGTCGTGCGCTTCGGCAGTCGCCTGACCCTCGCGGTTGTGGGCCTCATCCCCGCCATCTCCGTGATCCCCCGCGTCGGCAGCATCCAGGGCGCGTGCCAGCTGCGCCAGTGAGAAGCCAAAGAGTGGGCTGACGGCGAGTGCGCGGCTGCGTGCTTCAAACGCCGGCTGCGCGAGTGCGTCCAGCAACTGCAGCATCCACATGGCAACTGGGCTGTCGAAGACCGTGTTCTTGCCGGCGGTCACGGCCATGATGCCGCGCTTGGCCAAGGCCAGTTTGACCAACCTACCGTGCTTGTGCTCATGGACCAGCACAGCGATATCGCCCGGGCGCAGTCTGCTGCCTGCCTGCGGGCTCTCCTGATCCCCGTCGGCTGATTCGGTGCCCGTGGGGCGCGGTACCAACCGCGTCGGAGATGCCAGCAATTGGCCAATCTCCTCAGCGCAGCAGGCCGCCGCTTCGGTCAGCCCATCCGCTTTGGTCGACAGCAAGACGCGTTCACCATTGGCGTCGCTCCCCCCGTCCAGCCAGCGGATTTCCAAGGGCTGGCGCGGCGTGACTTCGCCTGTGGGGCGCACGAGCGCCGGCGCAGCGCGCAAGCAGCTTTTCGTCTGTTTTTTCGGCCAATCTACCTGAACATAGTCCATCTCCAGATCGCCGAAGGCCTTGGTTTCCTGCCCCCACAGCGCGTTCAGAGCGGCGACCAGTGGCCCATCGGAACGATAGTTTCTCGCCATGGTGAACTGGCCGGCGCCGCTTCGGTCCCGGCGCGTCAGCAGCTTCTTTGCGCCGAGATAGACGTACACATCGGCGCCTCGAAATCGGTAGATCGCTTGCTTGGGGTCGCCGATGAGGAACAGCCGCCGCCCAGCTGCGCGATGAAAGACCTCACGCAGCACCGTCCATTGCGCGACATCGGTGTCCTGGAACTCATCGATGAGCGCGACTTCGAATTGACTCCTGATGGCATCCCGCAGCGGTCTGCTGCCGCCGCAGTCCCGTTCCCGCTCAATCGATTCGGCGAGTTTGGTCAACATGGAGTCAAACGTCATCGCGCGGCGTCGCTCCAGCTCACTGGCCATCGCCGCTCTCGACGCCACTGCAAAGGCTGCGAGTGGGTTCACCGACGCCTGCAGGCTGTCGATCTTGCCGAGCAGCGTCAGCACCTGCTCGGTCACGCCGGTCTGGTCGGCTAGCGGCACGGGCGTGGACTTGGCGACCAACGCCTTCTTTCGGCCCTCGGCGCCGAATTGTGCGGCGGACTTGTGCAGCGCTGCGGTCATCTTGCGTGTGCCGGGCCATTGCGCGATGGCAGTTTGTTGTGCCTGCCAGTAGGTCGGTCCTCTCGTGGTCTTGTAGTGCGCAGGTCGCTGTGAAGCATCGCGCGCGAGTTCGGCGGCAACAGCCTGACCCACGCCCGTCACAAAACTCGCGGCAAGCGCGCGGTCACAGGCCAGCACTTGCTCGGGAGATTGGGCATTGGCTCGGTCATTGGCGATCTGAGCGAGGACGCCGTCGAGTGCAGCGCAGTTCGCTGAGACAAAAGGAGCGGTCGGCGCCTTCGACCGCAGTCCGCGGGTCCGCGCCTCGGCTAGCTTCTTCAGCGCCGTCAATGCGCCATCAGCGTCGGCACCGTCCCGCGCCCACGTCGAGACGGTGGTCACATCGTCAGTGAGTTTGGCGTCGCTGTGGCTGACCTTGTAGGCCAGCGGGCGGGCCTGCGCGTCTGCGATGAGCGCGGTCTCATAGGCTGCCCACGGGCTTTCAGGCTGGTTTTTCGCGACGACGAGCCGCAGTTCAGCTTTCGCCTGGTCCAAGGCTGTGAGCGTCTCCTGCACCTGGGCCTCATCGACAGCCGGGGCTATCCACTTACCAGATACGGCGCAGGCCTTGTCCACCACATCGGCCAGGGGTTTGGTCTGCCAGCGCCACTGTTTTTGATACGTCTCCCATCTATCTGGCGAGGCGGTCGCCTGCACTGTCGCGATGGCGTCAGCGACCAGGTCATCGCGCAGCGGCGTGATGTCCTCGACCAGCGACAGGCCAGCGTCTTGGCCACTCTCAAAAGCCAGGCTGTCGAGCATGCGCTGACAGAATCCGTGGATGGTTGAAATCGGCGCCAAATCGAAGTTCGCCAGGGCGATGTTCGTCCGTGTCAGGCGGTTGGTCTGCTCTGCGACCGACAGGTTGGGGCCGCTCGCTGGTCCCACGCACAGGTGACGGAGCACATGGTCTCGCCCATCGTCTCCTTGTGCGATCGGCGCTGTCACCTCTGGCACGCTCGCGGGGTCGCGCGTCAGGAGGGTCAGATGATCGCGAACCTCGACGAGCCGCTTGCGCACCCGGTCACGCAACTCTGCCGTCGCTGCGTTGGTGAAGGTGATGATGAGTAGCTTTTCGATCGGAACGGGCGGCTCCTGTTCGATGACCAAGCGGGCGACCAGACTCGCGAGCTGCCAGGTCTTGCCCGTCCCCGCGCTCGCTTCGAGTAGCCACGTGCCCTCGGAGGCCAAGGGTGAGCAGGGATCCCACACCCGGCCATCGCGCGAGCTGGGCGTTGTGCCGGATGCGGCGCTGCTGTGCCCTTCAGTGGCAGGCTGAAAATCCAGGTGTCGCTGGCTCATGCGCCACCACCCGTCGCAACCGACTCGCCGGCAGGTGCCAGACGTGAGGCATAGGGCCGCTGCGCATCGATAACCGGCATCAGCAACGCTCTAGCCCACGCGATCCACGCTGGCTCTGCGGTGTCGTCGGCTTCGTCTCGTTGGCCTTCGTACAGCTGGGCGTCGTCTGGCTGTTCTGGGCGCTCTCCGACTGGTGACCCATCCACCGGCAAGACAGCTTCAAAGTCCGGCTCGCCCCAGATGGCCGCAATCCAACGGTCGTCTTCGTCGCCTTTGCTGTGGGCGGATGATTGCCAGCACTGACTCGCCGTCGCCCGTAAATTCAGCCTTTCAGCTGGATCAAGCGCAGACCACATGGCCCGATCACCGCGGCTGATCTGGAGCCCTTCGAGTACCTCAGCGAGCCCCCAGGACGTCTTTTCGAACAGCGGCACCGGGGCCACCTGGGTTCGCCGCCACAGGCGCACCGCCTTCTCCAGTTCCCGCGTTGGGTCTGATGGCACTTCAATCCAGTGCGCCGAGCTTGCGGATTTGCCCTTCTTGTTGGGGCGGGTGACCAGCAGCGCTCCGGATACCCGCAAGTCAGGGCGAGCGGTCACGGCGACGAGCAGCGAGAGCCACGCGGTCAGGGAGCGCTTGAGGTTGCGCGAACCCGCAAAAGGCGCGAGCAAGACGTACGCCCCTGCGTGCATCGGATCGGGCCACAGGCGTGCATCCGACAGCACGATCTGCACGTCTCCAGCCTCGCTACGTACGGCTGGTCCCATCAGCTGCTGCGGGGCGATAGGCGGGGTCAGCTCACCGCCGATGAGGGCCAATGCCTCCTGCAGCATGTCTATTGTGCTCTGCACTTCGACCTGAACGCTGGCGGCTGCAGCAGGGCCGATGGGCAGTAGACCCTGTCCCCGCCAGCGCTCGCTCAGATACGCCGCTGCGCCTTCGTGGTGGCCAGCCAGGGCCAACTTCAGGGCCTGATCACGCAGCTGCCAGCGCTGCAAGCTATCGAGCTCCAGGGCCTCCCGCGACGCCGGGGCCAGCTCGTCATCGTCCCAATGCAGCCCGAAGCGCCGACTCAACAACACCTTGGCCGGGTTACTCAGCGCGCGAGCCAGCGCCAGCACATCGAGGAGCTCCGTCTCGACCCCACCGGTTTTGTGGCCGATCGTCGATAAGTCCCCTGGGATGATTTGGCCCGGATTTGCGACCTCTTGGCTGGAAGTTCGCTCGCGAAGCTGCAGCGCTGCGGTGCACATGGGTACATCGAACCCCAGCGCCAGGGGAGTGGCCTCCTGATCGGATCCTCCGGCAAATCGCGCTTCGCTCCAGGGCTGCAAAGCGCCCGTTTGCGTGAGCCAAGCGCTGGCACGGGGAGCCGGGGCGTCGCGTATGGTTGACGGGGCAGCAAATTGCCCATCCACCGTCTCCATCAGTTCGACGATGGGCACCGCTTCGGGCAACGGCTCCCCAGTTTGACCGTCGAAGCCGCGCCAGAGCACGAGGAACTGCTCACGCGCGCTGAGTAGGGCCTCCAACAGCAGGTGGCGGTCGATGTCCCGACGATCGTGCTCTCCCATGCGCCGCCCGGTGGCCATGGGGTGCCACGCGCGCCGTCTGCTCTGTCTCGGAAAGGCCTCCGGATCCATGCCGAGGAGGGCCACGATGCGAAAGGGCACGCTGCGCATCGGTTCCATGGCGCAGACCGAGACGCCACCGCTGATGGGGCGGTCCCCTGTGCGCGGCAGCTCAAAACGCCCGTTGAGTTCACTGACGATCGTGCCGAGCTCAATCTCTGTATCGCCGATCCCCGCTCGGGCGGCGCTTGTCATGGCGGTCACCTCCGCCAAGACCCGGCTCGTCAACCACGCTGACGCGTCTGTCGTCTCGGTGAGGTCAGCGAGCAGCGCCTGCACCCGCTCCAGCCAACCGCCGGCGGTGGTGGCTCGCTGAACGGCCCGTCTGTGATGCAAGACTGCGGTCACGGCGGCGTACAGTCGGCCAAACCGGTCGACAGAGTCGCTGTCGGTGGCATCAAATGGCACGAAGGGGTGGGCGTCCGTCGACCCAGAGCCAGGCGTGCTGCCCGCCGGTGCCTGCGACGATGAATGAACGCGAAGCGGAAGCTCCCCGGCAGCAATCAGGTCGGTTTCATCGAGAAAAAGCGCGCCGAGCGCCACACGTTCTAGACCGAAAGCCACGGTGTTTTGATGCAGCGGTGGCTGCGAGAACGCCGCCCGGTCAAGCGCATCGATGCCCCAGCGCACCCCGGACCCTTGCAGCATGCGTTGCAGGTCGGCCAAGTCATCACTACCTAGCCCAAAGCGCTCACGGAGGGGCTGCAGCTGCATCAGGTTGAGCAGGGCTGGCAGCGTCACCCGCTCCGTGGCGAGCTCCAGGACGTTGAGCAACACATCCGCCACCCGATTGCTCGCACGCAGGCCGAGATCGCTGATGTCGACCGGAATGGCGGGCAGCTTTGTTGTTTCTTTGCCGTCTCGCTTGGGGCGCGGCTGCCCCTGCCCTTCATCGCCAAAGACGGCGGCGATCAAGGGCGCGAATGTGGCGATGTCCGGGGTCATCACCAGCACGTCACGCGGTTGCAGGGTCTCGTCTCGGGAAAATGCTGCGAGCAGGGCATCGCGCAGTACTTCGACCTGGCGGAGCGGGCCATGGCAGGGCAGAAATCGCAGGCTGCGGTCGGTGGGTTCGATGGGCAGGCGCGCCGTCTCTCCTGTGCGATCCGGGGTGGCCTGAGCGATGGCATCCTGCAGCGTACGGAGCACCGTTGCACCGGCGGGTTGCGCTTGCTCTTCGCCGCAAACAAAGAGGTCGTCTCCGCCCGGCACCCCGTCTGTACCGATCTCTTGATAGTGATCTGCGTGCAGCTCAAGTAGGGCCTGTAGGTCGCGGCTTGGCCGACCCAAATCAGCCAGCAAGCGGTTGTTCTGCTCGGCTTTGTCGAGCTCTTCACGTTGGCGCTCGTAGCGCTGCTGGCCCGAGATCTCAGCCTTGTCGAGCCTGCGACCGAGGGCTCGCAGGTTCTTGCGGCGCTCATCTCGGCTGGGCATGTCGCCAAACCAAGCACGGCTTGGTGCGAGCAGGTAGAGGTGTACTTCGAGGCCGCCCGGGCCGCTGATCAACGCCAACGTCTTGAGTTCTTCCGCCGGCAGCGTCGACAAGCCGAAGATATGCAGGGCTGGCAGCTGCCGCGCTGGCGTCCGCGTGACCGCTTGGTCATCAGCTGCGATGGGCGCGCGCAACTTGGCGGCGAGCAGGTCTCTATTCCACATCGGGTGCACTGGCGCAGCGTCCTTGTCGTCCGTCTGGACCACGGAATCCGGGGTCCGCAGGCGTTTGAGCATCAGCGCGAGCCATCGCTCGTCCACGCTCAGCTCACCTTGCGCCAATCCAGGTCGTTCCGATCCATCCAGCGCTGTCGTCGCGAGCCACGTTCGCGCTGTGTCCGGCCGCATGCGCAGCACTTCATCGATGGCGGAAGCGACCTGGGTCGCGAAAGCGTGCTCCCGCGGACCGATGGGCCCCGTTGCCGTGGCCTCTCCTTCTGGCTGGAGGTAGCGCGCCACCCTTGCCATGACCTCCGCGTGCTCAGGCGTGTTCAACAAGGTCCGCATCGCCAAAACGACCCGCCACGACAGCGCCTCAGCCGACCATCCGTCGGAGCCTTGCACGCGCGCCCAAAACGGCCGCGTTGGATCAGACAGCCCGAGCAGTGCGCGGACACCCCCGTCGAGTGCCGGACCCGGAAAGGGAAACGCCAGCCGCGTGGCGATACCGCGGTGGGTCGCGATTTGATGGCGCAGCCAACGCTCCATGCCCCGACTGCCGACGACGATGGGTTGCTCATCGAATGGATCCGGCGGCCGCGTCGCCACCAAGCTCGCCGCCAGCCGCTGCACCAGCTGTTCCGTCCGATTGCTGCGGTAGAGGTGCAAGGGCATGGCCCACCTGAGCGTGAGAGGAGTTAGTCGAGTAGCGATCGACTGACCATGCGGCATACGGCCACCAAAGGGCAACCACAGTTGGGCTCGTACAATCAGTGGAGGCATCTATGCAGGACCGATGCGACAGTTTCTGTCCCATTGGGCGCACCCGTTCACATGGAGTCCATCTCAACGACACGCGCAATTGTTGCGGGCCCACCGCCGGATTCAATCCCCCGGCGGACTCTCTGTTCATGACGGTCAACGACTGGCCGAGGGAGGACGCTATGGATGGTGTCATGACGGGAGGCGGCGCATCTCATTGCCCGCAAACGGCCGGGCGCGGCAAGCGCTGTAAGCACAAAGGGGTCCAAATTCGCGGGCTCGTTGCGCTGGTTGCGCTGGCGATGGTCACGGCGACAAGTGTCGACGGACACAGCCGGACACGCAGCAAACGCAAGCGTACCGAGGGCATGCTCTTGGCTATTGAGGCCGCTGAATATGTGATTGACCTCGGTCGTCGGGACGGCCTCACGCCGGGCACCCGCCTGCAGTTGTACCGCACCATTCGCATCGCGCATCCGGTGACGGGGAAGAAGGTACGGGATCGCTTCTCTATCGGATTTGCCACGGTCAGCGAGGTCAGCGAGCGCATGGCGGTGTTGCAGCCGCTCACGAGTCAGAAGGGCCGACTTCGCGTGGGCGATCCGGTGGTCATCGCCCGCATCGCCAAGCCCGAATCGGTCGCGCGTCGCGCTACGCGTCCATCAACGAGCCACAATTCCACGCCGCGCCGAAAGACCACTCCGGGGCAGTCTGGCGACGACATCGACCGGCTCATGGCAAAGGCTAAAGCGGCGCGTCAGGCCCGGAAGTGGGGGGCGCCACCGCCTGCGACAGCT
>JAGSHB010000106.1 GCA_023954815.1 Myxococcales bacterium | reverse complement strand
CTCGAGCTGATAGCGCCCGACTTGCACAGCACCAACTTGCTGCCGTCGCACCAATAGCCGCTCGCTTTGCCGCTGCAAAATCCGGAGCTCTTGCACTTGTCGTCGGTGCCCGCCGGCATGGACTCGCAACCGTTGCTGCACGTCTTGCTCGAGCTGATAGCGCCCGACTTGCACAGCACCAACTTGCTGCCGTCGCACCAATAGCCGCTCGCTTTGCCGCTGCAAAATCCGGAGCTCTTGCACTTGTCGGCGGTACCGGCTGGCATGGTCTGGCAGCCGCTGCTGCAGGTCTTACTCGATGCGATGTTCCCCGATTTGCACAACACCAACTTGCTGCCGTCACACCAGTAACCGTTGGCTTTACCGCTACAAAAACCGGCAAAGGCGAGCGTTGGCGACAGTAAGATGATCGCGGCGATGGGGACGGTACTGCGCAGCATGGCGACCCTCACAACGGCGGGCGTGGCGTGCGCCCAGCTCTGTAATTGTGTGAGGATGATAGGAAATTTTGGCGATGCGCTCAATCGCCATCGCGCAAATGTCGCGCAGCACTACCCCAGGCTGTGGTGGCCCCCATCTCTCGAATGCCGCTGGGCGACCGTACTGAGGGTCTCGCGCATGCGAACGGCGACGATGGCGCCCGACAGGAAGGTGAGTGCTGCGACTGCGCCGATGGAAGTCGTCAATCCAAATCGGTCGGCGAGCAAACCGGCGATGAGGGCGCCGACGGCGTACCCCATGTCTCGCCACAACCGATAGACACCCACAGATTGCGCACGCCAGGACGGGTGCGCGACGTCGGCGATAGCGGCCAGGAGTGTCGGGTAGACCATCGCGGTGCCAGCGCCCATCGTCGCTGCGCCGACGGCGTACCAAGAGAAAGCGCCCCCAAATGCAACGAACCCGATTCCCAGAGCCTGCAGCCACATGCCAGCGACGATGAGCCGCTTGCGACCAACCTTGTCAGACCAGGCGCCTGTGAACAGTTGGCCGATGCCCCAGACCCCGGGGTAGATGGCTGCGAGGATGCCAATATCCCGTAGAGAGAGGCCCGCGGCTGCGAAGAGGAGGGGAAAGAGGCCCCAGGCCATGCCGTCGTTGAGGTTGTTGATCATGCCGGCCTGGCTGACTGACGACAGATCGGGGTCGGTCAAGCTGGTGCGAACGATGACGTCGCGGGGAGAGAGGGTCTCGGCGGATACCGCTAGTTTGGACTCAAAGTTTGCATGCTCTCGGGTCTCTCTGACGGCGAACACGGATAGCGCCAGACCGAAGACAACGAAGCCGGCGCCAAGCCAAAATGGGTAGGGGCGCAGGCCAAACTCTGCGGCGATCCAACCGGTGGCCAGAGCAGATATTGCGACTGCAAAGTAACCAGCGAACTCATTAAAGCCCATTGCTAAACCACGGTTTTTGGGTCCCGCCAGATCGATCTTCATGATGACCGTAGTCGACCAGGTCAACCCTTGGCTGATACCGAGCAAGGCGTTGGCCGCCAGCACCCAGTTCCAAGACGGTGCCCACATGAGCAAGAAGGGCACAGGCGCGGCGACCAACCAGCCGCCGATGAGCACGGAGCGTCGGCCCCAGCGGTCCGACAAGCGTCCGGCGAAGTAGTTGGTCAGTGCCTTGGTGATGCCAAAGACGACAATGAACGAGAGGATGGCGGAGCGGGCAGCGAGCGCGAACTCTTGCTCAGCCAGCGCCGGGAGGATGCTGCGTTCCATGCCAACCATGGCACCGACGAAGGCGTTGACGAGGACCAGGAGGCTGAATTGAGCGAGGTTTTCGCGTAGGCCGAGACGAACCTTGGGCGGTGTAGGCGCGGTAGTGCGAGGGAGCGACATGATTAAACTCCTGCGGCAGCTGAAAGAGCTGAATCTGCGCTATGAACCGAGATATCCGCCCTTCTTGCGTCAAAGCCGCTCGCGCGCAATTGCCGGACTGCGTCGGCCGAAAAAGTGCAAAATGGGCCACGGCAGTAGGCGACGAGGGTGCGATCGGTGGGCAATTGGGCCAGATGATCTGCGAGGGCATCCAAGGGTACGGAGATGGCGCCGGGCAGATGACCTGCTTCGAATTCTTTGGCCGGCCGGACGTCGACCAAAATGGCCTCACCGGATGTCAGTCGTGCCAATAGGTCATCATGCGGAACGGGCTCGAGTGCTGAGTCGGGGCCGAAGAAGTCGCGGGACAGACGGGCGAGCTCAGCCAAGTGACGTTGCGCGACCGACTGCAAGCTAGAGAGCAACATCGCGACGTCGGGGCCCGCGAGCGAGTATTGCACGTGCAAACCCTGACGCTCAGTTCGAACGAGATGTGCGTGCTTGAGGGACTTGAGGTGGTGCGACGTGTTGGCCACAGACTGGTCGATTTGCCGAGCCAAGACCTCGACGGTGCACGGAGACTGAGCGAGCAGTTCAAGTAGCTCCAGGCGCGCGGGACTGGCCAAGGCCTTGCCCACCAGCGCGACTTGACCGTAGGCGGCTGTCTTGAAGGGACGGGATAGAGAGGTCACGGCGACTCCTGCGGTGCGCTAATCATGTATTCAAGCGAATACTTGATTAGCATAAGAGACGGAGGAACACGGGTCAAGGTCTGCGTCCATGTGCGCGCGACCCCTCATAGGTAACAGTCTACTTTAGCTGTACTTTCCTTCTGAGGACGGCTGCATCGCGGCGACGGTGTCCAGCATACGGCGCCAGCGTTCAGGCGCCTGGCCGATGAGCGCGGAGAGACGCTCGGCAGCCGCTGGCGGAGCATCACCGCGGTACGACAATCCGATACCTGGACTGGGTTCGCGCCATGATTTGCGAGCGATATCGGTGAGGTGAACCTCAAGGGCGGCGGAGTCGATATGTATACAGATACTGGCTTCGCTCGGAATAGCCTCGATGCGCTCAAATGCGATGGTTCCAGCCAATATCCGCGCCACTTCGTCGTGAACGGCCGCGCTGGCGACGCGATTGGCACCGTCGATGGCGACGATGTAGGCATCTAGCAGGTCTGATCGGAAGCAGCGACCGACGAGGAACTCCTCCTGTACATGCTGGGCGATATCCCCGTCTCGCAGGACCTCACCGCTGTACCAATACTCAAATGCTGCCTGTCCACGAAGCCGCGCTGCCTGAGCGTCTGCATCCCAGGCCGCTGCTGTGCCGTCAGTCCAGGGTTCGGACCGCAACTGCCCCGCGAGCTTGAGGGCTTGGGATACTGCTAGCCCTGTGCCGACTGAGTAGACTGGGTCAGCGAATGAAAATGCGTCGCCCAACAGGATGTGATCTGCACTCGCTGCACGGCGACTGTAGCGGGCGAAACCAGCGCGACTGTGCAACTGGCGGGTCTCAGGAGGGAGACTGCAACCAAACCGTTCCGTGTCGGCCGTGACTGGCGGGAGTTCTGCTGTACGAGCCGTCATGCGCCAGCACGCGCCCCCATGGGCGGCCATTACCTCTGCGTGTTGCTCCGGGCTGACGGGCCCTTGCCGGCTAACTACGCCGACACTGAGTAACTTCTTGCGATAGAGCGGAATTTGCCACATCCACAGGCCCGAATCGATGCGGGTGAGAAGTGTGGCTTCGGAGGGTGGCATGTGTGCGCGGCGCACGTTTTTCATCAGTCGGCCAGACGGCACGTCGAGGAAGGATATGGGGGTCGCCTGAGCGCGTTGCCAGAATGCCTCATCGTCTGGGGATGCGTCGAAGTAGGCCCAGGAGGCCCAGACCGGCCAAAGTCGCTCGACCTCTCTGAGGGCTGTAGCCACGACCATGGCTGGTCCTGAGCAGTCGATGATGGGCCCTTTGGATCGCCACTGCCCCACGTCGGTGGTGACGCATCTGGCGGCTAGGTCGATGTCGATGACGCGTTCTTGGACGATTGGCGTCGAAAATCGGCGGTGAATCAACGACTCCAACTCGGCACGCATGACGTGCAGGGAGCGATCGCTGTGATGGGCGAGAGGAAAGCTGGCGATCTCATGGGGGGCACAGTGGGGCGCACCGGCGTCGACGAATGTGGTGCCAAGCTTGGGGGACCACGACGGCAACGCTCGTACAGCTGGGAGCAGCTCGGCCATGAGTGGGTGATGAAACTGCTCAGGGATAACCGATTCACCGATTTTGTAGCCGCCCGCTGCGGGATCGAGCACCACGGCGGCGCCCCCCAGCGCCCGGGCCAAGACTGAGCCTGCCAATCCGGCACCGATGATGATCCAATCCGCGTGTCGCACGATGTATCCGGGTGGGAAAGAGGTGGCGTTCGGCCAGTTGAAGCGTACGCATCCGCTGCTTTGACGTCGAGGTGACGAGTGGATGTGGCTCTAGTCCTCGGGCGCCCAGCCATCCCTGAGCGAGTAAATTCCGCCGCCGTTGTACGCCGCCTCGACCCCGTTGCTACGCAGCCAAGTAGCCGCGCGATCTGCTAGCGCCCCAGACATGCAGTAGAAAATGACGGTATCCTCGGCGGAGACGTGTTCGAAAATCTCGCTGGATAAACGCTGCAGGGGCACATGAACCGCACCTGGCATGGCGCCGGAAGCGAACTCGGTGGTGGAGCGCACGTCGATGAGCTTCGCCCCCGCATGCACCCAGTCATAGACGTCACCTGCTTCAACAAACCAGTCATCCATGGCGTTCCTCCAGTTGCTTCGCCCTCATCCGCGTCGCCTAATTCTCGGTGATAGTTACGTGGGTCATGACGTCGCCGTTGTTGAGTTTCGCCAACACCGCCTGCCCCGCAGTGAGGCGACCAAAGACGGCGTGCTTTCCGTCGAGGTGAGGCGTCGACTCGAAGGTGATGAAGAACTGACTGCCATTGCTGTCCGGCCCCGAATTGGCCATGGATAAGGTGTGTTTGGTGTGTTTTCGGCTGCTAATTTCGTCGTCAAACTCGTAACCAGGACCGCCACCTCCGGTCCCTGCGGGGTCGCCACCTTGAGCCATGAAGCCTGGGATGACGCGGTGAAAGGTGAGGCCGTCGTAGAACTTCTGGCGGGCGAGGAAGACGAAGTTGTTGACCGTGATCGGCGCGTCGTCGTCGAATAGCTCGAGGACCATCTCGCCGTGAGCGGTTTCGATGGTGGCCGTGTAGGTCTTGGCCTTGTCGATGGTCATCGCTGGTGGTGCATCCCACTGGGGGTAGTCGACGGAGCAGCCCGCGGCGAGCAGAGCGATTACCGCCAGCTGCACAATCCGTTGTACGACGGGGTGTTGCACCCTGAGATGTTGCTTCTGGTCAACGGGGCGTGCGGGGTTGCTGATCATGGAGACCTCTGGGAATGCGCTGTTGTCGCACTCACCCGGGATGGGCTGCATTTGGGAGTGTGGCATGGGAGACGCGGAGTTGAAATTCCGTCGGCCATTGAGCGATTTGCTGCCGACGGGGTGCCAGGCGTTTCGCACATGACCATATTTCCGATTAATATAGTCAAGTTGCCTGGTGACAGGCATTTAGTAAAAGCACCTTTACGATGTGCCAGGCGTTTCGCAGAATCTGCAGATTTGGACGCTTCAGTGGAAGTCACGACTTCGTGGACGGGCCGGTTTGCGGTCGAGTTCTGGAAGCCACAACTCCTCAGCTACCAGATGCACAACACCATGCCGCGACTGCACCTTGCCTGAGATTCCCAAAAATCCGGCGGTGCGCGCCAACACCCGGTACTTATCCCAAACCTGCTGCCACACTACGAGATTCACGAAACCAGTCTCGTCTTCCAGAGTCATGAAGGTCACACCTTTAGCGGTGCCTGGTCGTTGACGGGTAATCACCGCCCCTGCATAGCGGGTTCGACGGCCATCTCGCATCCGACTAAGTTCGGCAGAAGTGGGGAGTCCTAGCGTCCGCAGTGCTGGCCGCATGGTCGCTAGCGGATGCCCCCTGGTACTGTGCTGGCTGCTGCGATAGTCCCAAGCGATGGTGTTAAACGCGTCCAACTGCTCGAAATTGGGCTCATCGTCTTCGACAAAATGCAGCGGTAGGAGAATCTGCCGGTCACGCAACAGCCCACGTACACGCCACAACGCGGTGCGCCTATCGAACTCAAAGGCCGAAAACGCACCGGATTCACATAAAGCCAGCATGCCAGCCTCACTCAGACCTGACCTACGCACCACATCTTCCAAGTCCACGAAACGCTGCTGTCGCCGTGCCCGTAGCAGTCGTTCTCTGTCTTCACCACTGAGTCCCTTAACGTAGCGCAGGCCCATGCGCACTGCGTGCTTGGGCTGATCAAAGCCAGGACGCATGCGCTGCATGGCGTCGTTACTGTGGCCAATCAAGGGCTCGAGACTGCAGTCGTCAGCGCTCGTCACAGCGCAAACGGGACGAATCACCACACCGTGGCGGCGCGCGTCGTCGATGAGCGTCGCCGGAGAGTAAAAGCCCATGGGCTGGCTGTTGAGCAGCGCACAAGTGAAAATCGCCGGATAGTGGCATCGCAACCAGGCCGTTGCGTAGCTGATCAAGGCGAAACTGGCAGCGTGACTCTCTGGAAAACCGTATTCGCCAAAACCTCGTATCTGCTCAAACACACGGCTGGCAAATTCCTCTGCAATCCCCTTGGCTACCATACGGCGCACAAGTCTATCGCGATGCTGCTCGATGCGGCCACTCTTACGCCACGCGGCCATGTCTCGCCGTAGTTGGTCGGACTCACCCGGTGTGTAATCAGCTGCAACCATGGCCAGCTTCATCACCTGCTCTTGAAAAAGCGGTACCCCTAGGGTTTTTGCCAGTACCGGTTCTAGGCTTGGATGGGGATAGTCGACCGCCTCCTCACCGGTACGCCGCCGAAGATAAGGATGCACCATGCCGCCGGTGATCGGCCCAGGCCGTACGATGCTGACCTCGATGACGAGATCATAGTAATTACGGGGTCTCAGTCGCGGCAACATCGCCATCTGTGCGCGACTTTCGATCTGAAACACGCCGACCGTGTCTCCGTCACAACACATGTCGAAAGTCTGGGCATCGTTCGGAGGCAGTGTCGCCATGGACAGGTCCACCCCACGATGATGACGCAGCATTTTGAAACAACGGTCGAGATGACTCAACGCACCCAGCCCGAGTAAATCAACCTTAAAGAGCCCCAACGCCTCAACGTCGTCTTTGTCCCACTGAATGACTGTGCGATCGGCCATGGCACCGTTTTCAATCGGCACAAAGTCGTGCACAGGCTCATGACCCAACAGAAAACCGCCGGGGTGAATAGACAGATGACGCGGCGTATCCAAGATCTCGTTAGTCAGCCGGAGCAAGTGCTCGTGTGTCGGGTGGTGCGGGTCCATGCCCGAGCGCTCGAAAGACGCCACTGTGGGGCCGGTGTAGTGATCGACCATCTTCGATAGACGATCGAGACTCGTCTGCGGAATTCCCAGTACTTTGCCCACCTCGCGCACAGCGGAACGACCGCGATAGCGAATCACATTGGCGACCATCGCTGCGTGACTACGGCCATAGCGCCGATAGACGTGTTGGATCACCTCCTCACGACGCTCATGGGCAATGTCGAGGTCGATGTCGGGCGGTTCCGCGCGTTCTCGGGAGATAAAGCGCTCAAAGAGCAACCCCATTCGCACTGGGTCAACGGCTGTCACTCCCAGGCAATAACAAACTGCTGAATTGGCTGCCGATCCACGACCTTGGCATAAAATTCCCTTGTCACGACACCACGCTACGATCTCGTGCATGGTCAGAAAATAGCCGGGATAGTCGAGCTCATCGATGAGAGATAGCTCACGCTCAAGCTGCTGCATCACGTCGCCAGGAATCGGGCCACGGTAGCGCGCTCTGGCGCCCTGCAATGTCAGGTAACGCAGCTGGTCAGCGGATGTGCGGCCATCCGGCAACTCCTCAGCCGGGTAGCGGTAGCGCAGCTCGCCCATATCAAACTGACAACGGTCAGCGACCTCAAGGGTGCGGCGAACGGCAGCGGGAGAATCACCAAACAGCTGTGCGAAGGCGTGAGGGCTTTTTAGATCGTGCTCGCTATTGCCGCACAGCAGCCGCCCTGCCTCGTGAATCGTGACCCCGTGGCGAATGCAGGTCAGCACATCCTGCAGTGGTCGGCGGGCCGGGTTGGAGTAGAGCACCTCCGTTGCTGCGACGAGCGGTAGCCCCCACTGCTGTGCTCGGTGCCGCAGCCGTGCTTCTCCACGCTGCTCGTTGGCCAGACGATGACGGGGCATCAGCGCATACAGTCGGTCTGCAAACGCTGCGCGCAAGTCGTTGGCAATCGAGATGGGGGACTGCAGCGCAGAGGTAATCAGCGCCTCCTTGCCACCCCAGAGCGCCACCAAACCGTGAGCGTGCTCGCAGAGTTCACTCCAAGTGATGACACAGCGCCCTTTTGGACAACGTCGTCGCCCGAGTGTCACCAGACGGCAGAGGTTCGCGTACCCTGCCCTGCTCTCGCACAGCACTACGATGGTCGAAGCGATTTCATGCTCGCGGGTGGTTGTGAGGCGTGGATCGGCGGCGATGAAGTCAATGTCGACCATGCCTAGGCTGTTTGGCTGGCTGCCGTCTCCTCCAATTTCAGAGGCTGTTGGGTGGGTGGAGAGCTGGCGATGTGCGACCGTGAGTTGACTGCCGACGCATAGTTGCAGGCCGATTTCTCGGGCCTTGAGCCATGCACGAACGACACCTTGCACGCCATTGCGATCGCAGAGGCCGAGGGCGGGGAGACCTAGGCGATGGGCGGTTTCGACCAGATCTGAGGGTGGATCGGCGCCTTCGAGGAAGCTGAAATGACTTTTTACGTGGAGGGGAGTGTAGCTCATCGCCAGCACCTTATGCAGACAGATGTCTTCTTTCAAGGCGCGATTGTGTAGTTCGTCGAGGTGCCAGGCGATTAGTTGGAGGTGTTTTTGAAAGGATTCTTACTCCATATCGAGACAGCCACGTCATTGACGCGTCGCCCTCCTTGCTACCCGGAAACATTGATCCGGAATTTCCGTAGCCCCCCCGACGAATCGACCATCTAGGAAGAAACGCCTCACCTCAGAAATGACCTGACAGCCAAGAGACGGTGCACGCAGGCACGCCCTCAAGCATCAATCACCACATATCAAGCATTCGAACGCTCGTCGGCACCACGAAGCCACCGGACGGCCGGAACATGCCCTCCGGAAACCGCACGTCCCATTCGCCAGCACGGAAGCGCTGCGAGGCTTCGTCGTAGGCGTCACGAATCAACCGCAGGCCTGCCACCAATAGCTCATGCGCTGCGGCGTCTACGCAGTGCACAGCCGGAGCCGGAGTGCGCTTGCGAGGCGGCAGGCGCTTCGTCGGCTTGGCAGCAAGCACGGCCTTCTTCCCAAGCACGCGCACGCCCTCCAATCGCCGGCGCTTCTTGGCGGTGGCATCGATTTCAGCGGACATCTCACACACCGTCTCCCGCCATTCGTGTACCGAACGCTCTGACCAGCACGGCATCACCGTCATCCGCACCTCGTAGATCGTCTCGAAATCACCTGGACGGGGGACATAGCTCTTTCGCCGCATGGCGTTGTACCGAGCGGTAAAGTTCGTCCACACCCCATAGATCGGCTTGCCGTGCAACAACCACGGTAACGAACTCGCACCAGGCCAGTCACCCACCTTGTCGACCAAATCCTCCTTGACGCCGTGGGCCATGACGTACCGCAGCCGCGACCGCTGCGTTGCTTCGTCCGGCGCAATGCCAATGGCGCGAAACCGGCGGTGCCACATCGTGCCCCGGCGGTTGTGGATAAAGTTGAGTTTCTTCGACAAATTGCCGTTGAGCAGTCGCATGAACTCGCTTTTTTGCTCCACATTTCGAACGGTGATGATGAGGTGGAAGTGCGTAGACATAAAAGTGAATGCGTGGATGTGAACGCCGGTCTTGCTCTGTGCCCACGCCAAAACGCCCAGGATGACACTGTTGACGTCCATGCCCGGCGTGAGCAGGAACTCGCGATTAATAGTTTGCATAGTAATTTCATAGCACAAGCGTAAAAATGGGCAGCGCAGCATTCGCATTGTGAGTCTCCGTATGAGGACGAGGACATCGCGTCCTCGCCATCTACGTCGCTACAGCGAGCCAAAATCGTCGGTTGGCGTCAGAAAAAACTAAAAAGAACGCCGGCGACACAGACATCTGCTAATCGCATGGCACTTAGATTTGACTAATTTTACAGCTGGTTACAAACAAAACACCCGCAAATCTATCCTGAATCATCCAACTCACCCAGCTCGATCTGGAAACGAGGACATCAGAATTGCCAAAATCCACAAACCCGCAGAGCCTACCCCCCACGCAGACCTCAGCCCAGTGGAGCTCCCCAATGAAAGCCGTCGCCTACACCAGATACGGCCCTCCGGAGGTACTCCACCTACAAGAACTCCCCCGCCCAGTCCCCAAACCAAACGAACTCCTAGTCCGCATCCACGCGTCAGAAGTCACCAAGGGCGACTGTGAACTCCGAAGCTTCAACTTCCCCGTCAAATGGTTTGCCCTACCACTGAGGCTAGCCTGGGGCATCCGACGGCCCAAACGTCCCATCCTGGGGGGCTACTTCTCAGGCGTCATCGATACAGTAGGCGAAGCCACCTCCCAGTTCACCACCGGAGACGAGGTCTATGGCAGCAGCGGCATGACCATGGGTACCTACGGCCAATACACAGCCATCCCAGCCAACGCTTCCATCGCAAAAAAACCCAAAACCATGACCTTTGAGCAAGCCGCTGCCGTCCCACTCGGCGGCCTCAACGCGCTCCATTTCCTGCGCTTGGTCAAACTGCAGGCCGGCGAGCAGATCCTCATCAACGGCGCTGGCGGCAGCATCGGCTCGTTCGGCGTGCAAATCGCCAAATCCATGGGCGCTCACGTCACCGTCGTGGACGCACCTCACAAAGCGCAGCTGCTGGCCCAACTCGGTGCGGACCGTTTCATCGACTACACCAAAGAGCACCTCACCGACTGTACAGACACCTTTGACGTGGTCTTCGACATGGTGGCTGGCAGTACCTACAGCGTGATGATGAACCTGCTCAAGCCCAACGGACGCTATGTGACAGGCAATCCGACCTTGAACAAGATGCTGCGATGCACGCTGACGTCCTGGCTGTCATCCAAGACTGCGACGTTCAAGTTCGCCGGCGAAACCATCGAGCAACTGAAGACGCTCCGCGAGATGATCGACGCCGGCAAGATCCGTTCTATCCTCGACGGGGTCTATCCCATGGAACGCGCCGCGGAGGCCCATCAGCGAGTGGAGTCCGAGGCACGAACAGGTATCGTTGTCATGGCGGTGGACTGAATGCCGAGCGACAACGCCGTGACAGTACCCGCTCTTCGCGGGCCAGCAGCGGCCGATGCATGGCTGCACCGCTATGCGCCCATCGTGGACGATCCTGAAGCATTTCTTGCTGCCACCAAAGAGCCATTACCCCGTGTGGTATGGGCCAACCCGCTGCGCGCCCCGGTGTCTCAAACCAACGCCGAGATTCGAGCGCTGGTTCCAAATGCGCAGCCGGTCCGTTGGCGGCCAAATACCTGGCGCTTGCCACCCGAGACCCAGCCAGGCACGTGGCTCGCGCACCTGCACGGTGACATCTGTGTCCAGGAGGAGGCGGCCTTGTGGGCGGGGGATCTGGTCGGTGCGCAGCCCGGCGACAGAGTTTTGGATCTGTGTGCCGCTCCGGGTGGAAAAACCGCGCAGATCGCCGTTGCGATGCAGGATTCCGGCACGATAGTTGCGAATGAGCGCAAACACGGACGTCTTGCACGACTGCGTCGCACGCTCGATCGGCTTGGTGTGACCTGCGCTGCCGTGACCTGTGGTGATGGCGCGCGGATTCGCTCAATGGACGGCTTCTTTGACCGGACCCTCGTGGATGTGCCGTGTACCTGTGAAGGCACCACGAGGAAATCTGATGGGCGGCGAGAGGCGGTTCCGACTCGCTACCGAGACAGCATCGTTCAGATCCAAAAATCCCTGCTTCGTGCGGCCCTGAGGATGTCCCGACCGGGTGGTACGGTGATCTACTCGACCTGCACCTACGCTCCTGAGGAAAACGAAGCCGTGCTCTCCGCAATCCGGTCCGATCAGGCCACCATCGAACCCCTGATCCCGCCGCCGGGACTGCAGGTTTCCGCCGGTCTGCCGCAGTGGCAAGGTGAGATCTATCGCCCCGACGTCGTCAACGCTGCCCGTCTCTGGCCGCATCACAACGATACAGGAGGGTTCTTCGTTGCACGCCTCAGACGTCTTTGAACCCCTCAATAGCGAAGACTCCGCCACGCTCGTCGCTTGGCTGACGGCCCGATATGGCCTGTCGCCCTCCTGTTTGGCTGACCACCAGCTGTGGCAGAGGCCGGGAGCCAAGCCCATCTGGGTCACTGCGGCCAGATTCGCCCCGCCACCGGACTTTCGCTGTGAAACCATGGGGATCATGGTGATGCGAAAGATGCCGCCAGCCGGAAAACTGACCAGTACGTTCCTGCAGCGTTTCGGCCAGTCAGCGAAGCGCAACGTGGTACGGCTCGAGGGTCCGTCGTTAGAACGCTTTATCGCGCGCGATCCCGTGCCCGTGCGCGAGTCGGTCGAAGGTTATCAAATCGTATTCGCGGGCAATCGGGTGCTGGGGGCTGGCTTTGCCAAGTCTGGACAGCTACGCAGCCAATTACCGAAGGCCTGGACGGCGCGCTGACTGCGCTGTCGCAGCGCTCGGCAACGGTTTTGCGCCTGCTGCCGGCGCCGGCTGCAGCACTCGCTTGGCCGTCGTTACAGTCGCGGTGGCGGGAGACGAAACAGCGTTCGGCCGTACGGGGCTCGGCGCCAACGGAACAATGAAGAGCGAGGTTTGTGCATGCAAATACACGCCGGTCGTGGCGACAACAGCCACGAATCTGTGGTCGGGAGACTCGAAGCCGTACGCATAGATCCGACGCGTGGGCCCCCGCACTGACTCCATGGCCACCGGGCGATAGACGCCGCCGTCTTTGCACAGCACGGACACCACGGGTGGGTCGCCCCGCACGACGACGGCCAACAGTCGCCCGTGCCGCGTTCGCAGCAAGACATCGGCTGGCCCAACCTGTTCGGACAACAACCGAGATCGTCGAACGATCGACCTCGCTTGCAAGACCTTGGCAGGGTTGTTCTTAAAGTAAGCGCGGGCAGCAACC
Source organism: Myxococcales bacterium (assembly GCA_023954815.1). Taxonomy (GTDB): domain Bacteria; phylum Myxococcota_A; class UBA9042; order UBA9042; family UBA9042; genus UBA9042. The sequence continues at coordinate 8,454 of JAGSHB010000106.1, read as the reverse complement.
TTGCCGGTCGGACCAAGCCTCGCGACCCAAATGGGATCGTTCTTCCGGTTACCGGTTCCGAATTTCCCTGAACGCCACGCGATGCGATCGGACTTGCGCGACCAGCCGAGCCACCACACCCAAGTGGGTGGCGTCGCGCCGTCGGAGACTACGTCAGCCACCATCGATGTTGGGTTCGCCGATCCTGTCTGAGTTCCGATGCAAACTGTTGTGATCAGGGCCAAAATGGGAATAAGATGAGTTCGCATGGAGATTCTGCAGTTGGAGCCACGGTGTTTGGAAGGCGCATCATGCATGGCCTGCGCGCATCGTGAAAGTGTGGCCCCCGCAACTCCTCCCCTCGGCACATGTAGCGAACTCGTCGGTCCGACGGCCCAGCCTGGACAGTGAGGTGCTCAAATGGCTGACTTTGGCGAGGATGTACAGAACGACCTGACTTCGCAGACACCCAACCACGTCGCCCACCTGATCGGCTTCCTACGGCGATTGCGGTGATTGCGTGTGGACCCTACCGACCTGAGTCATTTCCGCGATAGGATAGAGCCCATGCCCTACTCCACCCACCAAATCATCCCTCCCGCGTTGTTGCTCAGCATCTTTGCCGTTGGCTGCGGACAGAGTCAGCCCACCCACTCCGGCGGGAATACGAATAACTCCGGGGGCGTCTACCAAACGGGCGACGCGGTCTTATTCAAGGACACCGGCGCCGCAGCCCCGGATGGGTCGGTCGCCGATACGGGCGAATTTGCCCCAGACAGCGCTGGCACCGATACCACCACAGCAACCAACGACACCGCATCGCGACGCCAGACAGACGCCACCACGGCAACACAGGACGCCGGGTCAAACCCAGGCGACGACGGGTCGTGCCCATTTGGCTGCGATGACGGACTGCCTTGCACGCAGGAAGGCTGCGTTGCCGGCTCGTGCACCCACAAACTCCAGGCTGGCAACTGTATCTCGGCTGGCAACTGCGTCGCGGCCGGCGTGGTACCCAACAATCCCTGTTTGAGCTGCAAGCCCGAAGTTTCAACGCTTTCGCTGCAGCCTGTCACAGGCGCTACCTGCGATGATGGCGTCGCTTGCACGACCGACGACAGCTGCGATGCAGCCGGCAGCTGCAACGGCAAGCCGGCCCCTGGATGCTGCAAAACCGATGTCGACTGCGTCAGTGGCGCGCCCTGTCTGGCGGCGATATGTGATGTCTCTTCGGGCACATGCAAGACCCAACCCAAAGCCGGATGCTGCCAGCAAGGGGTCTGTTGCGACCCGACGACCTTTGCCCCGCGCTTGGCTGGCTACGCGTGCAGCACAAGCTCAGTGGACGTCGAGTGGGCATGTGATGGCGTGAGCATACGGTCACGCTCGGCCAGTTTGGGGTGCGACGGGGTGACAACCGCGACCTGCAGCGCTCAAATCCAGCACTACGCGTGGTCGGCATGGAAGACGACGCAAACGTGCCCCCAAGGACAGGTGTGCGTGCTCGCCAGCAAGGATAAACAACCAACTTGCGGGGTCGCACCCCAGTGTTCCAGCGATGTCCAGTGCAATGACGGCAAGGTGTGTACGCAAGATCTCTGCGCCAACGGCAAATGCGCCCATCCGGTGGGCAAAAGCGGCGTTCCCTGCGGCACGACAGCGATCTCGAAGGAGTACAAGTGCAGTTCTAGCCAGAAGGGCGGTGCGATTTTGGTGCGCAACGCGGTCAGCAGCTGTGACGGTGTGGCTGATACGTGCCCGGCGACAAGCCCAAAACCGACCTGGGGCGCATGGCAGACCCTAAAGACCTGCGCATTCAGCGAGGTCTGCCAGGTCACTGATGGGGGGCAACCCGCCAAGTGCGTGGGAGCGCCGAAGTGCCAGCCGGGGAGCACGTGCTGCACGAAGGAAGGTCAGTTTGCTGCCAAGTCGACGTCATGCGGCGGCAAGGTCATCAAGACCGAGGCCAAGTGCGAGGGCGGCAAGGGCGGCAAACTGTCGATCCGAGAAGCGACCGGCGGCTGCTCTGGAGGCTCGACCAGCTGCTACACCTACGTATCGAGCTACCTCGCCTGGGGTCCCTGGAAGGTGAGCAAGCAATGCGCGGCGCTGGAAACCTGCGAAACCAACTACAGCAAGACCAGCGGCCAATGCAGCAAGAAGACGCAGTGCTCTGCGGGGTACACCTGCTGCGACAAGGACGGATTTTACGCTGCGAAGGGAACGGCCTGCGGCACATCGCCGTGGAAGACCGAGCAGAAGTGCTTGGGCAGCAAAGGCGGTCAGATTCAGGTCCGAGAGGGATGGCGCGGGTGCACAGGAACCGGCACGTGGTGTAGTTCACAGACCCAAGACCTCGTGTGGAAACCGTTTACAACCAAAACGACCTGCCCGGCGACCGCCCTGTGCGAGGTGACGTGGGGAACAGCGAAATGCGTGACCGCCTGCAACGCTGGCCAAGCATGCTGCACCGCTCAGGGGGAGTTCTCAGCGAAGGGCACAACCTGCGGTAGCTGGTCCGTGAAGACGGAACAAAAATGCGATAGCGCAAGCAAGGGCGGCAAGGTGGTCGAGCGCAAGGCGCTATACGGCTGCTCTGGCAACAGCGCCACATGCAGCTACAGCACGACCGACTATGTCTGGGGCGAGTGGAAAACGAAGAAGGCCTGCGAATCATGGCAGTCGTGCGCTGTAAAATATGGCTACCCCGGCTGCGTGAGCACCTGCACGCCCAGCCAGGTGTGCTGCACTGCCCAAGGCGATTTCGCCAGCAAGGGCACCGCATGCAGCAGCTTCGTCAGCAGCAGTGAGACCAAATGCTCCGGCACCGGCAAGGGCGCGAAGATCCTCAAACGAGAGGCCAAACGCGGCTGTTCGGGCAGCATGGCCACGTGCAGCTACGCCAGTTCGGACTACGTGTGGGGTCCGTGGGTGACCAAGACGACCTGCACGGCCTCGCAATACTGCAAAGGCACCTATTCCCAGTATTGCTCCTCCGCACCATAGTCCACATCCCATCGTAGCCGCCCCCGATCACACCCGTTCACACTCGAACGGACCCGGACCTCGCCGCGGCCACAAACCCCCTATTTTCGGAGGCTTTTTGGGCAATCCATGGCCAGCTGAATAACGTCAAGGACCCAGTGTACATGGCTCTCCTCCCCTCGTATCGACTAGGGGTCGCTGGCCGATACCATCGCCTCATTCGCCCAAGACAGGAACCTTTCAGACCTGCATGGGCTGACTCGGCGGCGACACACAGGAACCCGAGCTGTACTTCAGACACTACTTTCACAATTTGACTGCGAATACCGCAATCATGCTCGTCGAATTCCCGCCGTTTGCGGATCAGTGTCAGCTCCAAACCGCGACGGTGCCGAAGGCCCTGTTGAGACGTACTGCGCCATTCGTACAACCGTGCACGCGGTCGTCATGAGGGCGACGAAGGCTGCAACAGCGAGGGCGCCAAACTCCGTTACCATCGATGTTCTGGTTGATGCATGGCGAATCCGGACCCATTGCGGTTACGATACGCCGCGCCGCAACTTTGCGCCCCTGCCGCTTGGCACTGCACGTCGCTCGTGTCGTCCTGGCACCCACCTTCTCGCCCGCCCGGAGCCCGCCATGATGCGACTCATCCGCCCTGTCCTCGTCCTCGCCCTCCTGCTTGTATCGACTACAGCCACTGCCTCCGATCTCACCGGGTCGTGGCGCACCGTCAAAAGTGGAACGATCTTCCACGTCTCGCCGCCCATCCCAGCGGCCGTGGCCTCTGCTCTGGGCAAACCACAGTTGTCGGGTGCCATGATCGCGTTGCGCCAGCCTGCACGCGGCAAGCTCGGCCTGTACGTGATGCGCTGGGTGAAGGGGATGCGCGGAGCGCAGTTCAAGTTCGGCGCCAAGGCGCTCGCCACGATGAGCCCCAATGGCCGGGAGGCGCGGTTCACCAGCGGCACAATCTGGCAGCGAGTGCGGGCCGGAGGTGCCGGGCACGCGCCAGCCGGCTGGTGGCGATCCTCGTCGGGCAGCCTGTTCATGGTCACCCCGCCATCGCATAAGGGCTTTTTTGTCGCCAACATCAAGACCATCGGCCCCCGCTCTTTCGTCGCACGCGCCAAGTGGGTAGCTGGGATGGCGGGCAGGCAGTTGCGCTATGGAAAGTCGACAGCAACCCTCGCGCCTGGGGGCCGGCAAATGCGGGTCAGCGGCCGGAGAATCACTACATGGACGCTGCTCTCCCCTTGGGGCAAAGCCCGGCGTGCTGTGCGGCGCCCGGTTGCGGCTGTCTCCATCACTGGACGCTGGCGCAACCCACGGTCAGGGGCCATCATCATGATTCCAAAGGGAATCGGACGGACGTTTGACGTGGTGTGGCGCTCGCCCAATGGCCGCACAGCGCGAAAGCTCCATGCCCAGTGGACCAAAGGCTTGCGCGGCACGCAGCTGCAGTTCTTTCGCCGCCGCCGCGAGCGGGTCACTTGCACCTGGTCGCCCCGCAGCCCTAGCCGCATGCAGGTGATGGGATGGGACAGTCGCCCGCAAACGTGGGTTCGTGCGCGATAGCAGCGACTCGTGGGCCGCAGGGGGCTATTTCGAGTATTTTTCTACTGCAAAACGTCATCCTGAGGCCGTGGCGGCTCCTCAGAGCCATCTTGTAGCGTCGAAGGCATACTAGGTGGGTGGTGAGCGGAACCGCCGGCTAGCAGACGCCGGGGGCCATGTCACTTGCGCGCGAGGTAGCGCACGACAAGAGACGCTTCTGAAGCATCGAGTTGTCCGTCGTCCAGCCGCCGCTTCAGTGCGCGTCGCGCCCCTTCCGTCGGGGCCGCGCGGCCGCCTGCCGATTCATAGAGAACATCCACCTCAGCGGGGGTTAGCATCCGCCAATGGCTGCGTTCCAAGTCGCCGAGCTGCAGCGGGCCAATGGCCGCGCGGTGCAGATGCACGAGTCTGAGCCCGACGAGGTTGGCCATGCGCCTCACCTGCCGATTACGACCTTCCCGAATCTCCATCCAGACGTCGCTCTCGGGCTGATCGTTCTTCCCGAGCCGTGCAGAGTCCGCCACCACCCCGCACCGAGCCGGTTGGGTCCTCGCGCTCTGAACCATCACGCCCTCGCGCATGTGCATCAACCGGGGGTCGTCATCGGTCGGCGTACCACGGACCGTGAGCACATAGCGCTTCCACACGTGAAACTCAGGGTGGGTCAGCAGGTAGCTCAAGTCGCCATCATCGGTCACCAACAGGGCGCCGGTGGTCGCTTTGTCGAGCCGCCCGACCACGCCGACACGCCCCTGCCATTTGTCCGGTAGTAGGTCGGCGACGCAGCGTTTGCCCTTGGGATCCGATAGCGTCGTCACCACGCGCGCCGGCTTGTGGAGCATGGCGTAGATTTGCGGCGGGCACAGCCCCACGCGCCGCTCATGAACTTCAACGCAGTCCATTTGCGGGTCGACGAGCCTGGCGAGGTTTGCGGTTTCGTTTCCATTGAGGCGTATCGCCCCATTCGCGGCCAAGGCCTCGATCTGCACTTTCGAGCCGACCCGTGCGTCCGCCAGGAATTTCGCCAACCGGCGTGGAATGTAGAGGTCCATCGACAGGCTACCTATACTTCAGAGCCCTTGAGCCAGGGATGGATCGACCTGCCATTCTGCATCAAAATTGCCAGTCGCCATCATCCCATTGACACCCCAAACCATAAAATCAGGCCGGCCCGCGCGCGACGAAAAGGGCTGTGCTGACCACAACAACCCCTCCTTGCCGTCAGGCGCCACGACGGCGGCGGCAAGACGGTCGCCAGCGTCCCAAATGACCTGCATGGCCGCATCTGGGAAGGTCTTCGCACCAAGCGTCACGCTCTTGCTTGTCCAGCTGATCGACTTTGGTGCACCCGCCTGCTCCGGCGTCCGCCCCAGGTGAATCAGGTTGTAGTTCTTGGAAATTGCAGGCGTAAGCCGACTCGCAGGCAGGGTGCAGGCCTGACCGTTACCGATGAGCGCCCAGGTCGTCGACAAATAGCTGGCGTAGGCCGCGTAAGCAGCCGCACCATCGTTGTGGACCCAGCACCACGGCGTGTGCATGACCTGATTGAACGGCCCATGCACACCAGGCCGCTTGCCAGTGGTCGGCCCAATGATAATCGGCTCTTTTCCCTTGAGCGGGTAGACCTTGCCGTCCACCGTGACCGACGGCAGGCCCTTCGTGGCCAGCGCAGCGGTGTCCAGCTGCAGAGACCGCACCTGACTCGTGGTCACCACCAACTCTGCGCCATTGAACGCGCTGGTGACTTTGCTGTCGAAGTTGGGCGAGGCCGCGGACAGGATGCGAACGAAGCTGTAGCTGTCGCTATACCAAGGACCGGGGGTCGTGAAGGTGAAATTAAGCTCTACCGGATCGAGTTTTCGCTGCTTCATGAGGTCAAAAAGCGCAGGCCAATCGACGCAATCCGTGCCCTTCGACTTCTGGCCGTTCCACCAATGCCCTGCGCCGGGTTGCCAATGATGTTGCACGTCTTGGCTGTACTGGGCCGACTTGTTACGCATCGCCTGCCCCTCGCTCCACGGCACGACTTTGTCTGCCATCCCATGGATAACATAGACTGACCGATTGGTCAGATTACTGAGAAACCGTGACGTGTCGCTGTGCGCGCGCGCCCGCGCCGTGGGTCCTGTGGGTTTCTTGGCGTTGCCATAGGTGTAAAAGCTGTCCCATCCGGCACTTGGCCCAACCACTGCGAACATTCCAGCGTGGTGAACACCGAACTGCCACGTGCCGTGCCCGCCCATCGAGTGCCCGGTGACATAGGTGCGCAACGGATCCAATCCGAAGCGCTCCGTCGCATGGGCGAGCGAGGCCAGGCCGTTGAGATGCCCCCACTCTTCCCAGTCAAATCCAAAGCGACGACGGTTGGTGGCTGCGATGACGTAGAGCCAATCTTTAGGACTGTAGCTGTTGGCTTGGCCCTTGCCCTCCACCCCGGCGCCGTGCAGCGACAGGGCCACACCATACGAAGCCTTGGGATCGAAGTTCGACGGCGGCACGACCCCATAGAACTGTGTCGACAGGTCTACAGGCGAACGAAACGTCTGACGAAAGCGGTCGTCCTTACCGACGATATCGAGCTCCAGGGAGTGCTCGTAGGCGTACTTTGAATCCAGAGATTCGACCCGCAATGTCACGGGAACTCGCTTTTCGGTCTCTTTCGTCGTGCCCGACCAAGCCTTCTTCGGGTGCAACTTGAAGCTGGCGTGGGTTACCGCGAGCTGACCAATGCCCGGAAGCAGAACTTCAGTGCCCTGCCAGTGATCGCTGGCCATCACCCGACACCGAATGCCCCCCTGCCCCGTGCCTGTAAGCTCAAGCAAGGGCAAGCCAAGCCACTCGGTGTCGTCATATCCCTCCCGCAGCTCAGGGCGCGTCCAGTCGTGACGGTTGAGATGAAGCTCGGCGGCCGATGTTTCAAAGTGCGCCCTGATCTTCTGCCCGCCCGAGACCAGCATCGCCACGATGTTGTCGCCCTTGATGAGACGCAGCGGAACGCGCGCTTTGCCGTGGCCGTAGATGTCCCCTGGGGCACGCCAGCCATTGGCGCGAACATTGATGACCCGATCGAGCCGAGCGAGTGCCGCCGTGGCCTGAGGTGTGTTGATGCGAGCGATGAGCCAATGAAGCGAACCTTTGTTGCCGAATGGGCCGCTCTGCCCCGATTTCGGTGAAGCATCCTGCCATGTGTGTCCATAGGCCTTGTCGCCGGGGGCGGGCAGTTTGAAGGTGCCGCCGGCGAGGGCGGGACCGACTTGGTCAGCGCCACCACCATAGGGCGAAGCGACCCAGCCCGTCGGGGTGACCCATGCAGGGGCATCGACCGAGGCCAGGGGCTTGTCGGCAGGGGTGGCCGGGCCTGTGTCGGTCGCTGCGTCGCTGGGCGTGTCCGATTCGGCGGACTGATCTGTCTCCGCGGCATCGGTCGCTGCGTCTTCTGACGCCGCCGCGTCTGTGAGCGTTTTGCCGGAGTCTGCGTTTTCGCCACAGCCACCCGAGCTGGCGACGACGAGGGTGAAGACCAGCATCGAGAGCCACCCCAGTCGCGTTTGGTCACGGCGAAAGAGGTCTGCTGCAATTCGGATCGATGGGGCCATGGTGGGGACTCCTACGCGAGAGGTGTGCAGTGGTATGACGTGCAGGCTACACGAAACTCGGCAGCCGTCCGGTGGCTCATCGTGAGGGCCTAATCATGAGGACTCAAACCGAACTTCATCGACGGCGCCATTGGAACCAAATCGTCGTTCGATGAATCCCCAGCTGTCGTCATCGCGAATCCACGCGACAGTGCTCGCCCGCGTCCCATAGGACGGGAGCTGCACGAAGGCGGACGATAGGCCGCGCTCCAGTTCCAGTGGCACGCCGGTGGCGGGCAGGTCCGCGTCGGGTGCGCGTTGGTGGTCGCGCAGCGCCGCAAAGAGCGCCTCGGTATCG
>JAGSHB010000294.1 GCA_023954815.1 Myxococcales bacterium | reverse complement strand
GGAAATTCCGCCGCCGAAGCCCCCGTTCTTTGGCGCATCGAATCGATTGCCGATGGACGCCTTCATCCCCGCCGTCACGTTGAGCTTGCCGGTCGCCGACTTGCCGCTGCCGAAGAGGAAGCCGTTATGATACGCGTCCAACGTGCTAGAATTGTAGTGCAGGGTGAACAAATCAAAGAGTTCTGACGCCACGGGGAGCGCCAACGGAAGCGTAACACCATTGAAATTTGCCGAGTACGCGAACAGCAGCAATGGGTCGCCAGTGGTCACGTTGAACGGACTGTTGGTAGCTGTTCCTACGTGCACCGCCCATTGCCCGGGACTCATGACGCCAGACATGAACAACTCAATAGCGAACGCGCCCATGTCGTGAAACACGGATGGGTCGACCTGGACGACCTGGCCTTCCGTGGCTGGCGCAAACGCCGCTCCAGTTGGTCCAGGGACGTAGACAATTCCTGCGCCTGAGAACGTCCCGTGTCGTGCCCAGCTGGTCAGGTCGACAGCGACGTCGCCATTGGAATGATTGAACGTCCACATCGCCCGCGCACCTTGGCATTCCGTAAGGACACCGTTGCACTTCTTGAGCAGCCCGGCGCTTCCAATGCCGAGCGGTTGCGGCGGACGCGGCACGTGGTCTCCCCCCCACATGAGGCGATAGTCCCGAAACTGATATTTCGTGGTGCCCGACACTTTGTTGAGCGTTGTGCTCGACAAGAACTGGACGCGCGGCAATCCCAACGCACGATTTCGAACCTCGTCCGCGGACAGTGCGCGGCCGATCACCGCGACCTCATCCAACTCAATCTCAAGGGATTCGCCGCCGTTCACGGTGGCGTTGCCAAAGCACTGCCCTTTGTCGAGAACCAAGGTGCCACCTGGCCCGGGATCGGTGCCCACCTTGATCCCGTCGATGTACAGGGTCGCAGAGAAACCCTGAATGACCGCTGCGACGTGAACCCAGACGCCGCGCGGCAGCACGCCGGACGACGGCGATGAGATCGGCCCCTTGGTAGAAGCACCGGCGAGAGCGACCTTGCCCGCCTTCAGTGTGAGCGACAGCGATTGGCCGGTGCCGCGAGTAACCCACAGGGTGCCCTGCTGGTCAGTCGAATCGACGGGCAGGCGCGCCCACGTCTGAATGGTGGCGCCCGTCGTATCGAGGTTGAAGCTCATGGAGCTATTGGCGGTTCCCTCGGCGCTCTTACCAAAGCGCATGGCGCCGCCTTGGTCGCCATATCGACCCATGACGACCCGGGTCGACGATGTGCTAGTTCCCTTGGTACCAGTCTTCGCCTCGACCACTGCGCCGTTGAGGCGCCACACAGCAGTGGCGTCCTGCACCTGGGCCGCGGTCATCGACCGCGCGCCGATGATTTGGTGCGGTACGTGGTTGGTAGAAAGGTCCGTCGTCTCGACCAAGCGCACGTCTTCGTAGCTCTGCGCAGCTGCGCCGGTCAGCCGGCTGCCGTAGATCGCCTTGGACGAGGCCCACGCTTGCACCTCGGCCGGGGTCATGGCGCGGCGGTGAATCAACACCTCGCCAACCTCGTGACCGTAGTGTTGATTGTTGGTGGTGCCGTTTTTGGTGGTGTCATAGCCACCAATCGCGACCGTGCGAACGGCGTTGCTGGTTGGCGTATACCCCTTCGAGACCGCCTTGCTGCCGATCAGCTTCCCGTCTCGATAGAGCAGCACCATCTTCGGAGACATCACCGCCGCAACGTGGTGCCAGCCCGCAGTGAGCGCCTTAGGGTCGCTGACCTGAACCGTCCCACCGCCAGTGGCGACCGACACCACAGGCTTTCCGCGGTTCTGGCCGCTGCCGACTAGCCCGAGCGTGGCTGTGACCCCGTGCTCAACCTGGATCAGGGCTGCGGTGCCGATATTGGCGCCAACTCTAAACCACCCCCCGATGGTCAGCGTAGACATCTCCGTGAGGAACTCTCCGCCATCTTGGTTGACGGTTAAGCCAACGGTCTTTGGCAGGGTGACGCCGCTGTTGAACGTGCCAAACGGACCAGCAGTAGGCGTGAAGTTCTGCCCCGTCTTGGCGACCAGTGCGGTCGTGCTCTGAATCTTGCCGTCGATGAACCACCAATGACCAAAGACCTCTGCGTTTGCGATACCGTTGGCGAGCGGCACCTCGACGAGCTCGTGAGCTCGCGGGACGGTCATGTCCGGAGGCGTCATCTTCAGCTCGAGCTGATGGGTGTAACCAGGCGCCACCGCCTCGCACTGCGACGGGTCATTGGTCGGGTTCCATACGCCCGGGCATGAGTCCCTGCGCTGTACGGGGCAAAGGGCGCTGCCAACGCAGACACCATCACTGTCGCTATCCTGTGGCGCGTCGGTCACGCCGTCGCAGTCGTTGTCCAGTTTGTCTGTCAGGATCTCGGGCTTCAGAGGCGCAATTTTGTCCTCCTTGTCATTGCAATCGGTACCTTTGCACTCGTAGTCGGCGACTTGTACGCACGTGAACTTCGTGGCGCTCCCACGCAACGTGCACACATGTCCCCGGTAGCCGAACATCAGCTTGACTGCCGTGTTGCCAGATAGCTGGGCGCCGATGGACTTCCAATCGGTGGCGGCATAGGCGCGCACGGCGCCCACAGCAGTGGAGTCGGGTAGCCAGACGCGATCGCCAATGGCGGCGAGGCCGATGCCCGCCGTAAAGGCGCCGGAGCCGCTGGTGCGCGTCAACTGGACCTTGCTGTGCAGCCTCCCAGACGACCGCGAGATGCGGTACAGCGCAGGCTTGAGCTCTCCGGCGCTGGTCACGACGACGTGGCGGCCCAAGATCGCGACACCGTGTAGGTAAGTGCCAATTCCCGTCGCGCGCCAGATCTTGGTGGTCTTACCGCCGACCTTGACGACGGCGCCTTTGGGGTCGGTGCCGGCTTTTGTCGGTGTCCCCGGAATCGTGCCATACCAGATGGCTGCGTGAGGCTCACCGACGAGGCTGTGGAGCCCAGCGACGCCAGTCTGCAAAGCGTCGACCACATTGCTCGCCACATGTAGCGTGCGCACCTTTCCTGCGGCATCTTCGACACTCCACAGCTCGTCATAATAGGGTTGATAACCGCCGCTGACCCCAGCCTTGCCCACCGCGAAGTTCGGTTTGGCGGCAGGCGCGAGGTTGGTCCGGTACACCGAGCTGCAGAGCCTCGGCAGCGGCGCGTTCTTCCCGCAGCTCTTGCCAGGAACGACCAATACGGCCTCACCGCAATAGCCATCCCCGTCGACATCACAGCCGTCGTCTTTCCCGGCCTTGCAGTCGTTGTCTACACCGTCGCCACAGATCTCCTTGCGCCCCGGGTTGATCCAGCCCGTGGTGTCATCGCAGTCTCCCTTGCCCTTGGGGCAGACAGCGGGCGTTCCCGCGTAGTCCAAGAGCGAGTCGCAGTAGCCATCGCCGTCGTCGTCGCACCCCTCGTCGGTAAATCCGTCATTGTCGTTGTCCTTGTTATCGCAAATCTCGACGCCCGGTTTGAGGTTTTGGCAATTTCCGGTGGATTTGATGCACGTGTCCACGGTCGTCTTGTCGCCGTCGTCGCAATTCTTGGCGGTGCCGGGCTTGCACAACTTCTGGCCGCATTTATCGCCGATGGTGCAGGCGTTGCCGTCCGAGCAGCTGAGCGTATTGTCGGCATAGACACAGCCCTTCTTCGAATCGCAGGTGTCGCTGGTGCAGATGTTGTTGTCATCGCATTTCTTCAGCGGGCCGCCGGTGCACTTCGTACCCTTGCAGGTATCTGTGAGTGTGCACGCGTCGCCGTCATTGCAGCCGCTCCCGTCGAGCGGTTCGAACTCGCACTGGCCGATGGCCTCCAGGCAGGAGTCCTTGGTGCAGGCGTTGCCGTCCCCGCACACCTTGGGTGCCTGGCCCTGGCAGACACCGCCCTGACACTGGAACTGGTCAAAACACAGATTGCCGCCTTTTGGGTCTTCGCAGGGTTTGAAATTCGGCTGATGCACGCATTTACCGCCGGCATCACAGCTGTCGTTGGTGCACTCATTGCCGTCATCGCAGCCGTTCGCTGTGCCAGCGCACACGCCATCCGTGCACTTATCGCCAGACGTGCACGCCTTTCCGTCATCACACGGCGCGCCGGTCTGTTTGGTGGCGACGCATCCCTTGGTCTTGTCGCAGGTGTCGGTCGTACACTTGTTGGCATCGTCGCAGGCCCCGTTGTTGGGGGTGTTGACGCAGCCGAGCTTGGAATCACAGCTGTCCGTGGTGCACCCGTTGCCGTCGTTGCAGGACTTCGTTTGACCGGCGGTGCACTTGCCCTTGGCGCAGACGCCGGGGGATTGGCAGGCGTCTGAATAGGAGCACGGGGCGGTGTT
>JAGSHB010000001.1 GCA_023954815.1 Myxococcales bacterium | reverse complement strand
TTGTGTTTCCGTGGGGTGTGTCCCCTCGGTGGAGCGGCTTTGTAGAGGAGGGGACCCCAGGGGTCAAGCACTTTTCCGGTCTTTTCTCCCTCTTTTTGACTCTTTTTTGGATCGTCATGTAATCACGCGGCTTTTTGATTGTGGTTTGAGAGGGAATTGTTGGGGAGGGTCTGGGGGCGTCGATCCAGACGGATCCAGATGGTGATTCTTGCGACGCTGGGGAGCGTCCAACTGCGTGGTGCGGGTGGCCGTCGCGAGGGGGAGGTTGAGATTCGTGGGAAGCGATTGTTGGGCCCAACGCAAACGTATTTTTGTCTGCCTATAGTTATACTGTCTCCGGCGTCCACGATCCGGGTGGGCCTCGGAGGTTCGTTGGTGTGGGACTGAGCCTTTCATGATCACGTTTGGGTTCATGCCAGGGTCGGTCTTGGTCGGCAAAGACAGGGGCGTTGCAGATAGAACCGCTGGATTTGGTTGACGCGACTGGACGCGCTTCCGTAGCTTGCGTCGAGGCGGTCACATGTAGACGGTCAAAAGGCTGTCGCCCAGAGGAGAGTTTGATGAGCACAGGATGGATACGGCGCGGACTCACACTGAGTTGCGCATTGCTCGTCGCCCTCGCCGGCTGCGGGGAAGACAAGACGGATTCGGATACCAAGCCGGCCGACAAAGACTCTGGCAGCTCAGTGTCCGATGGCTCGGGGGATGGCTCCGGTTCGGGGGATGGCACGTCCACGGACACGTTTACGCCAGCACCCAAGGAAAACTTCTGGATTATCTACGGCCGCCGCAGTCGCTTGCCAGGCGGCGCCGAGACCGACAACGACCTTGTGATTACGGACGAGACCAACCCTGGCGCCATCGAGAACGCCGGCGTCTGGGGGATGGGCATCAGCCCCTTGGGGGACAAGGGCAAGGCGCTGCAGCTGACCAAGTTCAGCTTCAAGAAGGCCGGCGGGCTCAACTGCCACTACGGCTGCATCCTGTCGCAGGACTTCAAGTACATCGCGATCGCGACAGGACCGCCAACCGTGGGTGGGTTCGAGTTTCAGCTGGGTATCCTCAACGAGTCTCTCGAGGTGTTCGTCAACAAGTTCGGAAAGCTGAAAGACGTCGCAGACCTGCATTTCCGCGGCTCGACGCTGTACTACTCGACTGCCAAAAAGTGCTTCGACACCGGCAAGTGCCAGTACAGCATCATGCGTCGGATGATGGATGCGTCGGAAGAGGAGAAGGAACTCACGCTGATGGCGCCCGCAGCCGACCCCGATGTGCTTTCGATTCCCCCGCACACGATCTACACCGGCCGCTTCCATGTCAGTGAAAAGGGCGACACGTTGGTGTTCCTGACGCCGACCATTCGCTCGGTGAAGGTGTGGGCTTGGCGGGCAGGTAATCTGACGCAGTTGGATTACGTCTGTGAGAATCCCATCGACAACCAGACCTGCGTGGGAACGGGCTCGCAGTACAATGACAATGACGGCGTCGGTATCTCGCCAGACGGCAAGACCGTGGTCTTGTTCACGATTGTCGGAAAGAGCCTGCGCGTGCGCAAGTACAAGCTTGGAAGCACGGAGGGCTCGACGTTCTCGAACATCGTGACAGTGCCCGGAAACAACTACAAATCGTCGGTTTGCCTCAACTTGAAGCCCTGGCAGCACGCCGAAGTACGCGGCAATCCTATCTTTTCTGCGGACGGAAAGACGATCTACTTCCTTGGGTTTAGCGACTGTGCAGGCGGTACCGAAAAGCCGTGGACAGACATCATGAGCATCAGCGTCGACAAGATTGGCGGCAAGATCGGCGCGAGCGACGTGAAGAACTGGACGAACAATCCCCGCGAGCACTCCCCCGCCAATCGCTACATCCGCTCGCTATCCCTGTCTCCGGCCAAGAAGTTCTTCGTCTTTGGCGCCTCACCCGCTTACGACAGCTCTGGCGACCTGATTACCGGAGGCAAGCGCCACGAAAAGGACACGGAAGTCTACGTGATGCCGATTCACCCTGGCGCAAAGATGCAGCAAATCACCAACGAGACGGCCTACGCCACCGACACACCGATGAGTTTTACGCCGGTGGAGGTGCTATAGGCGGCTGTGACGGTTGTGTATGAGCTTGTTCTCTTGGCACCGATTTCCGCGATTAGCGGTGATACGGAAAACCTTTCCAACGGGTGAGTGCTCGGTAGATCTGTTCCATCAAGACGACTTCGGCCAATTCATGGGGCAGCACCATCGGCGACAGTGCGATCCGGTACCGGGCGGCTTCCAGAACCCCTGGCTCGTGCCCATCGGGCCCACCGATCGCAAAGACCAGATCTCGCGTGCCGCTTTCAGCCAGGCCGACCAACCACAATAGGAAGGCATTGGAGTCGTAGACCTTACCCTGCACGTCCAAGGCGGCAAGCACGGCGCCTTGAGGCACCGCGTTCAACACTGCAGCAGACTCACGTTTGCGGGCACGCTTGTTGACCCCACCTTTCGAACGCTTTGCCTCTCGAATCGTAAGCCTGTCGACGGGCATGATTCGCTGGATGCGGCGGGTGTAGTCATCGAGGTAGTTCTGCGCGGCCGGATGATGAATTCGGCCTGGGGCAGCTACAAGCAGCTTCACTCGTCTGCGCCCTGATCACTCGAGGAGACAGCCTCAAGCTGGTCATTCATAGCCTCGGTCGGCTCGCTGTCCTCGTCGTCGTCCTCATCCCACACAGGCTCATTGTAGTCGTCAGCGGAAGCCCAGTCCGAGGTTGGATCAGCGCCTTGCTTGACCCACTCCGGCTCCTCGAGTGCGACCCTGGGCATGTCTCCATACAGCCGATCGAGTTCGTAGTAGTCGCGAACCGGGCGATGGAAGATGTGGACCACGACATCGCTGAAATCGAGGAGAACCCAGCGCGCGTTGGCCCGCCCTTCCCGCCCAAATGGCTTGTCGGCAAACTTGTCCCGCATGGTCTGCTCAACGCTGTCTGCAATTGCCAGCGTCTGGCGATCGGAGCCGGCAGACGCCACGATCATGCAATCTGTGTAGTCGAGGACCTCGTCGACGACGTACGCGACGACGTCAAAGCCCTTCTTCTCCCAGATCGCCTCAGCGACTGCCTGTACCATCTCGACATTTGGCTCAGCCATTGATGCCTCTCCAACGCGCACTGTTGTGCCTAGTTTCGAACATGTCCCTCACCTACGACGACGTACTTCTGTGTCGTCAGCGCTTCAAGCCCCATTGGCCCGTAGGCATGGAGTTTTGTCGTTGAAATTCCAATCTCTGCACCCAGGCCCAGACAACCGCCATCATTGAAGCGAGTCGACGCGTTGACGACGACACACGACGCGTCGACTGCCTGCGTAAACCGGCTGGCAAGACGGATGTCTTGGGTCAAAATCGCCTCGGTGTGACCACTACCGTGGTTGGCGATGTGGGCTAGCGCGCCCTCGAGCCCATCCACCACCTGTACCAAGCAGATGAGGTCGAGATATTCCCTGCCCCGATCAGCAGCGCTCGCTGGCACCACGTCCTCTGGACAGAGTTCTTGGATGCGATCGCACCCGCGCACCTCGACGTTGGCGGCTCGCAATGCAGCGACAAGCTGGGGCGCCATGGTCTCAGCGGAGGCTGCGTCGACGAGCAACGCCTCCATCGCGTTGCACACACCCGGCCGTTGCGCCTTGGCATTGACCGCGATCGCAGTAGCCTCAGCGAGGTCTGCGCTCGACTCGACAAAGATGTGGCACACGCCCTCATAGTGTTGGATGACGGGCACGCGAGCCCAGCGATTGACCGCGTCAATCAGACGCGTGCCGCCTCTAGGAATGATGACGTCCAGCCCACCGGCCTGCGAAACCAAGGCCTCAATCCCTGAGTGGCTCGCCGTGGCCGGCGCCATTGCGGCATCCGCTGGCAGGCCAGCATCGGTCAGAGCGGTGCGCAAAACGTCGAGAAATACGGCGTTGCTGCTGCTTGCGTCTGAGCCGCCGCGCAACACAACCGCGTTGCCCGCCTTGATGCAGAGACAACCGGCGTCGATCGTCACGTTGGGGCGTGACTCGTACACAATACCGATGACCCCGAGTGGAATCCGAACCTTGCGTACCTCAATACCGCTTGGGCGACGCGTGCCGCTGGTCGTGGCGCCGACGGGATCGGGCAGGGCCGATATCTCTTCGACCGCGCCCGCCAAGGATTCCAACCGCGAGGCGCTCAAGCGCAAACGATCGATGAAAGCCGCGTTGCGACCGCGTTCGGAGGCGCGAGCGACGTCTTGTAGATTCGCGCTCAAGATGTCAGGCGTACGGTCACGTACCCCCTGCGCCACGCCGGCGAGGAACTGCGTCTTTTCTGCTGTGGTTGCGATGGCCAAGCGCCTCGCGGCTACACGTGCACGCGCGAGCAAAGCCTGCGTTTCTGAGACAAGTTGGGGATCAAGAGTCAATGTCCATCCTCAGATAATACGCAGATGCGCGTTGCGCCGAATCCTAGGGAGCCATTGTTGCGCCGTCAACGCCACATCACGCCACACGTTCTTCCGATCTGCGAAACCAACCATCGGCGACGCGCAGCACAGGTCAGCCGACGACTATTACCGGCGTCGAAAAGGCTTGAACGAATGGAATCGAGTGCCTCTTTGTTGCGCGGCGGAGAACGCATCGCTAGCGTCCGACTCGGAGGGAAGGTTGTGATTCCAATCAAGTCTACGGACGAAATCGCGAAGATGCGGGCCGCTGGCGCCATCGTTGGCGACACGCTACGCATGATTCGACAGATGGCGGTGCCGGGCGTTCGTCTGCGAACCATCAACAAGGCTGCGGAAAAGGCGATTCGCAAGCGGGGGGCAACGCCGACTTTCAAGGGCTACCACGGCTTTCCGGCGGCGCTTTGCATGAGTGTCAATGAGCAGGTCGTTCATGGCCTCCCATCTTGGCGAAAGCTGAAGAGCGGCGACCTGCTGTCGGTAGATTGCGGCGCAACGCTCGATGGATTCATTGGAGACGCCGCTATCACCATCGCAGTGGGTGAGATTGACGATGCTGCCGATCGACTTCTAAGGGCGACACGCCAAGCGCTCCTTGCCGGGCTGGCGGTGACCCAGCCAGGCCACACGCTCGGAGATATTGGTGCAGCGATTACGGGGGTTGGAGAAGCGGCCGGACTTGGTGTCGTGACCCAATACTGCGGCCATGGCATCGGACGACAGATGCATCAGGATCCCCAGGTTCCCAATCACGGCGACCCGAGCACAGGACCGGTATTGCTAGCGGGCTGGTGCCTTGCACTCGAGCCGATGCTTACCGAGGGAGCCGCGAACTTGCGGACCCTGAGTGACGGCTGGACGGTCGCCACAGCTGATGGCGGCCGAGCTGCCCACTTCGAGATGAGCGTGGCCCTCAACGATAGCGGCGGACAGCTCTTGACCCTGACGTCAGATGGAAAATGGCCGTGATCGGCCTGCAGACCCCACCTTCATTCACTATTTTCGACGATTTTTGAGCGTGGGCTCGTCGTAGATGTGTGCGCCCATGTGAACCGGTCCCTGCCTGAGGTCGCGGTGTGCTGCTAGGCATCGGATATTGCGGTTCCTCGTTTGTCGCTGTCCCTTCTGTTGCGTTCGCATCGGAAGCGGCGCGGGATGGGTCGGTGTGCATGGTGGACGTCCAACTTGAAGGGGGCTGAACATGACAATGCGACGTAGTAGCGGTGGTCTTCATTTACAATCCAAACCGCACCGCACTGATCCGCTCGTTGGGTGGTCTTGGAAATCAGCGGTGCGTTGGCTCGTTGGCTCGACCTGTGATGGCTGCGGCACGCGCTTGCGTGTGGGAGTTGGTGGCCCGCTCTGCTTATTGTGTGAGCTGGAGATGCAGCCCGTGGGCGTGTGGCGGACAGGCCCCGCATCACTCCCAATCTTGGCTGGTTGGCGCTACGGAGGGGCGATCGCCGAGTGCATCGTGGCCGCAAAATTCCGCAGCGCCCCGCTGGATGTTGAACGATGGTTGGGGGGGCTGACGACCGGTCTTTGCGAACGCATTCAACCAAGCGATCTGCTCCTCCCGATCGCCCCCCATCGACGGAGGCTGCGACAACGTGGCTGGCACCTGCCAGACGAGCTGGCGCGCGCTATCTGCGCAAATATCCGAGGAGCCGCCAGGCCGACTGTCCATCTGTCTGGGTTGAAGCGACTAGATGATGCCGCACCACGGTCAAGGGATGACAGCGCACTACCCACATTCACTTCTCCGCTGACGGATGGGGCTGTGTGGCTCGTCGATGACGTTGTCACCTCAGGCGTCACGTTGGCCAGGGCTGCGGAGGTCCTTGTCCAACAGGGCGTGCACGTTCGAGGCGCACTTTGCTTGGCTGATGCCGGCGGCGCGGAAGCTGCGGGTTTGGGAACGTCGCGATCCGTGTGAGCGAACTGCGGCCCCGCGCGAATGGCCCTCCCCAAATGAACAGGAGAGAAAGACCGCAGCCGCTACCGGCCCATCACCACGCCCGCAACGCGCCAACCCAGCTCACCCGAGCCAATAAGCAACAACCCGGCGAGTCCCAGAGCGGCACTCAACAGCGCTGAAACCCCGGATTCCCGGCCTGAATCGACGCTCAATAGGGTAGCGATCAACGCGATCAGCCCCAGGGATAGGACGGCCGGGTCCGCCATCCAGCGCTGACCAAACCAGGCCGGAGCCAGCCAAGCAACAGCCATCAGCGCTGCCACAGCTGCCATCGCGGGCACATGAGGATAGCTCTCTTGATGGGGCGCTGGGCACAACAGCCAAGCAATCGCAGCGAGACGCAAACCGACTGTCAAACCTGGAGCAGCATCGAGGAGCGCTCCGGTATTGGTCGGCAGAGCTGCTCCGCCAAGCCCGGCATGCGAGGAGGTGAGCAGGGGTGACGCGGAGACGATACCCGCGACCTGAGCGGCCGCCGCGACAGCCAGCGCCACCGCCATCGCGCCGATGACGCCAAAACGAAGGCGGCCGGTCGGGCGGGCGTAGGCAACGAGGACACCGCCAAATAGGAGCCACGGTCCCGCTGCCCACAAGGTGTCGGCCCACGCAGGCGCGCCGACGTAGCCGAGCCCCTGGGACAATGCCCACGCACCGGCGGCCCCGTCATGCGCCACCGCCAACTCCACGTGCGCGGGAGCAACGGCGGCGATGGGAAAGGGAAGCAAGGCCAGAACGGCGGCGAGCGGGATTCTGGCAGCCTGATCCCGCAGCGCGGCAGCGATCGCCGCGACAGCCACCGGAGCGATGACGAGGGCCAACACAGCCGCGCCACCCTGGAGGGGAAGCCAGGCAGGTGATGCCAGCAGAGAGATAGCGCTGATCAAGGACGCGACAGCAGCGACACGACGCTCTGGTCGATCAACAAAGGCCAACATCAAGGCCGCCGCTGCGACCAACGCGAAGAGTCCAGCGCCTGCGCCACCGGTCCGCACGGCCGCCGCTGCTGTGGCCACCAGGGCGCCAAGCGCAAACGTCTCCCGCCGCGGTAAAACAGCAGCAACTACGAGCGAGCCAACCGCTCCAAGCGCGAGGGAGAGCGACAAGCTCATGACTCCTCCGCTGAGGCTTCAAAGGCCCGTTCAATGCTCCGACGCAGCGCTGCTTGGTTGCAGTGCACGACCGTGGCCTGACTGTCCACGAGGATGACTTCAACCGCCGGCAACGCAGCGACGAGGATGAGCCCCAACAGCAACAGAATCATCCCTGCGCGCCACCACCAGGGCGAGATGGGATCGCTCAAAAGCAACTGCGCCCGCGACGGCGAGTCGAGTCGCATCATGGCTGGACCAGAGATGAGCCCGGGCGACGCAGCGAGGAGTGCCTTCCCGCCGACGCTGGCAGCAATCAATGGGCCTGCGTGAGCGCCATCAACCAGCACGGCCCGGGCGTCCAACGCTGGAATTTGAACCGCAGCGCCTACCGGCAGTTCAAATCCATACCAAGTAGGCTTCTGATTGTTGACGCTTCTGCGCCAACGCAGGGCCCCGTGGGTAGCCGTTGGTGCTGCCGCACGAGCCACCCAAGTCAACTTGCGCGAACCGACGTGGGCAGGAACCCCCGGCGCCACCGTCGCTTGTGCGGCTACGCCTGGACCGGCGAGCGTGCAAGCTAACCCGTCGGCCTGTGGTGCGCACCGACCCGTGATCGCAGCAGACTTTCCTGCGCGACCGCCATCGATTCGGTATGCAGCCACGGCGCCCTTGGCGTCGGTCTGAATCACGACGGGAGCTGGAGTCATTCCGCCAAGCAACCAGCCGACCACAACCAGCAGCGTACCCGCCGCCAAAAAACGGCGCCCGAGGGTGCCATGACCAAGGGTCAACGTGGTGGGTGTGCGCTGGCGAAACCGATGATCGAGTCCGGACAGCCGCTGCATCAGTCCGTCGCTGTTGACGGCCGTGGTGGCCACGAGATTTGGGGCTGCCATGCGCGCGACAGCCATGACGGCCGTGGCGGCGACAAGCAACCACGCGGGCAGCGACCCAGCAATGCGATGGAGCCCGAGGCCCACGAGCGACAACAAATCTGCCCGGGCCAGCGCGTCTGAGTGAGAGAGGGGGGCGTCTGCCTGGGGCACCTGAGTGCCCGTCCACAACAGGAGGGCCCACAGCGCCATCAACAAAGGAGCGCCGAGCCGACCGCCGGTCAGCGTGTCGACGAGCGGCGTACGCCCGTGATTTGCACCGGTATCAGGTGGCGGCAAGGGCCCTCGCGTGGTTTGTTCTGCTAGGCGTCGACGAATTGAACGTTGACACGTTGCTGGCGCTGTTCCGCTGCGGCGTGCATCAAATTGCGCATCGCCCGCGCCGTGCGCCCCTGCTTACCAATGACCTTACCAATGTCGTCCTCGCTCACGGTGAGACGCAGGACAATCGTCCCCTCGTCGTCAGTCGAAGACTCGACAACCACCTCATCGGGGTGGTCGACCAGGATAGATGCGACATAGTGGAGGAGTTCGTCCATGGGACTCGCTTGCAACGCCCTACGAATAAGGGCGAATCGACAATTCGGCGATCGCTGGGACTATTCGCCCTGCTCGACGGCCGCGACAGGTGCGACTGGCTGGCGACGCGCCTTGCGGACGATCGACGCTACCGTCTCGGTCGGGAGGGCTCCCTGTGCGGTCCAGTGCTCGTAGCGATCGAGTTTCAGGTCGATCTTAGCGGGATTGACGCACGGGTTGTACGTACCGATCGTCTCAATGAAACGACCATCGCGGCGCGACTCACTGTCAGCGGCAACGATGCGGTAGAAGGGGCGCTTTTTAGCGCCGTAGCGAGCGAGGCGAATGCGAACGGCCATGTATCGTTCTCCTGAGCCGACGCTAGGTCGGCAGATTCCGGTGCCGAGTCCAGTCGGCGGAGTGTTCGAGGCCTGAGTCGAAGCTGATGCTCCGATGGTGTGCCTTGCAAAAAAGCGAGGTGTGCCCACGAACGGGCGGTGCGAATACGCGTCGTGGCCTCAGATGTCAAGGATTGATTGCCTGTAGGCCCATGGTGAAGATTTGCCTCCCTGCACAGCTATGCCAACGAAGATTCGCGGCCATTGGGCCTGTGGACCACTGACAATCATTGACCGACCCGACAGATCTTCGCTACCGTTCCGCGATTCATCGTGCCGTTTGGGTGGGGCGCGGCCGATGGCCCAGCAGCGATTGGGGCGCACTCGCGTGTTTGTGCGTCACATTTGTCGGCGCGCCAGCCAACCGGATCCAGCAGTAAGGACTTTGAATGCTTAGCAGCCTCCGTCAATTGATCGTCACCGTATCCATCGTGAGTCTCATCGCGATCGTGGGCGGCGGCTGCAGCCCGTCGGACACGCAGGAGCCCGACGCGGTGTCCATCGATCCCGACGCGATCGCTAGCAACGACAGCCAGGCTGACACCACTGCGGATACAAAGGTTCCGATTCCCGATGGAGGCGTCTGCTCCCCGGGCAGCGTCGACGGCTGCGCCAACGCCAACGCACTGAAGAAGTGCGCCGAGGACGGCAGCGGCTGGATCGCTGACCCGTGCTACGGCAGCGACGGTTCACCAACCAATTGTAAGCTGCCCGGCGTCTGTGGTGCCTGCGCACCGGGCAGCAAGCGCTGCAGTGACAAAGACAGCACCGTCGTACAGAACTGTTCCGCAGCCGGTGCATGGGAAGACGCGCAGACATGCGACGGAGAGGCGGGCAAGCAGTGTTTCAACGGCCTCTGCGCCGAGGCCTGTGAGATCAACGTCAAGGCCAACAGCTACATCGGCTGCTCGTTCTGGGCGACCGACTTGGACAACGCCTTTGTGCCTGGCGGCAAGCGCGGCTACTACGACGCGGCGGGCGCTCAGTATGCGGTGGTGGTGAGCAACCCTTCGGACAAACTGGCCGCCAACATCAAGATCGAGACGAACGAGGGCGAGGTCAAAGTTGACGCCAAAGGCGACGATCTCGATCTCAGCCCGCTGAAGGCTGGCGAGTTGCGCGTCTACAACCTGCCGCCACGTAACATCAACGGCACCGTGCAAGCGAAGCTCGCCTACAAAATCAGCTCCTCCGTTCCGATCACCGCCTATCAGTTCAATCCGCTGGAGAACGTCAACGTGTTCTCCAACGACGCATCGTTGTTGCTACCGGAGGAGCTGCTGGGCAAGTACTACATGGTGATGTCACGGGAGCAGTCTTTCTCGGTGCTGCGCGGTTTCATCACGATCGTCGCGACGCTCGGTGGCACGACGACGGTCAACGTGCAGTTCTCCAAAACCACCGGCAAGACCCTCGCGAGCTCAACTGGCAAGAAGATCAAAGTGTTCAATGGCGGGGAGGGCGGAGAGTTCATCCTCAACCAGTGGGACACGCTCAACATCGAGTCCGACCTCGTGGGCTCCGACCTGACTGGATCGATCGTCACGGCGAACAAGCGCGTGGCCGTCTTTGCTGGGTCGGAGGCGGCCAATGCCCCTAATACCAACCGTTGCGACGTGGATTTGTGCACCGACAAAGAGCTGTCCAGCAACATCAAGTGCGGCGTGTGTGCCTACGACAAGAAGACCCCCTGCTACAAGAATGAGCAGTGCAGCCAGTTCATCACCTGCTGCGCAGACCATCTCGAAATGCAGATGTTCCCGATCAAGACGTGGGGCTCGCACTATGTCGCGGTCAAGCTGTTCCCGCGCGGCCAAGAGAGCGATTACTGGCGCATCATGGCGGCAGAGGACGGCACAAAGGTCACGACGATTCCCCCGATCAAGAATCAGGACGGCAAGAACGTCTATGTCCCGGTGCTCAACAAGGGCGAGTGGTACGAGATCGAGACGACCAAGAGCTTTGAGATCGTCGCCAAGAAGGGCGATGGCAGCCCGGCTCCCATCATGGTCGGACACTTTATGGCCAGCCAAGACGCACCCGATCCGAACTCCGTTGGGCCGCAGCCTGGCGACGCAGGGACCGGAGATCCGGCCTTCTTGCTGTCGATCCCCGTGGCCCAGTGGCGCACCGAGTTCGTTTTCCTGGCGCCAAACAAGTACGCCATGAACTACATCTCGGTGGCAGCGCCGATGGATGCTAAAGTGTCGTTTAACGGCAAGCAGTTGTCGCCGGATTACTTCGAAAAAGTATCGAAGAGCTACAAGATGACCCGAATTTTCGTCGGCGAAGGCGTGCACCGCGTCAAGTCCGACAAGCCCGTAGCAGTGGACGTCTACGGCTTTGACCAATACGTCTCCTACGGGTACCCGGCCGGCCTCGATCTCAAGGATCTGAAGCTGGTGAAAGAGCCCGGAGACTAGCCCCTCGATGGGCGAGGCGAGCCGTAACACACGGCGATGCCGCGCGACCTTGGGTGCGAGTACAGAGACAGGAGAGAGACCATGAAAGCGAACCGATGGCCGTTGCCCATCATTTTGGCATTGAGCTGGTCGCTCGTGCTCGCCCCTGCCTGCTCGGATACCACTGCGCCCGGACCGGAAAGTACGACGCAAGATACGGGTCCAACCGATGCCGCGATAGCGGCGGATACGGCGGATGCGGGCAGCGCGCCAGATAGCACTGCCGACGTGCCCGCTGTGAGCAAACTCGCGTTGGTCTCTGCGACACCGAGCCAGGGCAAAGCCACAGGCAACGAACCGGTCATCCTGACAGGCACGGGCTTTTCCGCTGAGTGCCAGGTGCTGTTCGATGGAACGCCGCTCGACTCAGAGGCTGTGTTTTTCGTCAGTTCCACCGAGATGCAAGTGCAAACGCCACCGCACACGCCCGGCCTTTCCGACATCAGCGTCGTCAAGCCCAATGACGATCCGTCGAAACCAGCGTTTACGTCGAAGCTCGCTGACGCGTTCCTGTTTTACAACGACGTGGTCATCTCCAAGGTGTCGCCCAGCGCCGGCACGGTCACGGGGGGCACGCCTGTAACGATCAGTGGGTCGGGATTTGCTGCGGATACGAAGGTGCTGATCGGCGGCAAGCCAGCAATCGGTGTGTCGGTGGTCGACGACTCTGAGGTGTTGGTGGTTACCCCGCCTGGCAGCTTTGGCTACCAGCCCGTGCACGTGGTCAACAAGCTCGGTACCGGCGTACTGAAGAAGGGCTTTTTCTACTTCACGCAACCGACGATTCAGACGGTCGCTCCGGCGGCGGGGCCCACCTCTGGCGGGACTGAGGTTACGGTGCTTGGCGCTGGGTTCACAGACAAGATTCAGGTGTGGGTCGGCGACAACCAAGCGTCCGTTCTGGAGGTACAAGGCACGACGAAGCTGCGGATCAACGCGCCGCCCGGCCAACAGGGCGCGGTACCGGTGAAGGTCAAGACCAAGTACGGCAGCTCCACGTTGCCAAATGGGTTTGTCTACACCGACGACAAGGGCACCGCAGCGACGAAGATCCTCGCGATCGCGCCGCCCAAGGGACCACTCGCGGGTGGTCAAACGGTCACCATCGTCGCCAACGGTCTCGTCAGCAAAGGGGACACGACCGTGTTGTTTGGCGGCAAGCTGGCCAAGATCTCAAGCGTGACCCCCGGCGCGCACACCGTCGTTGTGAAGGCCCCCAAGGGAGCCAAAGAGGGCGGCACCGATGTGACAGTGATGACGTCGATGGGAAGCCACACCCTCAAGAAGGGGTACACCTACGACCAGAGCGTGGAAGTTCACAGCGTGGCCCCAGCCTTTGGTCCACCGGCGGGCAACACCAAGATCACCATCAAGGGCGCCGGCTTTTCGAAGGGTAAACCACTGGTTCGCATTGGCGCCCTGCCCGCCTCCACGGTCGTCGTGGTCAGCGATAGTGAACTCCAGGCGGTCACGCCTCCTGGCAGCCCTGGCTACGTCAATATCCTCGTCAAGAGCGGCGACGACCAGGCAGTGCTACCCAATGGTTTCGCATACTCCGGTCAGTCCCTGTCGCTCTACGTTGTGCACCCCGACAATGGTGCTCAGGCGGGTGGCTCGCAGGTGCATGTGTACGGCGCTGGCTTCAAGAAGAACATGCAGGTCTACTTCGGAGACAAGCTGGGAACGCACCTGTCATTTGTCGATCCCACCCACGTCATCGTGAAGACGCCGCCTGGCAAGGTCGGCGCGGTCCCAGTGAAGGTTCAGGTCGGAAAAGAGGGCCGATTGCTGAAAAACGGCTTCACTTACTTCAACCCGATGAGCAAGTACGGCGGTACCTGGGGCGCGGCGGTCGACGGCACTGTCAATGTGACCGTGCTCAATAGTTCCAACGGCCAGCCTGTGCCGGATGCGTTCACCATGCTGTGGACGGATCCAACCACACCGCATCAGGGCTTCACGGATGCCAACGGGCAGATCACCTTCAGCGGCAAAGATGTGCTGGGAACGCAGATGATCTCAGCGAGTAAGGAAGCGTTTGAGTCCGCATCGGTCGTGAAGTTCAACGCGACCAACGTCACGGTCTTCATCGCGCCCATTCCGCCTCCGTCCCCCGGCTCCCCGCCGCCAGGACAGCAGCCACCATTGGTGAGCGGCAAGGTCATCGGCCTCGACAAATACGTCATCGTGCCCGCTGGTAAGTGCTACCAGTACACCAACAAGCCGACCACGCCGAAGCCGACTTGCGACGCTTGCAGCACCACCGCCCAATGTCAGGCCAAGGGCGGCTCCGGATTTGCCTGCCTCGATATTGGCAACGGCAACGGTAAGCGCTGTGTGGCCGACTGCAGCAAGGGCCAGCAGTGCATCGCCGGATTTGTCTGCCAACCGCAACAGGAGGCGGGTGGCGCGCGCTGCGTTCCCAAAGCCGGAGAACTGACCGCGGTCTGCCATCACAGCAAGCCAACGATCTTCAGTCGCGAGAACAACCCCAAGGTCGGCAGTGGATTCGAAGCGACGCCAGCCAATGGCTACAGCTACGCCATCAACACCGGATTCGGGGAGATGGCGATCGTGTGTTTCGGCGGCTACAAGGAGGTCGGCGCTGTTCTCAACGCCGACGACGCTACGTCGATGCAGAAGTTCACCGCGACCACCATGGGCGTGAAACGGCACCTGTTCGTAGGACCGGGCGACAATCCGAAAGACGTCCATATCAAGCTGAACATTCCGCTGTCACGCAAGGCATCGATGCGCTTCGACGAGCCGCCGACGTGGAAGTTCACTGGCGGTGGCTACATCATTGATGCGGCGTTTGCCTACCTCGTCATGGGCTCAGACGGCGTCATTCGGATGCCGGACACCGCACAGAAGTTCCTCGCTCCCTTCCAAAGCACCGACCCCGACAAGCTGGAGATCGACCAGTTGCCAGCCGCTTTCACCGGCGAGATCTTCGACGCAACGCTAAGCATTTTGGGTCTTGTGGTTCAAATCACCGGTCAGAACCAGATGCCGATGAGCGCGTCGGTCCTCAACGACATCAAGTCGACCACAAACGACACGATGGTGCGCCGTCTTGGGTCCGGTGATTTCGAGGGCATCGCCACCGGTGTGCAAAGCACCATCTACGACATGTGGGGCACCTCTTCGACCAACATCTACGCGGTGGGCACGCAGGGCGCCCTGCTCAACTGGTCGGGTAACGGCTGGACACAGCAGGCGAACTTCACCCAAGACGACCTGCGTGGTGTGCACGGAGTCTCGGCCAGCAAGATATGGACGGTGGGCTACAAGGGCGCCGCGGCAGCCTTCGACGGCACCGGCTGGAAGGAGCTCGACAAACTCTCAGGCTCCGTCAACCTCAACAGCGTGTTCGCGACGGCAGGCGCCAAAGCCGGCGAGACAGACGTTTGGGCGGCAGGCACAAGCGGTGTCTACAAATTGACGCAGCAGGCCGGAAAAACAGGGTTTAAGAAGTACTACCCCTCGCCCTACCTGAATGCATGGTCGATTCACGGATCAGACAAAGACAACATCTGGGCTGTCGGCTACAGCGGCAAGATCGTGAACTACAACGGCAAGGTCTGGCAGAATCAGGCGTCGGGTTCCTCGATCGCGCTGCGCGGTGTGTTCGCTGTTGGCCCCAAAGACGTCTATGCAGTTGGCGAAGCTGGGCAGATTCTGCACTACAACGGCGTGAAATGGACGGCGCACAAGAGCCCGGTCAAGACGACGCTCCATGCCGTCTGGGCCAACAGCAGCACGGATGTGTGGGCGGTCGGTACACAGTCTGTCGTGGTGCACTACGACGGCAGCAGCTGGAAGAAGATCAACATCAAGGAAGTCCATAAGTCGCTGCATGCGCTCTATGCGCAAAAGGGTGGAGACTTCTTCTCCATGGGCGAGCAGGAGCTGCTCATCGGACCGATGATCTACCCGCCGCTCGATGTTAATCCCAAGAAGAACGGAGTGCTGTCGGACTACCTGCTGAAGTGGGAAGTGGACGAATCGACCACGCAGCCCCACTTCAACTACGTCACGATCGGCATTCCGGGCATGGGGCCTGATACCCCGGTGTGGAACATCATGGCCGAGGGCGGACTCACGCAGTCCAAACTGCCGGAGTTCCCGAATATCCAGGGCACGCCGGGCATCCCGACGGGCAAAACACTCCGGCTGACGCTGATCCGTGGGTACAAGGAGGGCTTCGATATCGACGCCTACGACCTAACCGACATGAACCAGCTGACTTGGCGCTCCTGGGCCATCAACACCTTCTTCTTTACGAAGCAATAGGACACGCAACGTGACGAGCAATTTGGAACGGACCGCAGCGCGCGGCCGAAAAAGCAGCGCTAGCGGGCTGTTGAACGTGCGGTCGCTGTCGGCCCTGTTGTTGGTATTCGGCTTGGCTATGGGCTGCGGACCAGGCGAGGAGGTCGAGGAGCCTTCCGACGCCCAGACGGCGAGCGACGCAAGCGGGGTGGATGGCGCCGTCGTTGATGGCGAGACCGCAGATGGTGCAGGTGATGCAACAACCAGCGATAGCAAGACCAGCGGGGATGCCGGCAGCGCCAGCGGCGCCCTCACAGCACGGTCTTTGCGCTTTTCCGAGGACATGAAAGGCATCTGGGGCAGCGGCGCAGACGACATCTGGTGGGTCGGCGCCGAAGGTCGCATCCTGCACTACAACGGCCACGCACTCGCGCCACGCAAATCCGGAACGACCAAGGACCTGTACAGCGTCTGGGGACGGGGGCCCAAGGACGTGTGGATCGTCGGTGATGGCATTGTCTTGCACTACAACGGAATCAAGCTGCTCGACCGCACGCCCGATGGCATGAGCAAGACTGTCTTTCGCAGTGTGCACGCGCCGACCGACAACAGCACCGTGCTCATTGCAGGCGACGACGGCATCATCTTTCGGGTGGTCAAACAGACTAAACTGATGAAGGAAACTACCAATTCTAGCCTGAAAATCCGGTCGATTCGCGCCGTTGATGCGGGTACGGCTTGGGCGGTCGGTGACAAGGGTCAGGCCCTGCGTTTGTCTGGTGGATCGTGGTCTTCCGTGCCGCTTCCCAAAGCCAACGCGGATCTGCACGGCCTCGACGTCAGCGCTGGCGGGCGTGTCTTCACCGTGGGGGATGGCGGCTACGTGGCCGCGACCGAGAGCAAGCTCTGGAAGGACGGCCTGACCAACGATCCCAAGAGTCGTGACCTCTACGGCATCTGGACCATGGGTGACAAGGAAGCCTGGGCGGTCGGCAAGAGCGGCGCGCTGGTCCACCACATCGGCACCAAATGGAACATCACCGACATCGACGGCACCTACATGAAGACCGGCACCTTCCGTGCGGTGTGGGGCATGCCGAAGTCTGGCGACACGGCAGCATATGCCTTCGCGGTGGGCGACAACGGCGTCGGCCTCCGGTTCGACGGCGACTCACAGAAATGGCTCGACTATCGCGCAGAGACGAAGGCCCACCTCAACCAAGTCACGACCCTGCCGGATGGTCGTTTGGTCGTCGCTGGCAACGCCGGATTGTTACTCGAGGCTACGACGGCGACCGCTGATATGGTCGATCTCGGCGCCGCCGTGACGGGAACCCATCTTCGGGGTGTCGCTCCTGACGGCGCTAAAGGATTTTGGGCGGTCGGAGATGGCGGTGTGACGGTGCATGTCACGGATACCGGCGCGCAGACGGTCGTCGTTGCTGAAGGTGCCGCCGGACAGCGGCTGTCAGGGGTGGCCCTAGCGGGCAAAGACGTCGTCGCCGTCGGTCACGGGGGCATCGCCCTGCGCTGGGACGACGGACAATGGAAGGAAGAAACAACCGGCGTGCAGTTCAATCTGACGGCCATCGCGGCGCACGGCGATACGGCGTGGGCGGTCGGCGAATTCGGCACGGTGGTTCGGCGCGACAAAGGCGGCAAGTGGAGCAAGGAAGCGACCGCCGAGTCCTTCAACCTGCACAGAGTGGTCGCCTGGGACAAAGGCGCCGTCGCTGTGGGGGACAACGGCCTCGTGCTGGCAAGAAAGGACGGCAAATGGACCAAGGTGTTCGAGAGTCCCGGGTTGTTCTTGTACGGCGTAGCGCGGCGAGACAACGGCACGATCATCGGGGTCGGCTGGAAGGGCACACTGGTTGTGGGTGCTGACGATGATTGGAAGGTGGTGGACTCGGGCTTGCCCAATGTGTTGCTGGACGTCGCGACCTCAGGCAAAGACGCGGTGGCGATCGGCCACAACGGCGGCGTCTACCAGATCGACGCGAGCTTGTAGGGAGATCAGCAGATGATTCAGCTCCGACTCAATCGCGTCGCTCTGATCGGCCTCACGCTCGTCTTGGCAACCGCCGGCTGCAGTGAATCCGATTCGGGCGGCGAAGACGCGACCGTGGTGGACGCGGGCTCCGGTGCCGATGCAGCGGAAGACTCCAATCTTGGCGGGAGCGCCGATGTGACCCTGCCGGATGTCACCCAACAGGTGAACAACCAGGGGCTCTTTCAGGAGATCAGCGTTCCCGGCAACACGAACCAAGTGTTTCACGGCTGTTGGACCGACGGCAGTACGCGCGCCTACCTCGCAGGTACCGGCGGAACGATCATCGGCTGGGATGGCTTGTCGTGGCAGCAACTGACGAGCGGGGTATTCACCTCACTCAACGGTGTCGCCGGGGGCAAGGGCGGGCTGCGGGCCCACGCTGCAGGGTTGGCTGGCACTGTGGTGTCGGGCGTGGCCGCGAACAAGACCGGCGTGGCTACTGTTTGGGGGCCACCGGGTGGGTGCAAGTCTGCTGCCGACTGCAACGACAACAACGCCTGTAGCAGCGACTACTGCGAGAGCGGGATCTGCCAGCACGCTCCGTCGGGCGCGCCCGGATGCTGCGGCTCTGTCGCTATGAGCGACAACTTCACCAATTTGGCCAACTGGACCGTCACAGACCTGTACGAAAAGGTGGCCGACAAGGGCGGGATCGTCTGGTCCGCAGCCGCAATGACGGGCAAGGACGGGACGGTACGAACAACGAGCGCACCCAAGGCCATGTACTTCGGCCGCTTGAACGTGCCCTGCCCCAAGGACAAATCCAAGGTCTGCGCGACCTTCGACAACGGCAAGGTTGTGGGCGCTACCGCGCGCTCCCAGCTTTTCCAATTGCCTGTGTCAGAGTCCGTAAAACTCAGCTTTCAGCTGCTTTTGGACGTGGAGAACGGCACCGGCTTTGATGTCCTCACGCTGCACGTCAAACAAGGCAGTAAGAAGACGCTGGTCTGGGACAAAAACAAGCTCGGCGGTGCCGGAAGCACGGAGGGCAAATTCGTCACGCAGGTGGTCGATCTCACCAACTGGTCCGGAGTGAGCATCCAGCTCGAGTTCACCTTTGACGCCAAGCAGAAGGACATCAACGACGGCGAAGGCGTCTTCATCGACGACCTGCTCGTCCAGACGACGTGCAAGAGCGGTTCGACGGCGACAAAGGGTCTCACCAAAGCGACCTTTTTCGACATCTGGGCCTCGGGTGACGCCCTCGCATTTGCGGTCGGTGTTGGCGGCGCTATTGCGCGCTGGGACGGAACGGCTTGGTCGATGCAAACCGGAGGAAAGATCAAGGAGATCTTGGGGCTTGGTGGCACAGCAGGCGTCCTACAGTTGGCGGTCGGACAAGGCGGCATGCTAGGCACCCTCGGACCGAACGGAATCGACCCAATCGGCGCCGGAACGAACAAAGACCTGTACGATCTAGCCGTCACCGCAGACGACGCGACCAAGATTCACGCCGTAGCTGTCGGTGCGCAAGGCACCGTTCTTGAGTTCGACAAGGGCAAGTGGGCCACGAAGGCGTTCCCGTACAAGGGCACGCTGCGGGCAGTCACGGCGGCCGGCGGTGGTGTCTACTACGTCGTCGCCAACAATCAGATCTACCAGCGCAACACCAACGGCACGTACACGTTCAAGGGCAGCGCCCCGGCCATGCTGTACGACGTCGCGACGGTTGGGCCTGGCACGGCGATGGCGGTCGGCTCAACGGGCTTGCTCATGGAGCTCAAGGGCGGGGTGTGGACGCCCAAGACCGGCACATTCGGGCTCAACGACGCATATAGCATTCACGTCAACTCTCCGAAGGACATCTGGGTCGTCGGCAACGCTGGTATGATCGCGCACTGGACGGGCGGCCCTCTCTGGACGGGCATGAAGTCCCCCAGCAGCAAGCATCTGCGATCGGTCTGGGCGAGTGCGCCGGACAATGTCTGGGCGGTGGGCCTCGCAGGTACGATCTTGCGGTACGACGGCACAAAATGGGCGAACGTCAAAGGCCCCTCAGACGAGATCGACTGGCTCAAGGTCTGGGGAAGCGATCCCAATGACATCTATGCAGCTGGCAAGGGCGGCATCTTGGCCCGCTGGGATGGCGTGCAGTGGCGTATCATCGCCGCTCCGGTCACACAGACCCTGCGTGCGGTCTGGGGCCTAGGCCCGAAAGACGTCTGGGCAGTGGGAGATAAGGGCGCCATCTACCACAACACTGGCGGTGGCTGGACGCCAACGCCCATCGATCCGTATGAGGTGCCAGACCAAGACCCCTACATCGTGGAGTCGACGCTGTATGCCGTTTGGGGTGCTTCGTCTAACGACGTCTGGGCGGCAGGTGCGCCGGATAGCCATGGCAAAGGCGTGCTTGTTCACTGGGACGGCAAGTCTTGGAAGTACAACACCGCAATGAAAGACGAGAGCCGCGTCATTCGCACGATCTGGGGATGGAACAAGAACCGCATCATCTTTGCCGGCACACAGGGCATGGCCTTGTTGTTTGACGGCAAGGCGTTCGGCGAGTTGGAAACGGGGTCGATCGCGACGTTCTTCGACGTCTGTAGCTGGGGAAAAGACGCACTATTCGTAGGCAGCGTTGGCACCGTGCTACGCTACATCCCACCCCTGTTGCCCACCACAGGTGGCGAAGACGCCAATCCCTAGTGGACCGGAGACCTGAGATGAACAAGCTGCGTAACTCGATGTTGCCCCTGCTGCTGTGCACGGCACTGCTCGGTATGGGCTGCGGATCAGACGGCACCATAGGCACAGTCATGTACCCAGACGGTGCCGGCGGCGATGGCTCGGGCACCCTCTTTGGCGACGGTACAGGTGGACCAGATGCGACGGGTGGGGACACCGGGACGGCGACCGGCGGCGAGGATACGGCCGCGGGCGGAACGGATACCGGGGTCGCGCCCAGCAACAAAGAGCTGCGGTTTGCGATGCCCAACGGCAACAAGGACGATTTTGGCGGCGTCTGCGCTGACGCCTGCAAGCTGAACTTGCCGCAAAATAGCGTGCGGAAGATCTACGTGCAGTACCTCGTCGACGGCCAGCCAAAGGCCGATGTGTTGGTGCGCTTTGCCAAGATCGACCCGAGCAACAGCGCGGTGGATGTCCTGATCGAAAACGTCTTCACCGACGAAAATGGCATGGCCATGAGTGAACTCAAGGCCGGCGGCACCCCAGGGACAATCGACATCGCGGCGGTCACCCCAGATGACGAGAGCATTGGGGCACGCGTATTCGGTGTGCACGTCATCTCGAAAGCGAAAGGACCGCTGCAGATTCGTCTAACCTACAAAGGCTCGAGCAACCAATTGGATCTTGTCCACCTCAAGGCCCGCCTGACTAGGCAGGAGACCGCAGGGCAGCCCGCCTGCAAGGACATCGACCTCGGCGATGTGCTGCCCAAGGCGCAATGGGAGAGCCCCGGCAATCTGCAGTGGGACAAGCCCTGGACCATCACCTACCCCGCGTTCGCGAAGTGGGTCGAAAAGGAAGTCGGCGACAATGGTGGTAACCCGGTGACATTCACGGTCATCGGCGTTGCAGCGAAGAGCAATGTCGGCGCGACGCGTGCCGCAGGCTGTGTTGATACCGGCGCATCGGTCACGTGGAACCCGGGTACGAAGGCCATCGAAGGCTCCGATGTCACCGTGCTTGTCAAAGACTTGCCGCCGCGCATCAAGGGCTCATACGACATGGTCACCCACCTCGATCTGCTCTCGATCTTGCCAGACAAGGTCGAGTTCGTGTTCAAGGCCGTCTTCGACATCCTCACCGATCCGATCGCGGGCACCTTGTCGCTCGCGTGCTCACTGGGCAACGGCAAACTCGATAGCTTCTGTGGGCTCATCTTCGAGGACGTGAAGAAGCCAGACATCAAGAACCTCAAGCAGCCATTCGGTGCGCTGATCGTGAAGTTCCTCGACGGCATTCTGTACGGCTACCTGCCAGCGAATGTGAAAACAGGCCTCAACACCGGTGCCGATCTCGGTAAGATTCTGACCAACCTGGAGATGGGTGGCGTCATCACGTTGAAGAAGGAGCCCGATAGCACAGGCTTCCTGCCCAAAGACCAGACCAAAGCCGACTGGCAGTCCGTCACGTACAAATGGTCACTCGGTCAAGCGTGTAACCCCAATGACCCGAACTGCGGCAAGAAGACCTTCAGCTTCGTCGCCTTTCAACAGGAGGCCATCGTCGGCTCGTTCGACCTGTGGCGCGACGCCATCAAGAGCGAGATCAAAATCGGCGAGCACGGCCTCACGGTGAAGTGGGGCGCATTGCTCAACTACATCATCCAGAAGCAGCTGCTACCTGTAATCACCGCCGACCCGAAAAACCCGGCCGCGCCCGTGGTCGACTCCTACGAGAAGCTGGTGAAGAGCCTGCTCGGCGGCAAACAGTGCCTGATCAAAGATACCTGCTGCGCTGACTTCGGTAAGCAGTTGGCGGCGAAGCAAACGCTAGTCACTGAGACCTTCCTCGCTGGCACATGCGATCTGCTTGTCAAGCTAGGAGCGGGCTACATCGAGTCGCAGCTGACCTCGCTCGACACCAGTACGGGCAAAGGCAACACGATGACGCTGAAGACCGAGGGTTGCGCTGTGTTCGACGACAACCAGGACATGGTCATCGACTCCATCGGCAAGTCGACCTACCCCTGC
Source organism: Myxococcales bacterium (assembly GCA_023954815.1). Classification (GTDB taxonomy): domain Bacteria; phylum Myxococcota_A; class UBA9042; order UBA9042; family UBA9042; genus UBA9042. The sequence continues at coordinate 137,112 of JAGSHB010000001.1, read as the reverse complement.
GACTGGAACATGCAGGTGAAAATCGGCGGCAAATCGCAGAAGGTCAAAGCCACGTTCTACGCGACCCGTCAGGAATAGCGCTGGCGCAGCATGCTGCTGCGATCCTCATGAAAGGATGCAGCGCAGGCCCAGAGATGGGGAACCCGCGGCTCGCCGCGGGTGGGGGCGCTCTTAGCCCCCCAATAATGAAGAAAACTAGGGATGTGCTGCGATCCTCATGAAAGGACGCAGCGCAGGCCCAGAGATGGGGAACCCGCGGCTCGCCGCGGGTGGGGGCGCTCTTAGCCCCCCAATAATGAAGAAAACTAGGGATGTGCTGCGATAGTCATGAAATGACGCAGCACATCCCTAGCTGAAGTCGCCGGGATCGACGTCGACGAAGAGTTGGACGCCGGGCGGCAATGCGCCCTGGGCCACGCTGCGGGCCCACTTGAGCTGACCGTGCAGCGTCGGACGATGGCCCGACCGAATCAAGACATGAAAGCGGAACACGCCGCGCAGCTTCGACACACCCGCAGCCACCGGCCCCCGAATATCGGCGCCATGGGATTTGAGCCCTTCCGCCAACGTGCGAGCCCCCGCCAACGCGCGCTGCTGATCGGTGTGGCGCGTCTCGAGCAGGGCTAGGTGGGCATAGGGCGGATAGCCCCCCACGCGGCGGCGCTCCAGCTCTTCAGCGACAAAACTCGGGTGATCGTGCCGAAGTGCGCTCATGATGGCGGGATGCTCTGGCGCCCAGCTCTGCACCAAAACTTGCCCGGGGCGCTCACCGCGGCCGGCGCGACCAGCCACCTGGGTCAACAGTTGGAAGGTGCGCTCCGAGGCCCTGAAATCCGGCACGCGCAGTCCGGTCTCCGCCAACAGGACACCGACGAGGGTCACCGCTGGAAAGTCGTGACCCTTGGCCAACATCTGCGTGCCCACCAGGACATCCAACTCGCGATCACGGAAGCGCTGTAGGGTGTCGAGCATGCGTTGGCCCGTCGCCGTGTCTCGGTCAAAGCGGGCGATGCGCGCACCCGGCAGCTGCTCGGCGAGTGTGTGCTCAATGCGCTCTGTGCCCGTACCCACCCGTAGAAAGTTGCGACCACTGCATTGCCGGCACGGTTGGTCGCGGTCGACGGTGTGATCGCAATAGTGACAGCGCAGCCGCGCCTGCCGTTTGTGCCAGGTCAAGCTGATGGCGCACTCTGGGCATTCCACGGCGTCGCCGCACCCCGCGCACACGACCGTCGTGGCGAAACCGCGGCGGTTATGCAGCAAGATGACCTGCTCTTTTCGGGCCAAGGTATCTGCAATCGCATCGCGTAGCGGCACCGACAGCAGGCTGGGCCGTTGATCGTCATCCGGATCGGGCAGGCGCTCCGCTTCTTTCAAATCGATGACGAAGGACTCGGGCATCGGGCGGTTCGCCACGCGCCGAATCATCTCCAACAGCTGCAACCGACCACTGCCGACCAGCACCATCTCTTCGCAGCTCGGCGTCGCCGAACCCAGCACACAGACAGCGCCAGACTCGCGGGCGCGCACCAAGGCCAGATCGCGGGCGTGATAGCGCAGCCCCGACTGCTGCTTGAAGCTCGGATCGTGACACTCGTCGAGGATGATCACACCGAGATCAAAAACCGGGGCGAACAAGGCCGACCTCGGGCCGATGACAATGCGCGCCTCACCGCTGCGCACCCGCCCGTGCTGATCCAGGCGCTCGCCGTCGCTCATCCCCGAATGTAGCGCCGCCACCTGGTCGCCAAAGCGAGCCCGGAAGCGGTGAACCAACTGCGGCGTCAGCGCGATCTCGGGCACCAAGACCACGGCCCCCCTGCCCTGTGCCAAGGCGCGCTCAATCAGCGACAGATAGACCTCGGTCTTGCCGCTGCCCGTCACCCCGCGCAGCACAAAACCGCCGTATTTACGGGCTTTCAGCGCCTGGTAGAGCGCCGCCAGCACCTCGATCTGCTCTTCAGTCGGCGCAGGCGCGGGCTCGGGCGGCACTGGCTTGCGCATGCCGAGGGGATCTCGGCGGACGTGCTCCTCCCACAACCGAACCAGGCCGCGCTCAGCCAGAGACGCCAACAAGCGTTGGGGCACCGCGATGCGCTTGAACCCGCCCGTGAGCGGATCGGACGCGCGGCGCAAGTCGCCAGCGGACACCTCGCCCTGCGCCAGCACCCGCTCCAGCACCCGACGCTCGGCTTTCTTTAGATCGGTGGGCCACTCCAAGCCGTCGATTCGCCCGACCATCCATCGGGTCTTTGTAGGCACCTGATCGCCTTTGACACCCGTGCGCCGCAGCGGTCCGGGCAGCGCCAACCGCATGGCTTGGCCAATGGGCACCTGATAGTACTTCGCCGCAAATGCCAACGCCCGCAGCAGCGGCTCCGGGAGCAGAGGGGTGTCATCCAGCACCGTGTCCAACGGGCGCAGCTTACTCGCCGGGCAGTCGAGATCGGCAACCGCCGCCTCGCGCCAGATAACGCCGACGTGCAGCCGCCCCCGAACGGGCACCCGAACGCGCATCCCCGGCAGCAACTGCGCGGTCAGACCGATGGGCACGCCATAGCTCAACAGCCCCGTCGCCGTCGCCACGGCCACCTCGACGCCGCGCACAAAACGACCTCCTGCACCGAGGCCCGCATGGGCTTTCGGACGACTGCGAGAGGTCTTGGATGGCGGCTTGCGACTCACGGCCTCAGGTTGGGGCTCTGAGACGACCGCCGCAAGCCACGAATGGGTTTGATAGGACTGTTTCTGTCCTATGGCACCACCCTCGAATAATCCCGCTGGTGGTGGGCGGACGCGGGAACGACGATGCGCTATGCTCCGCGCTCCACTCAGATGTTGATGCGCCCCGGTGCGCGCTCTACTCAGATGAAGAGGCAAATCCTATGAGCAAGAAGTCCGAAAAGAAGACCGAACTCCCAGGAGAGGTCGAGAGCCTGGAGTCCCTGCTGAAGAAGATCCCGGCGAAAGACCAGCGGGAGGCTTGGCGCATCCTGTACGGCGACATGCCCGACGAGCTGCCGCTCACGCCCCGGGCAGAAAAGCTCGCCGCCCACGGCAACTTCGACATTGCGGCGTATAAGTTTAACGCCAACCCCGAGCAGCTGCGCAAACCGCGCGTCGTGCGGATCGGCGTCATCCAGATGCAGGTGACCGGCTCCACGAGCGCGCCTGTCGCCGAGCAGTATCAGGCGATCGTCGATCGTCACGTACAGATGATCCACGCCGCCGGCGAGATGGGCGTCAATGTGCTGTGTCTGCAAGAAGCGTGGACGATGCCGTTCGCCTTCTGCACCCGCGAAAAAGAACCGTGGCTGGAGTTTGCGGAGCCTGTTGATGGGCCGTCCACGCAGCTGCTCGCGCGTCTCGCTCGCCGCTACAACATGGTCATCGTCTCGCCGATCTTGGAGCGTGATGAGACCCACGGCGGCACGATCCACAACACGGCGGTCGTCATTGGCAACAACGGCAACGTCATCGGCAGCCACCGTAAGGTCCATATTCCCAGGGTCGGGGACTTCAACGAGTCGACCTACTACATGGAAGGCGACACCGGTCATCCCGTGTTCGTGACGCAGTTCGGTAACGTCGGCATCAACATCTGCTATGGCCGCCACCACCCGCTGAACTGGATGATGTTCGGCATCAATGGCGCGGAGATCGTGTTCAACCCCTCGGCGACGGTCGGCGCGCTGAGTGAGCCCCTGTGGCCGATCGAGGCGCGGTGTGCGTCCATCGCCAACAACTACTTCTCCGCTTCGATCAACCGCATTGGTACCGAGACCTTCCCCAACGCCTTCACATCCGGTGATGGCAAGCAGGCGCACCACGATTTTGGTCACTTCTACGGGTCGAGCTATGTCACGGCGCCCAATGGTGGTCGCACTCCTGGGCTGAGCCGCGTGCGCGATGGCGTCCTGGTAAGCGAAGTGGATCTGAATCACTGTCGCCAAGTACGGGATAAGTGGGGCTTTCAGATGACGCAGCGGCTGGCGGAGTACGCCGCTGATCTCACGGCTGCGGCCAAGCCAGGGTTCAAACCCCAGCAGATCGTCGACCCAAGTATCTAACTACGGCCAGCCATTGTGAGCGACGCGATTTGCCGTGGTGATTGCCAACGGCGAGCGGCTCCCTACAATGCGCGCCATGTGGTTTGATACTCCCGCCATTCGCACCCTCATCGACCTCGCTTTGACCGAGGATATTGGCACTGGCGATGCCGCAACTCTCACGACGGTAGACCCGGAGCTCATGGGCTCCGCTGGGGTCTGGGCCAAGTCGGAAGCGATCATCGCTGGGGGCCCGTTATTTGCCTTGGTGATGCAGCGGCTCGATCCGACGTTGGTCGTAACGCAGCACGTCGCCGAAGGCCAACGGGTGACGCCTGGCACCCGCGTGCTCACCATTGTCGGTCGCGTCAGCGCGATTTTGACGGCCGAGCGGCTGGCGCTGAACTTCATCGGCCGCATGTCGGGGATCGCGACGTACGCGCGCGCCTGTGCCGACGCAGTGGCCCATACGGACACCATCATCTTGGACACGCGCAAGACGCTGCCGGGCTTTCGTAGTCTCGACAAATACGCCGTGCGCACCGGCGGCTGCGGCAACCATCGCACAGCCCTCGATGCCGGCATCCTCATCAAAGAAAACCACATCATGGCGGCCGGTGGTGTGGCGCAGGCGGTCAAACGAGCGCGCAGCGGAGGCTCCCACCTGCTCAAGGTCGAAGTCGAACTCGAGGCCCTCAGTCAGCTCGAGGCGGCCATCGCCGCCGGTGCAGACGTGGTGATGCTCGACAATATGACGACAGCGGAGCTCAGTGAAGGCGTGACTCAGGTGGCTGGGCGCGTGCAAATCGAGGCCAGTGGCAACATGACGCTGCCGCGTCTGGCTGAGGTGGCGGAGACCGGTGTGGACTTCATCTCACTCGGGGGCCTGACCCACACGGTGACCGTGGCCGATCTGTCCTTGCGGCTCGACAAATAATGTCCGAAGGCCGAAGTCTAGCTGAGCGATCATCGGTGATCGCGGCGGCGCTCGATGGCCGCTGGCTGGCACCCGTAGTCAAGACACAGACCCGGTCGACCAACCAAGACGCCGCAGCGTTGGCCCGCTGCGAGACCCTGCCAACCGGTGCGTGGGCGCTCATCACGGCGGACTACCAGACTGCCGGCAGGGGGCGATATGGCCGACGTTGGGAGGCGGCTCCTGGCGAGGCGATTTTGCTGACTGTTGCGACCCGCGTGCAGCTACCTATCGACCGGTGGCCAAGTGCGTCCATCGTGGTGGGACATGCGGTGATCGAGACCTTGCGCGACGAGCTGAATCTGAACGAAGAGCGTGATTTTCTAGGGATTCGCTGGCCAAATGACCTGCTCATGGGTGCAGATCAGCGCAAGCTAGCCGGCGTGTTGTGCGAACGCATTACCGATCCAAAGCAGCCCGCGCTTTGGGTGGCTGGCGTGGGTATCAACCTGACACGTCCCTCGTCGCCACCTGGGATCGCCCCCTATTGCGCGGGGCTCGATGAACGGGCCTCACACATTGATATAGATCGGCTGGTTGGCCGCTTGGCGATGGCGATAGCCCACCATGTCGATGCGTGGCAGCTGCGCGGCGGCCGTCTCTTGCCGGAGCTGCATGGCAAGAACCTGCGTTTTACGGGCGTAGAGGTCGGTCTCGATCTGGGCGATGGGCAGCGCACGGCAGCTTGGCTGAGCGGACTCGATGCGACAGGGGGGCTCATCGTACGCGAGATGGACGGCTCCGAGCCTACCGGTCCACAGCGTGTGGTCGTGCCGCATCGACTGTTGGATGCAAGGACGGATCCGCCGTGGCATCATCCGCCCGCTCCGGGTCAAGCTAAGGCCCACTGAGGGACCATGCTGCTCACCATCGACATCGGAAATACAAACACTGTCCTGGGGATCTACCAAGGCGACACACTCGTTGACCACCTTCGGATCGAAAGTCGGCGCAGTGCGACCAGCGACGAATACAGCGCGCTCGTGGGGACACTGCTGGCCCAGCGCAACGTTCCGACCGACGCGATTAAGCACGCGATCATCGGTTCGGTGGTGCCGCCGCTGACAGCCGTCTTCGAAGGGCTCTGCAAGCGGTGGCTCGGCCATCCTGCGACCGTGGTGGGGCCGGGAATTCGCACCGGCATGCCGATCTTATACGACAACCCACGGGAGGTCGGCGCGGACCGAATCGTCAATGCGATCGCAGCATATGAGCGCTGCAAGCGCGCCTGTATCGTCGTCGACTTCGGTACCGCTACCACCTTCGACGTCATCAGCGGTCGCGGTGAATACCTCGGCGGGGTCATCGTGCCAGGCGTGGGCATCAGCGCGGACGCATTGTTCAATCGGGCGGCCAAACTCCCCCGCGTCGATGTCGCCAAGCCTCGTAGCGTCATTGGCAAAACGACGGTCGACGCCATCCAATCCGGGCTCGTTTTTGGCTACGTGGGCTTGGTGGAAGGGCTGGTGCGACGGATCAGCGCCGAGTTGGGTGAGAGCCCGGCCGTGATCGCCACCGGTGGCCTCGCACCGCTCATCAGCGCAGAGACGACGATTGTCGATGAAGTCATCGAGTTTCTGACGCTGGACGGCCTGCGGATGGTGTGGACCCGCAACTCAGCGACGCGCGGGGGCCGCACATGAGCGCTGCTGCTGAGCGTGTCGGTGTCACCGAACTCTACGCGTCCATTCAGGGCGAATCGACCCACATGGGCCGGCCCTGCACCTTCATTCGCCTCGCCGGTTGCCCGCTGCGCTGCCGCTGGTGCGATACCGAATACAGCTTCGACGCCGGCAATCGCATGGCGATCGACGACGTGGTCCGCGCGGTCCGTGATCTCGGGGTCCCCCTGGTCGAAGTGACAGGCGGAGAGCCCCTGTCGCAGCACGGTTGTCGTCCGCTCATGACGGCCCTGGCGACCGCTGGCTTCGAGGTCCTGCTGGAGACCAGCGGTTGTGTCGACATGAGCGGAATTGATCCACGGGTCACCGTAATCGCTGACTTGAAGTGCCCGGGTTCAGGCGAGCAAGCCCGCAATCTGTGGCCGCAACTACAAGCGCTCAGGGCACAAGACGAACTCAAAATCGTCGTCGCCGACGAGGCTGACGTCGACTGGGCCCTTGAGAAATTGGCCGGACCACTGAATGGAGTCGCCGCTAAGGTGCTGTGGTCTCCGGTCTACGGCGAAATGGGCGGGGCGCAGCTTGCAGCCCTGATTCTCAGCAGAAAAGCGCCAGGACGAATGCAAATTCAGCTGCACAAGGTGCTCTGGCCGGATGTCGATCGTGGCGTCTAGCTCATCGGTCACCACAGCTCCTCGTACACCAAACACGGAGGCGCCATGCGTCGGCACAAGGGCTCCAGCCCGAGACAAACACGGATCGTCGCCACTATCGGTCTGTGTCCAGAACCGGACTACGCCACGTTTCTAGACGGCATGCTGGAGGCCGGAGTCGATGTGATTCGGCTGAATATGTCCCACGCCGCCAAGGGCTACACCAAGGAAGCAGAGATCTTGGCCTGGGCCAACCAGCCGGTCGACAACCACACCGCGCCCCGTGTCGCAGTACTGGCTGATTTGCAGGGTCCCAAGGCCCGCGTCGGTGAGCTGGGCGAAGATGGGCTGACCCTCGTAGAGGGGGCGGAGATTCAACTTACGACAGAGGCGGGGACCGGCACCGGCGTCGTCGTTCCACTGCCAGGCGAAGTAGGGCCAGCTGTCATTCGCGCCCTGCGATCCTTCATGCGCGACCAGCCGGGTACCTACCCCCGTATGCTCTTCGGCGATGGCGACCTCGTGGTGGAGATTACGAACGTATCGAGCCACAGCGCTACGGCCCGGGTGATCGCCGGCGGGGTGCTGTCGAGCCGAAAAGGCATCACAATTCGCGGCGTCGACATCGACCTCGACCCCTTCCCGCAAAAAGACCAGCGGGACCTCGGCTTTTTGCTCTCTCAAGGCATCGACTTTCTCGCCGTGTCCTTTGTGCGCACGGCCACCGATATCAAGCGTGTGCGGCGCTACATCCTCGAGAACCAGCGGCCTGAAAGTACGCCGATCCGCCTGATCGCGAAGATCGAGACCCTGTCAGCCATCGATAACATCGACAGCATCGTGACGGCGGCGGACGGGATCATGATCGCCCGTGGCGACTTGGGCTTGCAGCTGGGCGTTGCCGAGGTGCCGCTAGCGCAAAAAACCCTCGCCCACAGAGCGCGGCAGCACGGCAAGCCGGTGATCGTCGCAACCCAGATGTTGGAATCGATGATCAACAATCCGGCGCCGACCCGCGCGGAAGCCACGGATGTGTTCAATGCCATTTTGGATGGTGGCGACGCCGTGATGCTCTCGGGAGAGACCAGCGTCGGCTCGCGGCCCTACGCCGTGGTGGAGACGATCGCCCGTTTAGCGTTGGTTGCAGAGCGTTTCCGCGCCGATCCCATGACCCACCGCAGCCCACGCACGATCATGGAGAACGACTCCACCGATACGTTCATCTCGCGCATCAACGAGGAGTTCGCCCTGACCGCGGTGCACTTCGCGGAGCGTATTCCTGCCAAGGCCGTCGTGACGTTCACCCGCTCGGGCGGCACGCCCAGACGCTTGTCGCGCCATCGCAGCGACGTGCCGCTATTCGCCGTGTGCCAGGGTGAGGCTGTCGCCCGCTCGCTGCTGCTCTGTTACGGCGTCCACCCGGTCGTCATGCACGACTTCGATGTCGACGTGGACGGCCCCTCGCGAATGATTAAGGTTGCCCGCGAAGTGCTGCGGCGCGACTACGGTCTGACCCCGGGCGACGCGCTGGTCATCACCGCTGGCGTGGATTGGCCGAGAGGCGGCACCAATAGCATTCGCGTTGTTGTGGAAGATGTGGACGAAGCGCTTGGCCTCGATCGCAGGCGCCGCAGCACAGGCCGCCATCGCCGGGCGACGATCAGCTAGCAGCGTGCGGCGTAATTAAAATGACTGTCGCAGCACACTGCTAGTCCTCTTTTCAATTGGGGGGGCTAGGAGCGCCCCCAGTCGCGGCAAGCCGCGACTTCCCCATCCCAGCAGCCAGCGCACCATGGCGTGCATCTCCGAAAAAACGAGAAAAAGCGCAATCTAATGACCGCCATCGGCTACTCAACCGGGCGAAAGACGACGCCGAGGTTGCCTTTGCCATCTCGCTCACACGCCACATTCATGCGGCCATCCAGCAAGTCCCACGCCAACCCACCGATCTGCTCGGCTCGCCAACCGGAGACCCCAAGCGCCGCCAGCAGCCCGGCTTTGTCTTGATGGGGGGACAATAGGGCCTTCTGAACGGTCTTTCTGCGCAAAAGCAGCTGCGGCGCGAGGGACTCGCGATCAGCGACTTCGTTGACCATCAGCATCAGCAATGCGGCGGCGGCATCCATCCCGGGGGTTGTCGGCTGCCGGGGTGGCGGACGAGCGAGCGGTTTCTTCTTGCCGCGCTCCACCGCAGCGATCCACCGGTCGGCGTAGCGGTGCACGTTGCGGTTGTTGAGTCGGCGGTTGCCGTTGAGATCTTCACGGGCGAGCGGCATCCGCCGGGCCAAGGTCGTGAGCACGTCATCGGAGAGCAGAAAATGAGGAACCGTGTCCTGGGCAGCCGCCAGATGTTCACGCTCCGCGGCAAGTTCCACTAAGACGCCGCCTTCCACGTTACGCAGCTTCCGATAGCCACTGACCCGCAAGTACGCGAGTTGCGGGTCTCGGCCATAGCGCCCGTCGGCACCTAGCGCCAGACACTCCTCAGCAACCCATTCGGTCCGGCCACGCGCTGCCAAATCGGTGGCGAGCACATGGTGGATCTTGGGCAGATAGCGAACGTCGTTGGCAGCGTACGTCCACTGGCGCTCAGGCAATGGGCGACGACTCCAATCGGCCATCTGCGCGCCCTTGGGCAGCCGCACATCAGCGATTTCACGGAGCAAGCCTGTGAGTCCGATCTGCAAGCCGTATCCGAGAAAAGACGCTGCGATCTGGGTATCAAAGACGCCTTGGAGCAAGACGCCATACTTCAAATAGATGATCTCGAGGTCGTTATGCAGCGCGTGGCCAATCACCAGCGGAACCGGCTGCGCTAGGAACTCGAACAGCGGCGTCAAATCGATGTCGGCCAAGGGATCGACGAGCCAGATGTCGTCCTCCGTGCCGACCTGCACCAACATGAGGTGCGGTACGTAGGAGCGCTCGCCGTGAAACTCAGTGTCTAACGCCACACGTTCGACGCCATCGAGGTCTCCGATCAGCGCATCGAGATCCGATTGTGTAGCGACCCATTGCGGATCGGACTTGGGTGTCATGCTGGCTCACAACAGCGTCGGAAGTGACGCGGGCGCATACCATAGCACATCGGCGTGACCTCTCACGCCCCCATTTACCGACCCACCTCTTCTCAGGAACGGCACCTCACGGTATCAAGGCATAGGTGCCGCAAACATGGGTACGCAGCAACTTTGAGGGCCATGCCACCCCGGCCGGTCCGCGACGAGGGAGACAGCGGTGAGCAATGCAACAGAGGCCACTGAGGCACCGAAGTTCGAGACCCTCATGGATGAGCTGGAGACGATCGTCGCCCGCCTTGAGCGCGGTGAACTCAGCTTGGAAGACAGCTTGACGGCATTTGAGCGTGGGGTTGGCGCGAGCCAGGCAGCAGGGAAGCTGCTCGATGCGGCTGAGGCGCGCGTGGATGTGCTGGTACGGGCTGAGTCGACCGAGACGATTCCCTTTCACGAGGACTAGGCGACGTGGCCCGGCAACGCCTGGACAAACGTGTCGTACAAGATGGCCTTGCGCCGACGCTGCGTGAAGCCACCGGACTCATCATGGCTGGCGTGGTGCTGATCAACGATCGCCCGGCGAACAAACCGGGCACGCAGGTCCGAGACAGAGATGCCGTTCGTCTAAAGACCAGCCACCGCCATCGTAACTTCGTCTCTCGCGGCGGTGACAAACTCGACGGCGCGCTGACAGACCTGGGCGTGATGGTTGCTGGGCTGCAGTGCCTAGATGTGGGTGCATCTACCGGGGGATTTACCGATTGCCTGTTGCGCCGCGGGGCTGCGCGCGTGATCGCCCTGGATGTCGGGTATGGCCTACTGGCCGATGGGCTACGGCGGGACGCCCGCGTGGTGGTCATGGAGCGCACCAACGCGCGAACCATGACGGCCGAGCAGCTTCCGTTCCGGCCCGCGCTTCAGGTGGTCGACGCCAGCTTCATCTCGCTGCGCACCCTGCTGCCCGCCATGACTGACGTCGCTGGATCGCAGAGCCGCATCGTAGCCATGGTGAAACCCCAATTCGAGCTACCACGAGATCAGGTGCCCGAAGGCGGCGTCGTCAAAGACGATAGTGCGAGATTGCGGGCCACCGACGCGGTCATTGCTGAAGCAGAGCGGCTGGGGTGGCAGTGCACGGGGCAGGCCGACTCCAAGGTCGCAGGCCCGAGCGGCAACCGCGAGCGCTTCATTGTCCTTGAGCGAGCCAGCCAATGAGTGGAGTACGACTCGGCATCGACATCGGCGGCACCCGCATCAAGCTAGGCTTGGTTGCAGATGGGGAGGTCACGGCGCGGGCCGTGGTGAACAATTCCGCGTGCTCGCCCACTGAACTTGTCGGGCTAATCGTGGAGTCCGCAGCGGCGCTTCGAGGGATAAATGACCAGCGGCCTGAGCGTGCAGGGGTTGGAATCCCGGCGGTTTTGGGCGTTGGCGGCTCGCCGGTGCTGCACAGCCCGAACTTGCCGTGGCTCGACAACACGGACCTGCAATCGCGCCTGCAGGTTGCGCTGCGAATGCCGGTCCGCTGCGACAACGACGCCAACTGTATCGGCTGGGGAGAGGCGACCGCCGGTGCTGGCGCGGGTCTCGCCAACCAAGCGTGCTTTACCTTGGGTACCGGCGTGGGAGGGGCGTTGGTGCTGGACGGCCAACTAGAGCGGGGCAGCCGCGGTCGCGGAACCGAACTCGGCCACATCTGCGTGGCGCCCGGCGGTCACCCGTGTGGATGCGGCGGGCGTGGCTGTCTGGAACAGTACGCATCGCAGACTGGTCTCTTGCGGCTCATGGGTGAAGTGGGGCTGCCGAGTGACGAACCCAGCGCCGTCGTGACGCTATTTCAGCTGGCGGCCCACGGCGACAGGAGAGCTGTCCATATCGTCGCGACCGCGAGCGCGGCACTGGGGCGCGCGATCGCCACACTCCACGGCATAACGTCCATTGGCAGTTATATCTTCGGTGGGGGCATCTCTGCTGCCTTGCCGCAACTCACGCCGGGCATCCGTCAAACGCTGCGCGCACACGGCCAGCCTGACGACCTGCAGCTGCTCGCCGGACACCTAGGTACGGACGCAGGCGTCATCGGTGCAGCGCTGCTGGTGTAGCTCCGACAGCGTCCTCTCTTGTTGGCGCGCGGACCTGGGCTGCTAGAAGCTCTCGTTGCAGATCTTCTTGTTCTTGATGTCGAACACAGCCGTCAGTGTCTTGAGGAACACATCTGGATCAGACGCGTCGATGCCCAACAGCTGACCATTGCCTGCCAGCGAGATGCTCATCGAGCCACTGAGGTTGGTCGCGCCGCTGATGTCGACCACGTTGAGCTTTACGCCAAAGGGTTTTCCGTCAGGCGAACGCAACACGTTGTTTTGCATGTTGGTCGCACAGGCAGTGAGCGCTGGCATGGGGTCTTTGACGCACTGTTTGCTGCAGTAGGTCGAGTCCCCCTTCTGGGACGTCGTCAGGCAAGGCTTCATGTCGGCGGTGCAGTAGTAGCCGGTGATGACCGATTTGGGCAGGCACTTTCCGCTCTTGCAGACCGTCGGATTGTCGACTGTGCCGCCGACGCAATCCTTATCACTCTGGCAGCACAAGCCGTGTCCCAAGCGCTTGGCCTGAACCCATGGCGCGAAGAAGGTGTTGGAATTGCCCTGCCCGCCATCCGTGAACAGCACAACAACAGTGTCGCGGCACGTACGCGCGACGTCCTTGCACTTGCCTGTTGTGTCGGTCGGCTTGTCCATCTTGCAGGTGTAGTTGACGTTGTCACAGTCCGCGGTGGTCTTGCAGGACTTGCCATCGATGACCACGACGTTCTTCAGGTACTCGCCGATGTAAAACAGGGTTTTGCCGATGGGCGTACCACCGGTCTGACGGAGCTCGGGGTCGGTGTGCTTCCAGCAGGTGTTCGAGCAGCAGGAGCCAGGGCAGCCCTTGACGATTTTGCATAGAGACGACGAGTTGCTGCAGGTGCCGCTGCCAGCAATGGCCTCGGTTCCGTCCATCCACTTGAGGATTTTGGGCTTGGATTGAAACGTCCCATTGGGCGGGAAACGCACCGACAAGGTCTGAAACACGGTGTCCCAATACCAGGCAGAACTCGCTGTGACCGCCTGCTGATTGGACGGACCAGGGCTCTGCTCACCGCTGATGGTGCTCGCTCCCTGATAGAATCCCTGGCTGCAATTGCCGGTCGACTTCTTGTAGGTCTTCTGCGGGAAGCGAAACAGCGCCATGCGCGTCGCCGACGCGTCGATCTTCTTCAGCGCGGACGTGAACACGACCTTGGAGACATCCATGCGGGTGCACTTCTTGGTCGGATCGCAGCTGGGCCACGATTGGCCTGAGGCTGTGCAGCCAGAGACGGAAGCGCCCATGGAGCCGGACGTGTCGAAGGCGATGATCAGATTGTTGCTGACCGGTACGCACTTGCCCTGGCTGCACGTTGTGCCAGCGAAGCAGTTGGACTCGATCCAGCCATCCTCGAACACGCCGCACGTACCGAGCTTAGCGCCAATGCACTTGGTCTCGCCGAGATTGCAGACTTTGATGGGCGCCGTGTCTTGCTCGACGTCGGTGCCCGCATCTGCGGTGCCGGCATCCGACGTGGTTGTATCGGCCTCGCCTGCATCGGTGTTGGACGACCCTGCGTCTTCTGTTGTCGAACCAGCATCCGTGATCGCATCGGTTGAACTGGCTGCATCCGCCTCACTCGTATCGTTGGTGCTGGCGTCGTTCGCGGTCGTTCCGTCCGCCTCTTCCCCGCCATCTTGCAGCACCGCAGCGTCCTTTCCGGCGCCGGTTTGGGGATCGCCATCGTCGGAAGAGCAAGCGCTCACGGTGAGCAGCGCTAGCGAAATAATCAGGGTCCTAGCAGCAATGCGCATGGTCAAACCTCGGTCTGGAGCGTCCGCGGGGAGGTGGAGATTCCCGCGCCTTCTAGAGGTAGGTACCACAAACCTTCTGGTTCTTCATATCGAATGCGCTCTCAAGGGCATGAACAAAGGCTAACGGGTCAGTGCTCGAAGCGGTAAAGAGCCTGCCCCGACCCGCCGATGCGAGGTAATACGATGGCGCCACATTGGCCGAGTCACTGATGTCGACAACATGCACCCGGACGCCGAAAGGCCGGCCGTCTGGGGATCTCAGCACGTTGTCGGAGGCTGACTTCGCCGTCGCCGACGTCAGACTGAGAACGTCGGGCAAACATGAGCTCGGCTTTCCCTTGGCCGTCTGGCAATGCAGCGCGTCCTTCGGATCGCTGACGCTGGGCTTGCACGCACTGCCGGTGGCGACGCAGTGGTAGCCGGTCTGCGATGCCGGCAGACAGCGGCCTTTCTGGCAGGTTGCCCCACCAACACAATCCGGATCGCTTTGGCATCCCAGACCAAATGCCAGCCGTTTTGCAGCGACGCGCGGCGCAAAAAAGCGCGTTGGGTCGTTGGGCTGGCCGCCATCCGTGAACAGCACGACCACGGTCTCGCGGCAATTGCGCGCGGCATCGGCGCACTTCCCCTCCTCGCAGCGGTAGTTGGGGTTGTTACATGCCGAATCTGATGTGCATGGCTGACCATCAATAACGACCCGGTGCCGCAGGTACTCTCCAATGTAAAACAGTGTCTTGCCGATCGGCGTTCCACCGTGAGCGCGCAATTCGGGTTTCTCGTGCGCGCGACATTGCCCGCTACAGCAGGCACCAGATCCACAGGACGGGTCGGGTGCACAGACGGATCCGCCACCAGCACAGGCGTTTCCGGGGGCCTTCAGCGTCTCCTGTCCGTCCATCCACTGGTCGACCTGTAAATGGGCGAGCCCGGCCTGCGTCTCATTGATGGGAAATGGCACGCACATGATCTCGTGCAGGTGGCTCCAATACCAGCTGCTCTTTGCGGTCGTGGTTTGTTCGCTGGCGGTATCGCCGCTCAACGTCGGGAATCCACTCACGTAGCCTGCGGAACAGGTCGCTTTTGAGGTGCGCGCCAGCCGCTGTGGAAACCGAAACAGCGCCAAACGGGTCTTCTTGGTGTCCACTTTCTTCAGCGCTTGGAGAAAGACCGCCTTTGAGACGTCCATTCGCGTGCAGCCCAATTCCGGCGAACAAGCCGGAAATCCGGGCTGTTTGCAGGCCTTTCCAGGCACTGGCGCATTCATTGAACCCGACGTATCAAACGCAATGATCAGGTTGTTCTCGAGCGGGACGCAAGAGTCGACCTCACAGTATTGCCCAGGAAAACAAGGGCTTAATAGCCATCCATCACCGGCAGAGCCACAAGTTGCCAGCTGTGCGCCAAGACAAAGTTGCTCACCCGGCGTACAGCCGCCATCCGCGAGCCACGGGCTCGTATCAGGCTGCACATGCGAGGTATCTGGAGCGGAAGCGCTATCGCCTGACACGTCGCCGCTGGCCACAACATCCACGCTGACGGTCGTGCCATCCGGGGTGAACCCTGGGAGCGCATCTTCCACCGCGGTCGGCGGGGCCGGCCTCGTGCAAGCTGTCAGCCACAAGAGGGCGCAAAGGAGACGACATCGTGCCACGCGGCTCAACGGCCTCTTTTGGACAATGCGACGGCGGCCTTGATGACCTCGACCGGCACGTCGACTTCACAGCCAAACGAGCGCTCGCGATTGCCACAGCCGACACTCACTGCGCGGTCGGCAGGCATAGCGACAGGCGCTGGCATGACTTTCTCGAAGGCCTTCAATGTGGCGCCCGCGTTGACGTACATGTACCAAGCTGGCGATGGCGCAGAGCGCTTCAGTGCACCTTTGAAGACCGGCGCTGTCGCCAACCCACCCGGCTTTGCTGCAGCGGCGCGACGGCCCTGCTCAAGCGCGCTGGGCCCCATCGACACAACCACCCGTTTCGCGCCACCGCACAGCGCCAACGCCGTGCGAGGACCGAGGATTTTGGCGGCCTGCGCAGCATCTTTTCCGGCGCCGGTCTTGGCGATCTTCGCCCAGTCCATCGTCAGGTCGATGACATCGCACGACACGCCGCCGTCCTTGCTGGTATTGGCTGTCACGGTGACGCCTGCCTCTTTGGCCATAGGCCCAAAGGCTTCGATCAACGGTGTGACGCGCATCTCCTTCACGGACTTCTTGACGATGGCCATCATCGGGTCAGCTGGCTTTTTCGGGTTACGCTTTTTCGCCTTCTCTTCCTCCATCTCGATGAGACGCATCAAGATTACGCTGATCAACTTGCGGGTGACCTTGATCATCGCCGCCGGATCGCTGGCCCCGGCTCCTCCGACGAACCCGATCGCGGCGTCGCCATCGGGATAGGCAGCGGCGAAGCTCGTACCGTCCTGCAGTTTCGTCGTGCTGCGGATGTCGGCCTTTAGCTTGGCCATGGTCGCGTCGTCGAGCTTGAAGGCCTCCTGCAGCACCTTGACCGAATCCTCCATCCGCTCGGTTGCGGCACCCGGATCCATGTTGCCGACAAACGCGATGTAGCTGTTGCCGGGCAACGTCGTGGCGAGGCTGCTGGCGTCGCGCCCCTTGCCTGCGAGCATCTGGCGGGCGATGGCCGTACCCGGCTTGGCATGCATACGCCAGCCGAGCTCCACATTGTCCCCCGATGCGTTGAGGAGGACCTCGATGCGCTGCACGTCGGTGATCCACTCACGCAGCATCTTGTTGTAGTAGGTGCTGGTCGACGGCATCGCCGCGGTGCCGGGGCCCTTCATGTTTTGTAGCTTGGCGAGCAGGCCATCGATCTCGGCCTTGCGGGTCTTGCTGGCCTCGGTCATCGACAGACCAATGTAGAGGAGAGAGGGAGGCGTCAGCTTGCTGAGACGCTTGGCGAATCCTTGAGCCTTCTTGAAGCGACCTTCGACACCCGTCAGCACCATGTACCCGTCGATAAAGTCGATGAAGAGCGTCTGATGACCGACCGCAAGAACCGCTGAATGGCCTTTCGCATCGGCACCTTTCTTGGCAGCAGCCAGAGAGTCGAGCGCCTTCGCGCGGGAGGTCACAGGCAGCAGGATAACGACGCCGCCTTGGGGATTGGCCTTGTCGTCATCTTGCATGGCGACGTGTACCGGCTTGGATTTGTCGAGCCATTCGTGGCCGGTGACGCCGCTACCAGCGAGCATCTTGGTCAGGTCGCGGTAGGCCGCCTCACGGAGCGACGCGCCGGGCGGCACAGCGCCCATCTTGCCGCCAATGGTCTCTGCTGCGTCGAACGCTGCTCCAACGGAACGGATGGAGAGCCAGGCGACAACCGCCTTGTCCGTGGCCAACTCGACATCCTTCGGGGCTGGCTTGACGACTTTGGCCGGAGCCTTCTTGGCTGCCGGTTTGGCGACCAGCGCGGCAGCGGCGGCACCTGCTTTCGCCTTGGCGCCTTTGGCTGCTGCTGGAGCCTTGGCTGCTTTCTTGTCCTTGCTACATCCCGAAAGGGCGACTGCAAGGCACAAAGCGAGCGCTGAAATCTTGGCACCGTTCATTCGAATTCCTCCGTTGGGGTCGCGGCAGTATGGGGCCCCTATCCAGGCCGGTCAATCGCCGTCTGTAGGGGGCGATCGGCCCCATTTCTCAGGCTCAAAGCCCATGCGAAACGCCGCACCATGGCAGAACGGCGGGGGCGGTGGGCGCCGTGCCTCCCTCCGCCTGGTCGACCTCTCGATGGACCAGGGCAAAGACGGGGCGAGCCCGGCGCGGTGCCGTCCAAAGATGAAGCGCGGCGGCAGGCAGGAGCTCGCGGTGGGCGAGGTCCGGTGTTGCCGAAAAACCAGCCATCGCACTGGAGACAGTGGCCAGGAGCACCCCTTGCTCGGCCGCAGTGGCCGCCCCATCTTCGAGCGCACTAGCAACGATGGCGGCACTGAGCGGCTGTTCGGGTAGCACCATCAGGAGGTAGCCCCGCAGCACGCGCGTCGCTCGATCCCCGTCCCCTGCCAACATGGCGCCGGTGACGCGAGCGATCTCCGGACCATGGTCCCAGGTGCGCGCCAGTGTCGCTGGCTCAGGGAGGGGCTGAGGCTCGTCGTGGCAGATCCCGTCCGCGTGCCGGACCCACAGCGCACCATGGAGCAACAGACCGAGCCATGCGGGCCGGGCCTGGAGCACGCCCAATGCGCGAATGGCCTCGCACACCTGGAGCAACCAGGCAGCGTCGAGCCAGGTCTCTGGGCGTCGGGCGCTCCGGTCGACCCCAGGATCGAACTGAAGCAGGCGCTCAGCGGCAGCGAGACACAGAGAGGACGCGATATGGGTTCGCGGCACGCCAAAAGCGACAGCCTTGCCCAATGCGCGAATCAAGGACTCTGGCCGAGCACGGAGAAGGTGGGGGCGAAATCTCGCCTCCTGAAATGCGGCGGACTTGGCCGCGTCTTGCGCAGCGTACAAACGCTCAAATGCTGTGGAAATTGGCGCGATCAGCGCGCGATCGGCCTCGCGTTCAGGCAACTGCTTCAGCACCAAGGTACGAGCCAGACGCGCCAAGGTTTCCACGGACACATCGCGACCTGCCACACGTGCGACCTCCAGTGCAGCGACGACCAGCGGGGCCAAATGCGCCCTGCGATCGGGCGCCTGATACAGCAGATCAGTCACGGCCGCAGCCAGTCGCGGGGTTTCGACCTCACCGGCGGCCGCCGCAGCGATAGCAGCCTCCGCCTTCGCGGGATCGGCGACGTGGTTGAGCGCGGCCTTCAGGCCATCGGCGTCCAATGTGGTTGTGGCAGCGGATCGTTGTCGCCGCGTCAGCCCCTGCGTGGCGGCGGCTGCGATGTCGAGGGCGCGGGCCAAGGGCAAAGCCGCGCGCGGCCCAGCGTGGTCCGGCAGCAAGCGCAAGCACGCCACAACAGCCACGAAATTACCGTCCAGACCGCCTTCATCATGGCAGACAAGCCTGGAGATGATGTCGAGCAGCGCCGCCTCCGCGCCACTAGCAGCGGTGATGGCAGCCCGGGCGATCGCACCGGGGTCTGTTGGCAACGCCGCCGTCTCAGCGGCAAAGGACGAGGGTTGGTTCGTAGAGCGACCCAGAAGATCGCGCCGCAGCGTCATCGTCATCCCTCGGCCCCCTGCTCGCCGTCGCGTTCCATTCCCTCAAGCTTGCGATAGATGGTGCGCACCGCAATTCCGAGCAACACAGCGGCGCGACGCTTGTCGCCGCCGGTCATCTTCAATGTTTCAACCAGGGCGAGTCGCTCGATCTCCTCGAATGGGGTGCCCACCGGAATATGGAGGATACGACTGCCGCCCTCGGCCTGCGCCACCTTCGTCGGCAGGTCAGCGAGCGTCACATCTGTGCCGCGCGCTAGGACGACGGCACGCTCGATCACGTTTTCGAGCTCTCGTACGTTGCCGGGCCAGCGATACGCAACCAGTGCTTCCATGGCATCAGAGCTGATGACCGAGACATCTTTGCCATTGACGGAGGCATAGCGGCGCAGAAAGTGGTGCGCCAACCGGGGCACGTCGCCGCCGCGTTCACGCAAGGGAGGTAGTTCGATGCTGATGACGTTGAGACGATAATACAGATCTTGCCGAAACCGGCCGGCAGCGATCTCGTCTTCCAGGACACGATTAGTCGCAGCGAGCACCCGAACGTCCACGGGCGATGGCCGGCTGCCGCCGACACGCTCGACCTCCCCTTCTTGCAGTACGCGAAGCAGTTTGCCTTGGAGCGGCAGCGGCAAATCACCGATCTCATCGAGGAGCAACGTGCCGCCGTGCGCGAGCTGAAACCGACCATCGCGGCGGCTCACCGCCCCCGTAAATGCGCCCTTTTCGTGCCCAAACAGCTCAGACTCTAGCAAGTTATCCGGAATCGCCGCGCAGTTCACCGCGATGAAGGGGCCGCTTCGACCACTCATCCGATGTAGCGCCCGTGCGAAGACCTCTTTGCCGGTCCCGCTTTCGCCGAGCAGCATCACCGTGGTGCGGGCGGGCGCGACCCGTTCAACCAAATCGAGGCATCGCCGCATCATGGGGCTGCTGCCAATGATCTCGCGGCTGCGGCCCGCGCGCTCAAGTTCCTGCAGCAGGGACTCATTTTCAGCCCTTAGACGCGATCGCTCCATACCGCGGGTCACCGAGCGCACCACTTCCGCCCGCCGTAGGGGTTTGGTGATGAAGTCGTAGGCGCCTTCCTTCATTGCCGCGACAGCGGTCTCAACCGTGCCATATGCCGTCATCACCACGACCGCGGTGTGACTGCTGTGGGCACTGACCGTGCGCAGTAGCTCCATGCCATCGACGCCCGGCATCATCAGATCGGTCAACAACACGCCGATGCGACGCGTACGAAGCATGCGGGCTGCCTCTTGCCCGTCGGCGACAGCGCTGACCGTCATCCCCTCGCGGGATAAGATCTTCTCGAGGCTGCGCAGGTTGGCCGCGTCGTCATCGACCACCAATACGACCGGCTGGTTGTCCGTCATGGCGAGTGCTCCTGACAGTGCTAACGCCCAGAGGAGCTAGAGTTGTTCCCTCCGCCGGAACGCAGGTCGATCACAAACGGATTTGCTGCGCCCGCGGCGGCGTCAGATGCGTCCCCGTCTGACTCAACCTCTGCGTCCGGTTCGGCGTCGGCAGCGAGCTCTTCTGCAGCTTCCACCCCGGAATCCTCGACCGCTCCAGCTGCTTCTGGCTCCGCTGCAACGACCGCTTCTTCTACGGAAGCGAGCGGGGCAGCTGCCTGATCCGCAGAAGCCGTATCGGCGTCGGTTTCGTTGTCCGCGTCAGCAGCGAGCTCCTCAGCGTCGGCTCCGGGAAGAGCTGGCGGCGCGTCGGCATCCGAAGCCTCGGCAGCTGATTGCTCCGCGCCAGCCGCGACGGTGTCAGATGACGGCCCATCAGCCGCCGGAGTAGCAACTTCCACAGCTTCCGAAGCCGCGACAGCTTCCGTGGCTTCGGCAGCCTCTTCTGTACCGGCCGATTCCTCGGCTCCTTCTGCCTGGACCGCCTCTGTTGGTGCGGCATCGGTTTCGGCAGGTGGAGCCGTGACGCCGCGCGCAGCGCGAAGTTCGGCAAGTCTGGCCTCAGCGAGCGCACGCGCATCAACCAAGGGCGCCTTGGCAGCCTCGGTGGTCGAAGCCGCAGACTCTTCCGCCTTGGGTTTCGCCTCTACAGCCGGCTCAGATGCCCCCTGCAGCGTTTGCTCGTCCGCAGGCTTGTCAGCGCCCGCAGCAGCTGCCGGTGCCTCATCGTTTGTCGGGCCGTTGCTCTCAGGCGAGCCGTTGTCCTCTCCGTCACGGCGACGTCCACCCCGGCGGCGACCGCCCCGACGACGACGACGGCGCTTGGCTGCGCGCTCCTCATCGCCGTCCTTCGAGTCAACGGCGGCGTCTTGGCCTTCGGCGGCTTTCTTGCCCGACTTTTCGGGCGCTTCCTTGGTGGATTTCGCCTTCTTCTGAGACGAATCTTCCTGCCCACGGGCTTCGCGTCCTTCGCGTCCTTCACGTCCTTCGCGTCCTTCGCGTCCTTCGCGTCCTTCACGGGGGCCACGACGGTCATCATCGCGACGACGACGGCGGCGACCACCACGGCGACCTCGACGCCCGTCCCCGTCCTCAGACTCGTCGTTTTGCGAGCGATGACGACCGCGCTCAGGCTGCTCGTCACGCGCTTCTTTGGGTTCTGGCGCGGGCTCAGGCGCTTGCAGCGCCGGCGAAGGCACAACGGCCGCCTCAACGACCACGGTCTCCACCGCCTTGGGCCCCATGCCAAACAAGCCCTTCAGCCAGCCGGTGAATCCCTGGGGCTGGAGCGGAACCTCAATTGCAGCGGGTGGCGCGCTGACGGCCGCAAGATCTGCCTGCTGATTGCCCTGCTTGCGCTCCCGGTCGCGCCGCCGACGCTGTTCACGGCGAACATCGGCTTCACGCGCTTCTGCGGCCACATCGGCGGTGTCTGCAATCACGCCGTCGTACACGTCGGCATAATCGACCGAAGAACCCGACAGTGCAGCGGAGAGACGCCGTTCGATACGCGCCTCTTCCTGCTTGAGCAGCTTGTTGCGCACCAGGTCCAAACGACGGGTCACGCGCTTGAAACGGGCTTCTCGAATCTGCTCGGACCCAGACTTGTTGGGCTGCCGCTGCATGTGCTCGATCGTCACCTGCGCCGCGGTCATGCCTTCGACACCAATGATCTCAATGGATACGTGATACTCGCGCTCCACGTTGGCCAGCTCACTGCGCTTGGCGTTGAGCAGGTAGTTGGCTGCCTCAGGCGGCAGAGTCACAACCAAGTAGGCGATGTTGCCCTTGGCGACGAGCTCGTGGATGCGGCGCATCACGGAAGCGGCCAAGCTGGGTGTCGTCCGGTAAAATCCGGTGCCGCTGCAGTGCACGCAACTCTCAAATACACCCTTGTTAACCGAGCTCTTCAGACGCTGGCGAGACAGCTCCATCAGCCCAAACTCGCTGATGCGACCCAGCTTGTGCCGCGCCTTGTCGTTTTTCATCGCCGACTTCAGCGCACTCTCCACCTCACGCACATACTTGCGATCGCGCATGTCGATGAAGTCGATGACCACCAAGCCACCGAGATCGCGGAGCACCAGCTGGCGCGCAACCTCTTGAGCCGCCTCGATATTGGTCTGGCGTGCAGTCTCTTCGATGTCCTTGCCTTTGACACGACCACTGTTGACGTCAACCGCGACCAAGGCCTCGGTCTGATCGATGACGATCGACCCGCCACCCTGCAACGGCACCTGACGCGCAAATACGCTCTCGACCTGCCCGGCGATGCCATAGCGCGCAAACAGCGGAATCACGCCCGAATAGCGCTCAATTGCGCTGAGATTGCGCGGCATGAGCACCTTCACGTAGGCCATCACTTCGGCCAGCGTCTGCTCGTCGTCGATGACGATCTCTTTGATGTCCCGCTTGAAGTAGTCCCGTACGAAGCGAATTGCGAGGCTGCGCTCGTGGTACAGCGCAGCGGCGCCCTTACCGGAGTTGAAACCGTCGTCGATGTGACTCCACAGCCGGTTGAGATAGACGAGATCTTTGGTGAGTTCGAGCTTGGTTGCCCGCTCACCGGCGGTGCGCACGATGAGGCCAAACCCGTCCGGGACCTTCATCTTATCGGTGAGCTCTTTGACCCTGGCACGGGCCGCATCACTCAACTTGCGGCTCACACCGGTCTTGTCGCTCTCGGGCATGAGCACGAGGTAGCGACCGGGCAACGAGATGAACGTCGTCAGCGTCGCGCCCTTGTTGCCGATCTCGTCTTTGGTCACCTGAACCAGGATGACCTGACCGGCCTTCAAAATCTCTTGAATCGGCGTGCGCTTGTCTTTGCTTTCACCGCGAATTTTCGGGTGGATCTCGCCAACTGGCAGGAAGCCCTGCTTCGGCCGACCAAAGTCGACAAACGCTGACTGCAGGGACGGCTCCACCCTAGCGACCACGCCGCGATAGATGTTGCCTTTCACTGAATCGCGGTTGACCGGCTCGATCTCCAGATGGACCAACCGATTGTCTTCAACTACCGCTGCGCGTGATTCTTCGAGATCAGCGCTGATTAGCATCCGCTTCATGTCCGACTCCTGGTCGCAACTGCGCGACCCGATGCCGAAATTACAGGCTCGTTATGGGCTGTTGCCCAGTAAGAGTTGGCGGGAACCAGAACGGGATCGCAACGCACCACAGCTCGCAAGCCGGCGATGTGCCGACGCTGATGATAGGAGCCCAATGGGCTGCAGGGTGCTGTTCATTGTGATCAATTGCTGACTGATCGGATGCTGACTGGGCGAGGGCCTGACTACAGACACTGGTCGCCGTGGGCTATGAACCCTATCGTGCATCGTCGTGAACACAGCCCGGCCGGCGCTATTTAGCGCTGATTCCTGCCGGGGCTGTTCGATCGGTTGCTTCACCGTTTGTCCGGTCCCCGGAGCTTGAAATTCCGGGGTAAATGTCGACTTGTGTCGACTGCGTTTGCCCCCTGGGCGCGACCCGCGATCCAAACTGGGGCTAGTAGGGAGGGAGCAGATCAGGTGAGCGAACTTGCTGGTCGCCGCTGTGAATCTGCGATGTACCTCCGACTCGGAAACGCGCGGGGGCTATACCGAATCCACTCAGATTGGTCAATGTTTGTCGTGACAATAGCCCGGGGCCCGTCAGTCGAACCTTGCCACTGCCAGGGGGGTGGGCTACCACAGGACCTTCGTACCGCCAGGGTGGGTGGGAGGGGCACTAGGGAATGGACGCGGGTCGCCAGCATCGGATCTATGTGTGGATCGTCTTGGCAGGCCTCGCGATCTACGGGGCCGTGGGCGCCACGAACACCCTGAGCGCTGCCCCGCCAACGCCGCAGCCAGACACCACGTTCGACGTGCTTGACGCCCTCCCCAAAGCCATGGCTGTCGTCGGGCGGGGCAAGGCCGCAGCCCCGTGCCAATGGCTCCCGAATCCCGGGCGTTTCCGCTGTGGCAAGGCTGCGTGGGCTTTCGTTGGGCCCTACGCTGGGCGCGGATCTGGCGAGGGCATGCGCTGTCTCTGGGTTCATCCGCAGGCCGATAACAAACCGACGGTGCTGCGGTGGGACAGGGTGCCGGTCGGAGCGAAGGCGCACGCGAAGATCGCGCTGCTGACCGGTTCGGGCGGCGGCAAGGCGGTCAGCCTGCGAGTGAACTTGAACGATGAGCTGCTGTTGAGCACGTCGGTCAATGACGAATGGCGCCCTGGTGAGGACAGCGCCGACATCAAACCCGGCCCCCGTACCGCGTCGCTGACGGTCGAATTCGCCGCGTCCAACAACCGTTGGCGCATGGCCTGCGCGCAGGTTTGGATGACCGGAAAGCGACAAGTTACGTCGCGGAGAGGGGCGCGAGGCAAGACGCGTGGTGGATCGGCCACAGAGCGCAAGATGAAGCGCGCACCGGAGGCAGCCCGTGGTCGGTGAACAGCCACGCCCTCGGTCGGTCCTATTCGCGGCTATAGGCTCCGGCCTAGCGGTGCTCGCACTCTGGCTGCTCTCTCCGTCCTGGAGCGCGTCCGCGGCGACCTTGCTCGACGGCGCAGGTGGTGGCGGCGGCGCACTGCGGACCGTCGGCCGGGTGCTCAAGGGCGACGGCGCGGCACTCAAGATCCAAGTGGTCTGGGCGACAATGGGCGTACTCAACGCAGCTGGATTGGTGCTTGTAGCCTACTTTTGCGGGGCGAAACGGCTGTCGTGGCTTGCTGCACTGCTGGTGTTGCTCATCGCGCCAGACAGCCTCTGCACCGTCGGTATCGAAGTCGCCCTGCTCCTGGCGACTCTCACCGTCCTTTTGTCGGGCCACCTGGCCGAGCGCCACGCCATCGGTGGATCCCTATTGCTCGGGTTCGGGTTGCTGCTCGCTGCACTGGTGTCTCCGTTAGGCCTGCCCGGCGCTATGGGGCTGGCTGTTGTCGGCGCCTTGTTTCCCCGGCCCTCGCCTGCGCCTGGCGTCGCTTCCCGACCGATTGCGCTCAGTTGGTTTGCGGGCGTCGCCCTGGCCGGTGCTGCCATCGTGGTCGCATTTCCCGGCGACAATCTCCTGAACTGGTGGAACGCCACGATCGGCGCGTTGCGGAAGCCCGCGCCGATCGTCGTGCTGGGCGGTATGCAAGACACCAAGGCCATCGGCGGCCTGCTCTCCGTCCTGCTGACGATTCCCGTCGTACCCGCATTGTTGGCGGTGCGCTGGGCCCCCGCTCGTGGTCCAATCGCCGCGGGCGCGGTGTGGTGGCTTGTATGTGGGCTGACGCTGGGCACCTTCCCGATTTCCACTAGCACCCTCATTGCGCCACTTCTCATCGCCGGCGGCCTCGGCGAAGCTGTTCGCTGGCTCAATGGACCCAACCGAGCGACCGCTGCGGCGCTTGCTGCGGTGCTCCTACTCTGCGGCTGGGTGGACCGCACACACCGGCCAGACCCGCGCAGTACACTGGGCGCGGCGCTCTCCTCGGTGGGAGATAGTACAGCTGTCACCCCACTGGTCCTTCGGTCAGACGATGTCGAGCTGATGGCCGCCCTAGGCGCCCCCGCGAACCTGTTTCCAGACCGGTTCGGAGCGCGACCCCTCATCAAGGCCCTCAAGCGCCTCGGCGTGGTCTCCGGCAAGAGCGCGGACTGGGATGCGTTCGCCGCAGACTTCGTCGTCGTCCGGCAACCGCCGCTGGGCCCTGTGGCATCTGGCTGGCATCTGGCGCTACCTGTCGCACGCTGCAACGAGACGTCCTGCGTACTGCACATGGCCGATGGGAAGGCGCCTTCCGCTGCCAAGCGCGACGCAAAAAAGACGAAAAACAGTAGACGCTCGCCGAGTCGCCCGCGAGCGTTGGCCCCTGCCCATCCTGTAACGGAAACTTCGCGCTAGTACGAATCGCACTTGATTCGGCGATCCGTATAAAACCCCATGAACACGAGCGCTGGAGTCAGGCTAGGCGCCACCTCAGGGAGCGTCGGGCGACAGCCCGCGATGGCGCAGCCGAATACGCATCACGTCGGAGAACATTCGCGTCGCATCGCGCAGCGGGTCCACTGTCGAACGATCGTCGTTGCGCCAGCGCACACCGACCTCAGCGATCTCGTAACCGAAGCGGCGCGCCAAAAACAGCACTTCCACGTCAAAAGCAAACCGCTCGATGGTCATGTGGCCAAAGCACCGCCGAGCAGCCTCGCGCGAGAACAACTTGAAGCCGCACTGCGTGTCCTTGATGCCCGGCACGGCGAACGTCTGAACAATCCGGTTAAACGTCCGCCCCATGGCCTCTCGGTACCAGGGTTGGTGTTCCTCGATCTGGCTGTCGCTGACGTCCCGTGAGCCAATGACCACTTCGATGCCAGTGTCGGAGACTTTAGCTAACCGCACTACGTCTTCAATCGGCGTCGACAGGTCAGCGTCTGAAAACAAGATCCAAGCCTCTCGTGAGACTTCGACTCCACGTCTGACCGCGGCGCCTTTTCCACGGTTGCCCGGCTGCCGAATCACGCTGACCCGCGGATCGGAAGCGGCGATCTCTTCAGCGAGGTCCGCTGTGGCGTCTGTGGAGCCGTCATCGACGACGATCACTTCACCCTTCACCTCTGTGTCATCCATCCAGGCGAGGATGTGCCGCAAGCTTTGCGGCAAGCGATCGGCCTCGTTGTAGGCCGGGATCACGAGCGAGAGCGAATTGAGAACCGGGCTGCGTGGGGACAAGCTGGACTCCAGCGGGGTTGTGGAACGGACAATCGTGGCGATGAGACTACAGGCGCTCCTCGAGGGCGCTCTTGACCTTGGGGGGCCTGACCTTGCGTGGTGGAGGCTTGGGGCGCTTCACAGGTCGCGGCTTCCGTACTCTCGGAACTTTCGTCAAGCTCACCGTACGCGCCGGCGCATCTGATTTGACCAGCACCACCTCTTTGTCGCGGTAACCAGCGCGGCTGAGGGTCGCGCGCAGCGTCCCGTCGTTCGCCAGCTGCAGTGGCAGCGGCGTCTTGCCGACGACCTTTCCGTCGATACGCACCTGGGCCCCAGGTGGCTGCGTCTTCAAGGCGATGGTCGTCAGCGACGCTACCTGCGTGTCGCCGGATGCGTCCAATGCCTGTGCCGCGTCCTGCCCAACTGAATCGGCAGCAAGGGAAGCCCCCGCGTCTGGGGGCTGACCCGCGTCAACTCCCGTCACAGCAGCGCTTGCGTCGGTGGACAATCCAGCGTCGGAAGCCACGGCTACATTGGCCTGCGATGACGTACCACCGAGAAAGAACCAGAGCCCAGCGCCAGCGGCCAACAACAGCAGCGGCAGCGCCATCCAGGCGGCAGACCGGGGTTTTGGCAGCGGTTCGTCTTGTTCTCCGGTGGACTCGCCTGCCGATTTTGCTGAGAGGACGGCAGCGACCTCGTCGGCTAATCCACGGTCGAGAAAGGCCTGTGTATAGCCCGAGCCACCCTCGGGCTCAGCCGCGGGCGTGGCGTTCTTCGGCGGCACGACATGGACAGGCCCATCGCCCACCGCAATCGGCGCGTATGCGGCAGTGCGGTCATCGACGGGCGCATCGGGCGTACCGCTCGGATCGGCGGGCTGCGGTTCAGCCTCACCGCTTTTCCACTGCGCTTCGGACGGCGCCGGTGGACAGCCCTCCAGGGCGCGGCGCATCTCGATGGCGTCTGCAAAACGATCGTTCGGGTCTTTGGCCAGCGACCGCTCGATCACGGCAGCAAATTCCCGGCTCACGGGATGTTTGGCGCGCGCGTACAGATCTTCTGGCTTGTCGGTGACGTGCGACAACAGCACCGCCAACGGATTGTCCCCTTCGAAGGGGCAAGCGCCGGCCACGCATTGATACAGCACCACACCGAGAGAGTAGAGATCGCTGCGGGCGTCGATCGGTCGATTCTGCGCCTGTTCCGGGCTCATGTAGTTGGGCGTGCCAAAGGCCTGCCCCGTGCCCGTCAGATTGGATCCCAAGCGCTTGGCGATGCCGAAATCCAGGACTTTCACGATCGGATCGTCGCCCGGCACATCGTTGAGAAAGATGTTGTGCGGTTTGAGATCCCGGTGCACCAGACCACTCATATGGGCTTCGGTGAGGCTGCGCAGGGACTGGGCGGCGATGCGAGACGTCTCCGCCTGGGTCAACGCGGTACCTGCGTGCCGGCGCTCGCGCAGCAGTTCGTTGAGGTCCTGGCCGCTGAGCAGCTCCATGGCGATGTAGAGCGCGCCGCCCTCGGTCTGGCCGAAGTCAAACACGCGAATCGTATTGGGATGCTTCAAGCTGGCGGTGATCTGAGCTTCAGCAAAAAAGCGCTGAATCAGCTCAGACTCGTCGCTGTCGAGCGAAATCCCCAGGACTTTGACCGCCATCGTCTGGCCGGTCGCCAAGCTGGTCGCCCGATAGACGGCACCAAAACCGCCCTGCCCGATCGCCTGCCCGATGCGATATCGGCCATTGATCTCAGTACCTTCAGAGAGTCGGCTGTCTGGGTTTTGGGCTAAGACCAGCGTCGCGGTGCCGTCTTTCGGGCAACGCGCTTGTTCCGTCTTGTTGCCACACATGGGACAGAGGCGATTCATTCGTCGTGGTTCTCGCTCTCCGGCACCACAGTCTGCGGCCCGGGTTCGGACCCTGCCACAACTCGCGCCACTTCCAAAAGCCCCTGAGGGAGGTCGCCAAAGACGACGCGTCCATCCGCCAGAATTCGAATCTCGTACTGATTTGCCAGGGTCTCCGTGCCCAAATCAGCTTCCCGCGTCACGTCGGCGTCGCCGCTTGCGGTGTTGGGTTCATCGCGCTGCTCATCGCCGCCCATCCGGGTCCCTCTCTTCGCGCTCACGCCCGCCAACACTACAGACCACGGGTCGAAGCTGCCTTGTACTCTTCCGTCTCTTGAACAGGAAGCTGGCCGGTAAAATAGGCCAAGTCGTAGGCGTAGATGTCGCTCCAAAACCGGGTCGTACCGTCATCGTCGACCGTTGCGCTGATGTAGTCGATGTAGACCCAGAAGTGCTTGCGCAGCCCGACGATCTTCTCTTCGCGCTTTTTGATGATCTCGTCGATCTTCTTACGCTTCCAACCGCGATCCCGCTTGAGCAGGTAGTAGGCGAGCTGCTTCGGTTTGTGCAGACGGACGCAACCGTGGGAGTAAGCCCGGCGCGCCCGCTTAAACAGCGCACGGCCGGGGGTGTCGTGCATGTAGATCGCGTGTTTATTGGGGAATTGGAACTTCACCACGCCGAGCAGGTTGGATTTGCCAGCGCGTTGGTAGACCTTCTCTGAGCCGTCGGCCTGCATCTCAGAGACGTAGCCGTGCTTTTCGAAGTAGTCGGGATCTTTGGCGAGCGCTGGCCCCAACTCCAGATCGATCACGCGGGGCGTCGGGTACCACCTGGGCGCGAGGGTGATGCGCTTCATTTTGGCGCTAAACAGCTTGGTGCGATTGATCTTGCCCTTGATGCGCTTGTCGTAGTCGATGTCGTCGTTGTCCTTGCCAACGATCACCCGATGTTCCCGAATACGCTTGTTCTTGTCGTACAGCTTCACCCGCTGGGCGGCGACGTTGACGTGGGCGTAGAACCCTTCCGCATCACGCGCCAATGCGCTCCGCCACCGGGTCAGCGCGAGCTTCAACTGCCGAACCCGCTGCTCTGCCGTCACGTCGAGTGCAGCGATGGTCCCTTTGCCGACGCCGCCATCTTCCTTGAGTTGGTGGCGACGCTGAAACTCGACCACCGCGTGGTGCACCGGCTTGTCGAAGCGCTCGCCGTCGGCTGGCAGCTCGTAGCCCTCGGCCAACAACCGCTTGCGCAACGCAAGCACGAACGGCCCCTTACCGCCCTTTTCGATCTTCTTGCGCCCGAGTGGCGGGAGCAACTCCCACCCTCCTTTGTCGGCCAAGCGCTTGTACGCATCGACAGCCTTGAGCAGCCGCTTGTACTGCGGGTGAGTGGGCCACGCGGCCTTCATCGTCTTGGCTTGGGCACCCTTGTGGGCATCAAACCGCGCGATCAGCGCCTCGGCCTCGGCATCCGCATTTTTCCGCAACGTCCCAGGGCTGATGTACTCGTGGGGATGCGCGGGCTTTGCCATGGTAAAGTCGATGACATACCGAACCGCTGCAGCGCTCATGGCCACGTCGGCCCGCCACATGGCCTGGCGAACCTTGATGGACGCGTCCATCACCTTATCGAGTCCATCGCCGAGGCCTTTGCGAGCAGCGCCACTGAGCTTTCCACCGCTGGCTTTCACCAGGACGATCTCGCCGCCGGGACCGCCGCGCGTCCACGCTGCCGCTGCCATGGCGACCTTGGCCGCACCTACGTCTGAGCCCAGGTTTGCGGCTGCGGTCCGCTCAGCGCGAAAAGCGGCGACCACGGCTGCGGTCGCGGCGTCAATATCTGCGAGGCGATAGGGCCGGCGATCGACCCCGTGGCGCTCCAAGTCAGCGAGCAACGCCAACAGGGCATCTCCGGACTCCGACAACGTGCCGTCGGCGGTGTAGTGTTGCAGTTTTGAAGACTTATACAGATGTTTCAGCACCGGTCCGTCATGCCGTACTTTCTTGAGTAGGCCCTTGAGCGTCGCCTTGTCACGCGCTTTCAGCCCGGCTGCCCGCTTGGCCGCTCGGGCAGCGATCGCGGAGAGCGGTGGCCCCTTCACGGGCGGCGGCGGCGGCTTCTTGACGGCCTCGACCGGCACTTCCGCCGCGGGCTGCGTCGCCGGGGTCTTGTCCTCCGTATCGCAGGCGCTCAGCGATGCGACCATGAAGAAAAGGGTCCATCCGCTAGCTAGTCGCCGACTCATTGCGCCTCCTCGGGGGATAGCCCCAGCGCTGCGCATCGCAAGAGGTGCACGCGTCGACCATAGGTCCCCCGTGGCGATCGTCAACATTGTCGGCCCCTCCAAAGCGCGACGAGCGTGGGGCCCAGATGCCTCATAGGGGGTGGGGCGGCCAGACCCATGGTCGAGCGCTCACCGCAACGCCGACCATCGGACAACTATCGAACTCTGCGGCATATTCCATAAAGTATGAGGCAGCTGGCATCGACTGTGCTTTGAGAGAGGTCGTCTACCCTCTGAGCCCAGGAGTCCCGATGTCACGTCAGCCCGCAGCTTTCACCGCCGCCCAAATCATCGCGCAACGTCTCACCCAAGATCCCTTTGAACGCGAAGACCTCGTCGCGACTGCCTTGTTGGGGCTGGTGGAATACGCGCACAGCCGCAATCTTCAGGTTGAGGAGATGTTGCATACGCCGCAGTGGAAGGTGTTGAAGTGCCGGGCCATCGATCAAAAACGACGCGACCTCCGAAATGTGCGCGGCAAGATGCACTACCTGAACTCGCAGCCAGAGGGCATGTATGACAGCGGGCCAATCCGCAATCGCGTCGATGCCAGACGTGTCCTTGAGCGCGCCAAGTTGGGGCAGCGAGATCGCGCAGTGCTCAACGGAACCTATGTGCGCGGTCATTCGCTGGCGACGGTGGCCCGACAGGAAGGTTGGTCCGATCCGGCAGCTCGGAGAGGGCATCTCCGGTTGATTTCAAGACTGCGTCAGGCCATGGAACAGCAGCCACACCGCAACGTCCCAAGCGACGCGACGCGACCCTGGGGCGAGATGCTCTCCGATTCGGTCGATGGCGCGCCCCGTTCCGTAGACGCTTGCGTCCCGACTGCTGTGTGAACATTCAGCCGCTTGCGCAGCCGCAGGGTCTGATTGCACTAAAAGCAGCAAGCGCATCGATTCCGTGCTGGTATCGATGCGCAAGTGACTGTGTGATTCTCGTCGTGCGCTGCGCGCTAGTAGACCTACGGACGCCGAAACGCCTCACGGTTGCCGGCACCGTTGGTCCCAGCAAGAGGTGGCTACAGCGAGCGGCGGAGAACCGTGGCTACCAGGAGCCGTGGCTACCGTGTGAACCGTGGCTACCGTGTGAACCGTGGCTACCGTGTGAACCGTGGCTACCGTGTGAACCGTGGCTACCGTGTGAGCCGTGGCTGCCGTGAGATCCGTGGCTACCGTGTGAACCGTGACTGCAGTGCTCAGCGCCAAGGGCAGCCTCACCAGCATTCAACGGCGCATCACTCGACAACATGAGGTAGCTCGAAACGCGCTCCTCCTGCTTGTCACTGATGGCCACTTCTTCGCTCGACAGGAAGTCGGCGACGTTTTTCTTCACGGACGGAAGGGTTTTCTTCTTCGTCATGGGTTTCCCCGACCGACGAGCAGCGGGGGGCTGCTCTCCCTGAGTGCAAATGACTGATTGCGTCGGGAACCCTCCCGCGCGTCGTCGAATAGCAGTATCGTCCGCACTCGTGGGGGAGAGATGGCGGAGTCACGTTGCCTCCTTATAGCTACCAACGACATGCCGCTCTGTCAACACAACTCTGCCCTACCGGGCTGCCTTGACGCCCCTTCGGGCCCCTCACATTTCGTATCATCGCTCGCAATTGGACATTGTGCGCTTGACGTGGCGGAGTCCGGATGGCTACACCGCCTGCGTCGCCCGCCCGGGTCACGGAGTGCAGAAGATGACGCCAAGCCCTTCCACCGACTCTCAACGTCTATCTCAGCTACTTTCTCAGTTGGCTGAGGCTGGTTGTGAACCTGCAACGACAGGCCCTGTCGCGTTGTCGATGGCGAGCGACATACCGCTTCCCGGAGCGCTTCGGACGCCGATCTGGATCCGCGGTGATCAGGTGCCAGCTGACGCGGTCGCGTCGTCAACAGAGATGGGGCTGACCCTGCAATCCTCTGATAATCCGGTCGCGACAGCGCGCCTCGCTGCGGATACACATGTCGTGCGCGCATGGACGCTGATCGGAACGGCTGAGGGTGTCACTGAGACATTGCCTGGCGTCCAGGACGAAGTCGCAAAGGGAAAGCTGAACCTGCGCCACGATGCCCGCCGTTCCTTGTGGGGCGATGCGACGCGCCTGCTGGATCTGGGCGTTTGGGCGGCAAAGACGGGGCTCGTGCCGACTTCAGAATTAACCCGACAAGCGAGGCGAGATTCGGGGCACGTCTTGGGGCTCGATCGTCAGGTGTGGTGCGAGCGCTTTGGCACGTTACTGGTTGCATGGCGCGCGAGTGTGGGGCTGCAATTTCTCAATGATGCTCGGATTTTGCCGCTCATGGTGCCCGAAGTCTGCGCGATGGTGGATTTTCATAAAAGCTGCCGCGTGCACCACAAGGACATCTGGGATCACACGCTGCAGGTCGTCGACAAGTGCCCGCCTACGCTGACCGTTCGGTGGACTGCGCTGATGCATGACACCGGCAAAGTGTGGACGCGGTCGGTGACCGGCAAGGGTAAGGTACATTTCTTCCGTCACGAAGAGCTCGGTGGGTCGCTGATGGAAGGCGTCGCTGGCCGTTTTCACATGGATGAAGCGTTGCGTGATCGGATCGTGTACGTGATCAGCAACCACGCCCGGGCCAATGTCTATGCGACGGATTGGACCGACAGCGCCGTGCGCAGGCTGATTCGCGATATGGGAGAGCATCTCGACGATGTGATCGCCTTTTCGCGCAGTGACTACACCACCAAGCGCGCTTGGCGGATCAAAGAAGTGCGCTCCCTGGGCGTTGAGCTGGTCAAGCGCATCACGGAAGTCCGCGAGGCCGATGCACGTGTACCGCCCCTGCCCAAGGGCTTCGGCAATGTAGTGATGGCGCGCACCGGGCGGCCGGGTGGCCCGTGGCTTGGGCAGATGCAGC
Organism: Myxococcales bacterium; assembly: GCA_023954815.1. Taxonomy (GTDB): domain Bacteria; phylum Myxococcota_A; class UBA9042; order UBA9042; family UBA9042; genus UBA9042. Next base: position 102,670 of record JAGSHB010000001.1, on the reverse strand, counting down.
GCTGGCTGGAGGCCGAAGTCGATGCAGGCCGCGTCGACGCTGGTTTAGACGCGGAAGTCTATCTCGCGTACGTGCTCGCTCAAGGACCGGAACTGCTCGAGTCCGGTCGGCGCTAGCCGCGTCTGCGCGCAGGCGCGACGCTCGATCGCTCAACCATCGACCGGCTGACGCTCGATCGCACCGGTTTCATACCTACGATTCGGTAGCGAGCGCCTCAGCGAGGTCGCGCAAGGCGATCCGAAGCGGCAACCCACGGCGGCCAGTGGCGCCATGCCAAGCCGTAGCGAGTCCCAGGAGCTGATGTTCTGCGGGGCCGAGTTCAAATGTTGCCGATTCGGGCAGGGTCTCAAACGCGAGTCCAGCTAGGTGCGCATCACAGGACGCGCGGCGCTCACCGACGTCATCGTACCAACGCAACACCGCGCCCTGACTTCGACAGACATAGGGCCGCACCTCGTAGGCCTGACAGCGGCCATCCCTATCGAGAAAAGCGCACATGCCCGGCTGATGGGTCTGGATCGTTAGCCCCGCCTGGCGGATGCGTTCGGCCTCGATCTCCCACACGGTTAGCTCGTCGACGCAGCAGGAAAAACAACCGCTGCCACAGCCGATCTTGGTCGGAAGCGCCGCGGTTGTAGCTGAAAATCGGCGATCGGTCTGCTCGTGTAGCTCAGCGAGTTTGGCCAAATGGGCGTCCCCGTCACTCATCGACCCTCCTCGGCCAATAATCCGTGGCGGATGAGCAAGGATTCGGCGGCGTTCATGCCATCGATCGCGCTCGACACGATACCGCCGGCATAACCTGCGCCCTCAGCGACGGGATAGAGTCCCCGGTGGGAAATGCTCTCCCTGTCTGGGCCGCGGATGATGCGGACGGGCGATGATGTGGTGGTTTCTACCGGAATGATGACCGCGTCGTTGGTGAGGTAGCCGCGGAGCTGACCGCGATCGACTTGCGAGGCGCCGCGAACCAGTGCGGCCACGATGCGCGACGGTAAGACCTCACGACAATCAGCAGCGCGGAGGCCAGGGCGATACGATGAGCGCTGCGGAAGCATGCCCGTGTTGTCACCGTGAACAAAGTCTGCAAGCCGCTGGGCCGGCGCGTGATAGGCGCCACCGCCGAGGGCAAAGGCCCGACGCTCCAGCTTGCCCTGAAGCGCTAGACCGAGCAGTGCCCCGCCGGCCACATGGGCGCCAAAGTCGGGGTCGTCGTCGAGATCACCCGGCGACTCTAGGTACATCTCGTCAGCGCCGATCTGTGCGACCAGCGCTGCATTGGCGAACTTGGAGTTGCGCCCAGAGTTACTCATGCCGTTGACGTTGAGATGGTCCAGGGCCGTGGGCGTCGGCAGGACAAAGCCGCCCGGGCACATGCAAAAAGAGTAGACACCGCGACTCCCGCCCGCCTCGGGCACCTTCTGCTTGAGGAAATACTCAGCCGCGCCGACGGACTTCCAGCCGGCCATATCGCCCAACTGAACCTCGTCGATGAGCGCCTGGGGATGCTCCACGCGTGCGCCGATGGCGAAGGACTTTCGCTCCATGGCGACGCCGTGTCTGGCCAACATGGCGTAGACCCCGCGGGCAGAGTGACCCGTTGCCAGGAGTACCGGCTCCCCGACGAGCTGCTCGCCGTCCGCCAACTCAACGCCGATCACCTGAGGTTGGGCGCCGTCTGTCTTCACCAGCAAGTCGGTCACCCGGGCGTCAAAGCGCAGCGTGTGGCCCGCCTCTACGAGGGCTTGCCGCAGCACTTTGGCCATGGGGATGAGTCGGTTGGTGCCCACATGGGGATGGGCGTCGGTCAAAATGCGCTCGGTGAGGCCAAGGGCGACCAAGCGCTCATACACCTCGCGTACACGCGGGCTCTTGCTGCGGGAATAGAGCTTGCCGTCTGAGTAGGTGCCTGCGCCGCCTTCGCCAAAGCAGAGGTTTGATTCCGGCTGCAGCTGGCCCTTGGTTCGCAGGTCGCGCACGTCGTAGTTGCGCCGCTCGACGGGTGGGCCCCGCTCCAAGATGGTGCATTGCACGCCGTAATCTGCGAACTGCAGCGCTGCGAAGAGGCCGGCTGGCCCCATCCCGACAATGATCGGGCGTAGCGCCCCGCGTGGTTTTGCAGCCCGTTTGGGACGAATCGCCCGTAAATCCGGTCCCTCGGGCCCAGGTTCGCCTACGAGATAGGCGCGGCAGCGCAAGACCCAACGACCTGCGCGCCGCTTTCTAGCGTCGAGGCTGCGGCGGTGCAGCACCACCGTTTCGATGGCGTCTGTGGGCACGTCGAGCGCATCTGCGGCGGCGGCGATGACAACGGCGTCATCATCGACAGGAGCTGCATCGGGGGAAACCGGCAGCTGCAATGTGAGTTCATGCATCGGAGGACGCCAAGGCCGAACTGAGGGCCCTCATCAGACCGGGCAATTCATCGTCCTGACGCAGCGGCGGCACCTGCCAAATCGCGTTGGTCCGCTCGGCTAGGCCAGCGGGAATGGGTCCTAGGAACTCTGTCTCCCCGACTGCGAGCGGGACGACGCGCGCTTTGGCTGGGCGACTGAGGGCATCGCGCTGCCACGACAGCGCAAGACTACCGAGACGCTCTGGGAGATCGGGCTCCGCCTCGCCTGGCACGAGAGAAAAGGCGCGCAGGCCGTCGGGTAGCACATGAAGATGCAGCGATTGATGAAGTGCATCGCCCCACTGCGGCGCCATGCGACTTGCGAGGGATCGCAGGCCACCCAACGCATCGTTGACGGGAAACATCAGACGCTCAGCGCTGTCGACTTCAGCCGCGGTGAAGCTGCCGAGACGCTCTGCAATGGGAGCAGATGTACGCAGCACGGCTGACAGATGAATTTGCTCGCACTGGTAAACATGCAGATCATGGAGCGTCCAGTTGACGCCCTTGCCGAGGCTATCGACGAGCTCGGGCAGGGCTGTCGCCGCATCCGCCCAGGAGACGTCACCTGACAGCGCATAGGTGTGATCGCAGGCAGGGAAGCGCCAAACATTGCGGGAGCGAGACAGGTCTACTCGCATCAAATCGACAGGGCCAGACAGCGGTTCGGTCGAGACCGATGGCACAACGTGCACCACCTCAGCCTCGGCCTCCAACTCTCCGAGTAGAAAGGGTAGTGAACCACTGATACCTGCGGCCGGGCCACGCAGATAGTGCGCTCGCCACGGACGCTGACTCTTGCTACCGGCGAGTTGATGCAGGCACGCGGCCCAAGCCACAGCGGAGGCGCTTCCACCAAGAGAGGACAGTCCAGGCGCCCACGCTGCCGGCTTGCCGACCGCACGGGTGACAGTGCTCAGGTGCGGCGGTTCGACATCGACCACGACGAGCACGAGGGGCGGCTCAAGATTTGGGGCGGCAGGTCCGACTACCTCCATGCTGAGAACGTCGCCAAATTCCAATGCGAGGGCCTGCTCGCGTACTGGCGTTCCGATTGCGAACAGCAGATCGAACATACAGAGTCGAAATGCTTGCTTATCCGCGTAGCGACTTCGTAGGCGCTGCGCGGCTGGCATCAGGTCAAATGGCATGGTCCTCCGGGTGACGTGCTTCCTGGCAAAGTTGACGCCGATGGATTATGGAGTGCCGAATCCAGCAGACGCAAGCAAGTGGGCTGTGCGCGAGTGGACAAATGAGAGGCAGCGCGATGCGAGCGGTTGTGCAGAGGGTGTCCCGGGGGCAGGTTTCGGTCGCAAACGAGTGTACTGGAGCGATCGGTCGCGGCCTAGTTGTGCTGCTTTCCGTGGGCAAAGACGATACGGATGCTGATCTGCCCGTGATGGTGAGTAAAATTAGCGGTCTTCGCGTCTTCACTGACAGCGCTGGCAAGATGAACCTCAATGTCCAGCAAGTCGGCGGCAGCGTGCTGCTCATCAGCCAATTTACGCTGCACGGCGACGTCCGGAAAGGTAAGCGTCCGTCGTTCATGGCAGCGATGGCGCCCGAACCGGCCCGTGCGGCAGTGGAGCGGGTGGCGACGGCGCTGCGGGCCGAGGGTATTGTGGTCGAAGAAGGCGTCTTCGGCGCGGACATGCAGGTCGAATTGGTCAATGATGGGCCGGTCACCATTCTCATCGACACCAAGAGGAATTTCTAATGTGGACACACGAACGCGTCGCAGGACTCAAAGTGCTGCGCGGCGGTCAGGCACAAGGCCGCTGGGCCATCCTCATCCCAGGTCTCGTGGGCGATGTGGACGCCCTGTCGGCGATCAGCACAGATCTCGCGACCGATCACCAGCTACTATCGTGGGCGCCCCGGGGATTGTTCGGCTCGGACGCCCACGTTGACGACAACTACAGTTTTGACGGCTGGCTCGACGATCTTCAACACCTGATGAACCACTTCGCCATCGACGACGCGCTGCTGGTTGGGTGGTCCGTCGGCGGTCGCGTGGCGATCGAGGCGTCTGCGCGATGGCCGGAACAAGTCGCCGCGGCGGTGTCGATCGCCGGTACCTGGGGACGCCCATTCGATGAGCTACTTCAGACGGTTGTGGACCCAAGATCAGGGGTTTTTGCGATGATGTCGCAGCTGGATGTGCCCCGCGGAACACGCATTCCTAGCTTCTTGCTCGAGATGGCGCGCTCCACGCTGACGAGAGAGGTTCTGAGGTTGTTCCGAGTGACGGCGGACACGACCGAACGACGGAGGTTCGGCGAGCTGCTCGCAGCCTCGCTCGACAATGATCTGCATACGCTGCTCGCCACTTGGCGGGGCGTCTCTCGGCGCAGTCGAACGAAATTTAGTGACGATCTGCCGCGACCAACCCTGTGGTTTGCGGGCGATCACGACGTGCTGACGCGGGTCGATGAAGCGCGAGAGGCCGCGACCGGCATTGACGCAACCTTCGTCGCCGTGCCCGGTGGCACCCACTTTCTCTGTCTCGATCAGCCTGAGCTGATTTCGCTCAAGCTACGGAAGATGCTCCGCCAGTTGAACCAAGCGCAGTCAAATGCGCTTCCCAGTCCGCAGGCAAGCTGACGTCACCAGCGGCCCAAAAATCAGGGCCTGGCTCACGAGATAGCGTCACACCAGGCGCGCCGGCGAGCGATGGAATCCGGAGCCACGCCGCGTGCAGAGCGACACGTGCGAACTTCGGTCCGACGTCGCCATACCACTTGTCGCCCGCGATGGCGCCGATCGCATGAGCGAGATGAGCACGCGCCTGATGGGTGCGCCCCGACTCCAACCGAACGCCGACGAGGGCGAGCCCAGGTTCAAAGCCAAGCGGCACGATATGCGTGGTGGCGGGCAGTCCCCATGGCGCGATCTGCGTGCGGCCGCGCTGCGTGTGCAAGGGCTCACTGATCGTCATGGCAGCGGGCGCCACCCACGTACGTACAAGCGCGAGATAACCGCGTGCGACGGTGCGCTCGCGCAGGGCCCGGTCCAGAGCCGTGCGTGTCTCTGCGTCCTTCGCCACAGCCAGCAGCCCTGACACGTCGCGATCGATGCGGTGAGACGCGTGCACCGGCTGATCAAAACGATGGGAGAGGCGATCGGTCAGCGAGTCGCCGCCCTGCCTAGGCGGAGAGGTCGATAGCCCTGCTGGTTTGTCGACGATCCAGAGCCCTCCCGTGTCCTGCAAGATCTCGAGGTCTGCGTCGTGCGGAACGGGTTCGGCATCCGGCCAAACCTCAAGCTGCTGACCGGTCCGCACCGGCGCTCCCGCCAGCCGACAGCGCCTGCCATCGACATAGACGCCGCCCGCAACGATAGCCTTCCCCGCATGCCGGCGAGACAAACCGCTAATCGCACCGACCGCACGATCGAGCCGGCCAGCTGCTACGACAGTGCCGGTAAGGCAGCGTCCCTGTTGTCCCGATTGCGCTTCCATGAGTCCTCCAACCCCCTGTGTACCCCTGCGCTGCCGATTGTGCGAGCGCAAAAAGCGTGGATCGGTGGGGTTTTGGGAAGCATCCAGTTCGGTCGCCATGGGCGTTGCAGACCGTAAAGGCGGCCGTTTGTCGGTCTCAGCTGGGAATGTGTCACCTGCAAATTGAAGATGTCTTCACGGACTTTGGGTAGGTATCTGGGCAGGGACGGTGGCCTGCATTATACTCTCCGGAAGTTGGCATCGGTCAGCATGGATTGGAGCGCGTTTTGAGCATGGTCGAGCCTGGATTGCCGCTGGATCCACAAGCCCCAGCGGGTGACGCTGAATGGGCCGTGGCTCGTCGTGCAAGTGTCGAGAGTCTATCGATTGATGACCGCGTCGCCGCGTTGTTGTCAGCGCTCGATGAGCTGGACGAAATTCTCGCCGAACTCAGCCCAGAAGCGCTGACTGACGAGTTGATCGACGAGGCGGACCTGGAAATCTTGGAGGACGACTCCGAAGCGGAAGCAGAAGCGTTCCTCGAAGCCGAGACTCAAGCGCCCGATCAATTCGCGCGCGCCGAGACCATTGTCCTCTCAGGCCCAGAGGTTCGTCGCAAGATCAGGCTCAAGCAATCGATCATGCCGAGCCACATGGCGGGCCACCTGTACAACGACGTCCGCGCGCTATTTGAGATTGGCGACCGTGAGGGCGCGCTTGTCTCCTTGGAGCGGCTCATCGTCGTCGCGCCCATCGCCCCGCAGATCGAGTCGTTCCTCGCGCACAATGAGAGCCGACTGCTGGACTACTACCACAACGTATTCGGCCCCTTTGACCGTGTCATTTCACTGCCCGACGACGGACCGAATATGCCGCCTGGCTACTTTGCCATCGAAAAAGTACAGACGATCTGGTCGCTCATCGATGGCATGATGTCCGTGCAACAGCTCATTGATGCTTCCGGGCTGCGGACGATCGAGGCCTGCTCTGTGATCAGCCAGCTCGTCCGAGCGAACGCAGTCGACGTCTCCGACAGCTGAGCGCCTAGCCGCCCACGACGATCCACACGTACTTCATTGCACGGTTAGTATCAGCTGCCCGACTCAGTGGCGTGTGCCGTAGACCGAACGTACACGCACCCCGAGGCGAGCCCGCCCCGGGATGCGCGACGTGATAGTTCGCCCTTACTTACACAGCATCTTGATGTCGTCGACGTAGAACTTCAGCTCGTCGACACCCTTGACCCGATTACCAACGATCATCGGTGTGATCTCGGTGCCATTGAGCGTGTCTGAGAACGGCATTGTGTGCTTGCTATAGCCCGAGCTGGACTGACAGCGCGACGAAAGCGGTACTGCGGTCTGCCACTGCTTCGGCAAGGTCGCGTCGACCACCTGCGACGTCAGCACGCCGATGAACGCAGGGGCCTTTGTCGGGTCGTAGCCTTTGCTGAACGGCTCGAGGCAGCCCTCGGGCTTGCCCTTGATGAACAGATTGACCTGCATCTCCATGCTCGCGCCCATCACCGGCACGGTCATTGTCGCTGGGTAGTCAGCCGCCGTATCCAACATCGACGTCACACCAACATTCGTGGACTTGGTGTGAACCACGCGAGCCGCTCCCGGTTTCGACACTACATTGTCGGTGACGTATGCCCATGTCGTGGAGTTCGCGGGCAGTGCGCCCGACTTCAGGCTGCCGAGGCTACCGTTGAACGTCTCGTGGTAACAGAGGTACGTACATTTGCCGGTGACAGCCACGTCGTCGATCTCGAAGACCCCAGCGGCTGACTTCGTCTTGCCGGCTGCAGCGGTAATCACCACATCGACGGTCTTGCCAGCGAATGACTTGAGATCGACAGCCACGGCCTTCCAATTCGCCGACTTGTCGCAGGCCTGGTAGAGCTTCGAGCCATTGACCGTCACCGTGAGCGTGTCGCCACCACAGCCCGCCTCTCCGAGCGTCTTGGCCCGCAGCGCGAAGTACAGCTTGGTGTCGGTGAGCACGGTGATGCCGGGAACGGTGATCGACGCCCCGTAGGACTTGCCATCGGGAGAGCCTCCGGACCAAGCCGCGCGCAAGGAGGCCGATCCACTGTGACCGTCCTTGTCATTGACCTTCCAACTGAGGAAGTTCACCGCGTCGGCCTTGAGCCTCCACGGCTGTGGAACGGCACGCGCTTTCGCCAGCTTCGAACCACCGCGGCTCGGCACCTCGAGATCGGTGCCCATACAGCTCGCCGCGCACTTGCCACGAACCTTGATGTCGTCGACGCGAATCTCACCCTTGGTCTTCTTCGTGTAGCGCTCGGCGACACTGAAGGCGATGTCGACTGACTGACCAGCGTAGGCCGCGAGGCTGACGGTCTGGGCCTGATAGCCGCTCTTCTCGGAGCCAGCCACGGCGCCGCACTTCTGCCAGACAGACTTGCCGTTGACCATGACATCCGCGCAGCCTTCGTTAGTAGCCGTGGCCTTATAGGAGAACGTCAGCGATTGCGCCGCATTGGCTTCCAGGTAGAGCCGGCGCAAGACGATACGCGCACTGATGTCGACCGCCGTATCGGTGGCCTTAGCGTCCTTGGTGCCGTCCCACTTCCACCCCATCGAGCTCGTACCCTCGGGGGCGCCGCCAGCCACACGCTCAAGCACCATGGCCTTGTCGTAGGCCTGTAAGGCAACGCCGGTCAGGAGGTCAGCCTCGAAGCCCTGCGCCAGACAGGTACCGCAGCCCTGAATCTTCACGTTGGAACATGTGCCGTCCTTGCACGCGTCGAGGGTGCACGGGTCTTTGTCGTCACAGTCCTTCTGCTCCGCCGGCTTGCAGAGGCCACCTTCACAGATAGCTGTCTGCACGCACTTGTCGCCGTCGTTGCAGCTGACCGTCACGGTCGGGATGCAGGTCGGATCGGCCGTGCTACCCGCTGGCAGGTCGCACTTGTAGCCAGCGCTGCAGGCCCCCTTGTCACCGGGCTTCGCCTTGGGATCGCAGATCTGCGTCTTCGTCAGCGGCGGGTAGCTCACGACAGGTGTGACTTTGCACTTGAACGCCGTGGCGCCGTCTGTCTCGCATTTGGCGGACGCGCACTCAGACTGCAGGTTCTTGCAGGTCTCAAGCACACCCGGATTGCAGAATCCGAACTGGCACGAGTCCTTCACCGTGCAGCCATTCTTGTCTGCGTCACAGGTCTCGCCATTCTTCTTCGGGTAGGCCTCACAGATGTACAACGTGCTGCCCTTGTTGGTGCAACCGCCCACGATGCAGGCACCTTTGTCTTCCTTGGAGCAGTCTGGCGCCTTACCGGCCACACACTTGCCGGCCCCGTCGCACGTGTCATCTATCGTACAACCGTCCGCATCAGCATCGCATTTGGTGCCCTTAGGCTTGGCGTCCGTCGAACACTCGAATTTGTCCTTCGACACCGACTTGCAGGTGCCCTGACCGCAACCGCTGGTCTGCTTGAGACAGTTAACGGCCGTACCCGGCTGGCACGCGCCCTTGCCGTTGCATGCGTCATTTTGCGTACACCCATTCCCATCCGCGTCGCATGGCACGCCGGTCTTGGCGGGCTTGGACACGCACTTGCCCTGGCTCGACGAGATCGGCTCGCAGGCACCAATTTGGCACCCGCCGCTGCCGTCGAGGGAGCTGCAGTCCTTCATCTTGCCAGGCACGCACTTACCGGAGAGGCACTTGTCGTCCAAGGTGCAGCCGTTCTTGTCGGCCTCACAGGGCTTGCTCTCCTTCACCGGCGCTGCGATGCACGAGTACGTGGTCTTACCGGTGCTCTTGCAGGCGCCCTGGGTACAGGCGCTCGTCTTGGCGTTGCAGTCCGGCGGCACGCCGGGCACGCACACGCCGGCGGCGCATTTGTCGCCCGTGGTACAGCCATTGTCGTCCGAGTTGCACTCGCCGCCGTTGTTCTTCGGCTTGGCCGTACAGCCACCCTTGCCGCCGTTGTTCGTCTTGTCGCACACGCCGGTCGCGCACGTCTCGTTGATGTCACCGCTACAGTCATACGTGCCGGTGCCCGCCTGGCATTTACCCGTCTTGCAGGCATCACCAGCGGTACACAGCTGACCGTCATCGCACTTGGCGCCATCCGGCGCAGGCTTGATCTTGCAGGTGAAGCCGCCTTTGTCGCCCTTGACGCAGGCGGCGAGTTCGCACTCTCCAGCCACTGCGCTGCAGTCGATGTCCTTGCCGGCGTTGCACTTGCCGTTGTCGCAGGTGTCACCAGCGGTGCACGGGTCACCGTCGGCGTCACACACGATGGTACCCGCCTTGGGCAACGCCACGCAGGTGTAGCCGCTCTCGGATTTGGCATCGATGAGGCAGGCCGACGAGTTGCAATCATTGGCGACCGACGAGCAGTCCACCTGCCCCACAGGCTTGCACTCGCCATTGGTGCAGGAGTCTCCGACCGTGCAGGGCTGGTCATCGTCGCATTTGCTGCCGTTGACCAGCTGCGTCACTGCGCAGGTACCGGTCAGGGTGTTGCAGGTGTTCTTGGCACACGCGGTATCGGTGGTCGAATCGCACTCCACCACGGTCTTGTCGAAGATGCAGTCGCCAAAGGTATCGGACGGCTTCTTCTTCACACACAGATGCTGACCATCACAAGCGTTGTTGTTGCCCTCGCCGCTGCAGTCTTTCGTGGTCTTGCACTTGATGCATGCGTCATTGTCTTTGGCGATACAGGTGCCGCCATGACAAACGGATGCCTTCGAGCAGACGTTGCCGTCATCGCACTCCTTATTATCCTTCAGGTCCGTGTACTGACAGCCTTTCCCCGTCACGCAAGCGTCGGTCGTGCAAGCGTTGCTGTCGTCGCAGTCGAGTGGGACGCTCTTGCACTTACCCTTGCCGTCGCAGTTGTCTTTGGTGCAGGCCTTGTCGTCATCACACTTGGTCGCGGTATCCTCGACCGGCAAGTTCACGCAGCCGCCATCGTCGTCCTTGGTCTTGGGGTTGCACTTGTCCGTCGTGCAGACGTTCTCGTCGTCGCAGCTCTTGATCTTGGACTCGCACTTGCCCTTGTTGCAGACGCCCTTCTCGGTGCAGGGGTTGCCGTCTTTACAGGGCTGGAAGCCGTCAAGGTCGCTGTGCAAACAGCCCTTCTTGTTGTCGCATTTATCAAACGTGCAGTCGTTTTCGTCGTCGCAGGTGTTCTGCTTGTTGACGCAGCCCGTCTTGGCGTCGCAGTTGTCGGTCGTGCAGACGTTGTTGTCGTTGCAGTTAACCGCCGTGCCTTCGCAGGAGCCGTTCTTGCACTTGTCCAAGTAGGTGCAGGCGTTGCCGTCAGCGCAGTTCTTGCCGTCGTCGGGAACCACGGTGCAGCCGTTGACCGGTGAGCAGGGGCCCGCAACCTTCGTGCAGACGTTGCCGTCATCGCACTTGACCAGCGTCGCGCTGCATTGGCCTTTGTTGTCACAGGCGTCTTTCTCAGTGCACTTGTTGCCGTCGTCGCAAGCCTTGCCGACCGCAGCCTGGACCACGCACGCGCCCTTGACGCAGCTATCGGTCGTACAAGCGCTGCCATCGTCGCAGTCCTTCTTCTTGCCGACGCACTTGGCTTCGATGGAGCAGCGGTCGAGCGCGGTGCAGTCATTGCCGTCGTCGCAGTCCTTGCCGAGCTCCAACTTATTGAGGCAGCCACCCTTGCCGTCACAGCCATCGACCGTGCAGGGGTTGCCGTCGTCGCACTTCAGATCCGCCGCTTTGCACACACCGTCGAGGCATTTGTCGCCGATGGTGCACGGGTCCCCGTCGCTGCAAGACTGGTTGTTGTCGAGCACTGCAGTGCACTTGCCGCTCTTGGTGTCGCATAGGTCAACGGTGCACGGATTGTCGTCGCCGCAGTCTTTCTTGGCGCCGGCGCATTTGCCGCTCTTGCACTTGTCGCTCTCGGTGCAGACGTTGCCGTCATCACACTGGCCGCCCTCGCTGATGTTGCCGTGCACGCAGCCCGCGATGGGACCGCAGGCGTCGACGGTGCAGGCGTTGTTGTCATCGCAGCTCAATTTGGCAGCGGTGAAGCACTTTCCGCCCTTACAAGCGTCCTGAATCGTGCACTTGCTGCCGTCGTCGCAAATCGTTCCGTCTTTCTTAGGCGTCAGCACGCACTTACCCGTCTTCTTCACGCACAGGTTCTCGGTGCACGTGGCCTTGGACGGGTCGCACGTCACCTTGGTCGCGGGTCCGACGATGCAGAGCTTGCCGATGCATTTCTGGACGCCGTTGCAGAGATCGCCGTCCTCGAACTTGGTGCAGTCGCCATCGCTATCGCACTTGCACTTGTTCTGCGAGGGCTCGCTGTAGCAGGCGCCGGACTTGCAAGCCTCGCCCGCGGTGCAGACGCTGCCATCATCGCAGCTCGTGCCGTCCTTTTTCGCCACATTCTTGCAGCCAACTTTCGGATCGCAGCTGTCGACGGTGCAGACCTCATCATCGTCGCAGTCTTTCGTGGTGCCCTCGCAGGTGCCGGACTCCGAGCATGTCGTCAGAGACAAGCACTTGTTGTTGCTCGTGCAGACCACGCCCTCCTGCTTCTTGTTGAGCTGGCATTTACCAGTCTTCGGGTCGCAGATATTGGCGCCGCAAGCCGGATCGTCGGCTGGATCGCAGGTCACGATGGACTTCGGGTCCACCTGACAAACCTTGCCTTTCGGAGAGTCCGCGCAGCGTGCGACGCCGTTGCAAGGGTTGCCATCGTCGAACTGAATACACTTGAGATCGTTGTCACAAGTCACGCAGGTGTCGGTGCCCTTGCATTTGCCCAGGTCGCATTGGTCGTTGAGTGTGCAGCTGACGCCGTCGTTGCAGGGCGAGCCACCCTTGAGCGGGATGAACTTGCAGCCCGTCACCGTGTCGCAGACGTCCGTGGTGCAGGTGTTGTCGTCATTGCAGGTGACCGTCTTACCGCCACACTTGCCCTTAGTACAGACGTCATCCGTGGTGCACTTGTTGCCGTCATCGCATGGGCCATCGAACGTGGTGTGCACGCACTTGCCGGTCTTGTCGTCACAGGAATCGTTGGTGCAGGGCTGGTTGTCGCTGCACTTGGCTGCGACGCCTTTGCATTTGCCGGTCACGCACTTGTCGAGTTCAGTGCACTTGTTGCCATCGTCACAGAAGACGCCCGCCTTGGGCACGTGGAAGCAGCCACTCTGCGGCGAGCAACCGTCGTTGGTACAAGGGTTCTTATCGTCGCAAGCACCTGAGGTGGTGTAGTTGTCGCCGGTGCACACGCCCTTGAGACAGCCGTCTTTCTCGGTGCACTTGTTGCCGTCGTCGCACTTGGTGCCGTCTTTGACCGCTGGCGCCTCGCAGATACCTGTCTTCTTGTTGCAGGCGTCGATGGTGCACGGCTTGCTGTCGTTACAGACGCGCACTTTGCCCTTGCAGATGCCGTTGGCGCATTTGTCGGTGTCCGTACAGGGGTCTTCGTCAGAGCACACCTTGCCGTTGGCGGCGTTGGTGCTGGTGACCTTGCCGGTGGTCTTGTTGCAACTGAGCAGGATGCAGCTGTTGGGGGGGATGGCGGCCGCGATCAGGTCGCCCTTGCACTTGCCGCCTTGGCATTCGTCTTTTTCGGTGCACTTATCACCGTCGTTGCAGGTGACACCGTTCTGATAGGGCTCCTCGTAGCAGCCCTTTACTTTGTCGCACTTCGCGTTCGAGCAGGCACTCGATGCGGTGCACTTGACCGGTGTTCCCGCCTGGCACTTGCCCTTGTCGTCGCATTTGTCTGAGTCAGTGCACGCATTTTCATCCGTACACGCCACTCCCTTGTCCTTCGGCGTGCTCAAGCACCCCTTGTCCTTGTCGCAAGACTCGGTGGTGCAGCTTTCATCGTCATCGCACTTGGTCTGCACGTCGAACGCTGTGCCGCCACAGGAGCCAAATCCGCATAGATCGTTTTCGGTACAGGCGTTGCCGTCGTCGCACTTCTCTTTCAAAGCGACCGGGATGGCTTTGGAGCTGCACGTGCCGTCATTGAGGCAAATGGGCTCGTTGCAGACCTCGGCCTTGCAGTTGATGACGCCCTTGCATTCGCCCTGACCGTTGCACTTGTCTGTGTCGGTGCAGCCCTTGCCGTCGTCGCAATCAGCGCCGGTGGCCTTGGCCTTCAACTCGCACTTGCCGGCCACGCAGGCGGGCGCCTTGCAGAGATTGCTCTCGTCGGTCTCGTCGTACTTGATTTTGCCGTCGCAATCCTTGTCGACCTTGCACTCGTCCGCTCCGCCCGTATCCCCCTCGTCGGTGTCGGTCTGTTCGTCGGTATCGCCCTGCACGACCTCAACCCCACCGTTGGTGTCCACAGCGTCCGCGCCTGTGGTGCCTGCGTCGGGCTTGACCTCGGGCTCAGGACTGCAGCCGAGCGCGCTGAGGAGCGCAATACAACAGAGCGCGTTGGAGAACATGGCCATCGAGCCGATGCGACATTGGGGTGAGAGCATGTCGGGTTCCCTGCCTAGAGTGGGTCCGGCGGACCGAGAAGTGCAACCGCAGAAATCGGGGGGAGAGCGGTGGTTTTCGTCACCACCGAAATAATCGGCGGTGACTCGGGGTTGCAGGGGGTCAGGCTAACAGATGCAGTCAGAACGCCGCAAGAAAGGTGCGGGTGGACCCCAGCTAAGGGGGCTGGACAGGATCATCAGCGTTGATCGGCTACAGCGGCGCCTATACCCTCTTGACCGTCGCGGCGCCGCAGCGCCCTGGTGTTTTCTGGAGTAATCTATGTATTTCGATCGCTTGAACCTGCTTGTCCTGGTCGCCTTCATCGGCGCTGCTGGGCTCACAGCGTGCGGCGAGGAAGATAGCGGCCCCAAGAACAATGGTGCCGCAGCCAGTGGCGACGGGAGCGCAATCGATTTTTCTGTCGGCTCGAGTGACGCGGGCGAAGTGGACGTGGCGGCCACGGAAGATGCCGGCCCACCGGACGCTGGGCCGCCGGAAGAGGGGACGTTCGGTGCGCCCTGCAAGAGCAACGAAGATTGCGACACCAGCCTATGCGTCCAAAATTCCAACGGAAAAGTGTGCACTCAGATCTGCGAAGAGAACTGCCCGAACGGATTTTCGTGTGCCGAGAAGAAGACTTCCGGTGGCGACATCATCTACTTGTGCCTGCCGAAGTTCTTGTACCTATGCGATCCGTGCACGGAAAATAAGGACTGTAACGACGGTGATAAGAGCGGAAACGTGTGTGTGAGCTTCGGAAATTCAGGCTCTTATTGCGGAATCGCCTGCGACGAGGTCAAGCCGGACTGCCCAGGAAACTACAGCTGCCAGCAGGTGGTCGACCCCAAAACGGGGCTGTCGTCCAACCAGTGCGTGCGCGAGGCCGGCATCTGCCAATGCAGCCAGCGGGCCATTGAGTTGGGGCTGAAGACGTCGTGCACCAACAAGAACCTCTATGGCTCCTGCACCGGGGACCGGTCTTGTGAAGCGGGCGGGTTGAGCCAATGCAAGGCGACCGTTCCCAAGGCCGAGGAGTGCAACGGGGTCGATGATGACTGCGACGGCGACACCGACAACTTCGATGCGACCGCACCCTGCAAAAAGACGAACCAGTTCGGCTCTTGTACGGGCGTGGTCATCGCCTGCGTGGACGGCAAGACCTCGTGCGACGCGCCAGCGGCCAAGCCCGAAAAGTGCAACGGCATCGATGATGACTGCGACGGCGAGACCGACGAAGGACTCTGCGATGATGGCGACCCGTGCACCAAGGACACCTGCAATACCGATGGGTCGTGCAAGCACAAGGAGCTCGCTGGCCTCGCCTGCGATGACGGCTCGCTCTGCACCCAGACCGACAAGTGCATCGCAGGCAAGTGCATCGGCGGCAACGCCTTGGCGTGTGACGACAACGACCCGTGCACGAAGGACAGCTGCGACCCGTTTACCGGCTGCGTCAACAAGGCGTCGTCCGATGCGGTGTGCCCCGACGATGGCAAGGTCTGCACGCAGGACTTGTGTAAAAATGGCAAGTGCACCCATCCGCAGAAGAAGGATGGCTCCAAGTGCGCCGATGATGGCCAGGTGTGCACCACGGATACCTGCACGGCTGGCTCATGCGGTCACAAACCGTCCTCCGGTACCAAATGCGAAGACGGAAATCCGTGCACACAAAATGACCTGTGCAACGCGGGTAAATGCTTGCCGGGCCCGATCAATCAGTGTGACGACAAGAATCCGTGCACCAAGGATCTGTGCAACCCGAAGGTCGGCTGTCAGCACACCAACAGCGACTACACGCTCTGCAAAGCGCCGTCTGCAGACTGCCCTGTCGGCACGTGCAGCGGTGGCAAGTGCTTTAGCAAGCCGAACGAGCCCTGCAGCACCAAGGTGAAGGTCGATCTGTGCGGCAAGGTCGATGCGCTGGGAACCTGTGCGTCATCGGGCAAGTGCGTGGCCAAGAAGGTCCCGCAGGGCTACTCCTGCCCAGGCTGTAAATCTGTGTGCATCAAGTGCTTTGGCATCCCTGTCTGCCTCGACTTCTTGATTTCGAGCTCACCGTAGTTCAGCGCCCGGCTTGTTGAAGTCGCTCACAAACATCACGATCAAGCCGGTAGCTCCGTCGTCGCTGAGATTCAGCGCGGTACTTTTCGCGCGCTGCTGGGCCTTGATCCAAAGCTAATTTGAGACAACAACCCTATAAATTCAGTATTATATCTCGTTTGTCGCTGACGACGCGCTCACGTAATCCCACGACTGCGATGTCCTGTGGGGACAGGGTCGCGCTAAACTTTCGGGACAGTGATCTGGCAGGTATGGTGAACACTGTCGCGTCGATGACGTTATATCTACGCGCGCGCGGGACGCTTTTTTGCCGGTGCGAGTGTGGGACGACGGGAGCGAAGGTTGCAACAGAGCCAGCAGCAACCGGAAAGGAAGCGCGGTGTGCGCCGGCGGCGTGCGCTGCGCATCGTTGGTGCTGGCGTCTACCAGTTGACCATTCGGCTCGCCATCAATCTGGCAACTGCGCTGCTCTTCGTCTATTTCGCGATCAACTCGGCCGCTGTCTCGTCGCGAGTGAGCGCCTTTGCCAGCGAGCAGGTAGCCGGCGAAATCACCATCGCCCAGGTGCAGTGGGGGCCAGATCCCGGCCGGGTTCGCCTCATCCGCCCCGATGTGCGGGATGCAGAGGGGCGCCGGGTGGTCTCCGCCGAGTGGCTGAGCGTCGAGGTCAGCTGGCTGACATTGCTGCAGCAAGTGACACGAGGCGCGGCAATCAAGGAGCTGCGCGTTCGCGATATTCGGCTCGCCGGGCCCAAGGTTGCGGTCGAAAACGACAGCGCCGGCAAATTGCGGCTCGCCGAAGCCTTTGCGCCGCCAAAGCCAGCGGCTCCCAGCGCCGAGTCAAAGGCGCAGTTTGCGCTGATCATTGAACGATTGAGTCTCCAAGACGGCCGCTTTCGAATGGATCTGAACGGCACGCAGATCAACCTGGCCGGCTTACAGATGACCGGGGACTTCCGGCTGGATATTGGCGGCGAGACGTCGGTTCGCTACAGCTACAATGCCGTGGATCTGAAGGCGCAGCGGGGCGCGATGATCCTGCAGTCGTTCAAAGACGCGAAGCTGGAGCAGCTCCCCGGTGGGCGGCTGGCCGTGCGCTCGTTGCGCGGCAATGAGCGGGAAGTCGTGGCCAGCGGCGTTCGATTCAAGTCGAAGCATACCCAGATCAAACGTGGAGATGTGCGGGTGCAGCTCGCGCCCGTTGTGGATGTGCAGGTCACCGGCTCAGAGCTCGCGTCGTCGACGGAAGAGCCTTTTGTCGGGAAGATGTTGGGGGAGAAATTCGCGGCTACGTCGGTGATGACGGGCGACGTACACGTGACCAGCACCGGCGCTACCCATGTGAAAGGGCGGGTGTCGGGTGCGGGAAAAATGGCCGGATTTCCAACCCGCTCGGTGTCTGGGCAGCTTGAACTACATGTGGGCGACAAGCCGGGAGAGATCGTGCGGCTGGTGAGTCGTGACCTCAAGGTCGCGGCCTTTGGCGGGCAGCTGACGTCGGAGGCGTTTCGCTATCGCCTCGGTACCGACGGCGTTCAAGTCAGCAGCGGCAAGGTGGTGGTGCGGGATCTGCGCATCGCCGAGGCCCTGACCAGTGAAGGCGTCGGGATGAGCACAGCCGCGGTCGCCTCCATGGTGGGGGTGATGGACGGTACGCTCGATACCAAGGTGACCCTGTCCATCGACCAGACGAAAGAGCCGGCCTTGAGTCTGACCTCGAAGGTGAATGGCACGTTGACGCTGCGACGGGACGCCAACGCGACGATGCTCACCAAGGCGCTGCCGACGCTGCATATGCACGGTGCAATCGACACCATCATGACGCCCCACTCCGATCCGCCGAAGCCGCTGACGGTGGTCTTGGGCCAGGTGCTGGTGTCCGACAGAGCCAGGACGGACGGTGCGCCTCGGCGCGCGCAGGGGGCGACTTGGCTCTTCGCCGATGGCGAAGTGGACGTGCACAAACAGCGGGTTGAGCTGCGAGTCGACGCGAATCTGCCCAA
Source organism: Myxococcales bacterium (assembly GCA_023954815.1). GTDB lineage: Bacteria > Myxococcota_A > UBA9042 > UBA9042 > UBA9042 > UBA9042. The sequence continues at coordinate 84,309 of JAGSHB010000001.1, read as the reverse complement.
ACTGGCCAAGCTGCTGTCGCCTTTTGGAGTCAAGGGGGTCTCGGGCGCGGTGCGGATGGATGATGTTGGCGTTGTGGGTCCGTGGCTTGCACCGATGGTCAATGGCGATCTGAAGGCCCGCAACATCGTCGCTGGTGGGCAAAAGGTGCAACGGCTCGACACAAAGCTGGAGCTGGGCGCGGGAACCCTGAAGCTGCGCGAGGTGCAGGCTGTCGTGGCGCTGGGCAAGGTGGCGGGCGAGATCGAACTCGACCTGTACCACAAAGATCTCACGCATCTGCGCAAGGACATGCGCCTGCGCGGCACCAACCTGCGCGTGTCAGGGTTGAAGCTGGGGGAGCTGCTGGCGCCCTACAACATCAGCGGCATCAAGGGGCAGCTGTCGCTCAACCGGGTCCATTTTTCGATGGATCTGAGTGCGCCGTCGCGATCGTTTGAGACCCGCGCCCATGTCCGTATCACGCGCCCCATCTTGCGCCACGAGCGCCTGCGCCGGTTGGATGCAGATGTGCACTTTGGGGCTGGTTTGGTTCGGGTGAAGGACCTTGAGATGGAGTACATGCCGGTGGCCATTGCCGGCTTGGCGCCCTGGGTGCACGGGCCAACCGTCACCGCTGCGAGGATCACTTACGCGCTGGCATCCAAGCGCTTTGAGGTCACCGATCTCAAGTGGCCGAAGATGGAGATGAACCGCATCGGTGAGCTGGGCGTGCTGAAGATGCCGCTGCACGGCACCCTGGCCGCGGAGGTACCCCACGCCAAGGGCAACCTCAAGGACATCGCGTTCGGCGCCAAGATCGAAATGACGGGGCTTGCTTGGGACAAGATCTACATGGGCGACGCCAAACTCGAGATGCGTAAGGCGCTGGGCGAGCCGGCTGTCGTGACCAGCGAGCGGTTCTTCGAGAAATTCGGGCTGCTCGGAGGCTCGCGGGTGCATTTCAAGCGTCTGGTGCCGATGTGGATGCAGGCGTTCATGCAGACCGAGCGCATGGACCCCATGGCCTTCTTGGGGCTGCCGCCCATGGTCGGCATGCGGATGTTAGGGACAGGGCGCGCCGAGTTCCGTCTGGACTTTCGGCCCGGCCAGCCGCTGTACAGTGTGCGTTTTGAGCTTCCCAAAGGCGGCGGCGAGATCGAGCTCGGCAACGGTCTGGAGCCCATCTCCAACCTCTTTCCAGCGACCATCGATGTGCTGCCCGATCGGGTGAAGATCGGCAGCATGAGCCTGCCCATTGGCCGTGAGGTCATCGAGATGTGCGGCGAGTTTGTCTACCCCAACGAAGCCAAGAAGCGGCCCAGTATTCTGCGGTTGTTTTTGGCCGGTACGCTGGATGTTCCGCGCTTTGGCGCCTTGGCTGAGAGCATGGCGGCCCTCGATATGCGGCTGCGAATCGCGAAGGACCCACTGGTCGACTTGGATAAGCGGTCTCGTTGTCTGAAAACGGCGGCGGCGACGCGCGGCATCATGCGCATGGCGGGACCACTTGACGCTATGGCGGCACAGGGGCGGTTGGAGCTGCTCAAGAGTCGGATGACGCCGCGTGGGTATGGCAAGGAGGTCGTGCTCGCCGGCGGCGCCAAGATGGAGTTGACTGGCCTAGGCAAACGTAAGCTGCGGATTCGAATCCCTGTGGATGCCCGGTTGGAGGGACAGATCGAGGAGGGTCGTTTTTCGACCTGGGGGCAGATGGAGGTCACCGGCTACACGCCCCAGAAGTTGAACTGGTACTTCGACGGTACGGACTTGGCCCACACCGTGCCCAAGGAATACTCGGTCGTCGTCTCAACGCAGACCCACATCACTGGCCGCAACCTGGCCGATGATGCACGCCGAAAGATGAAGGTGACCGGCAAGGTCAACGTCACGGAAGGCAACTACTCCAAGAGCTTCGACCGGCTCGGCAAGGTAATCAGCGGCGCCCGTGGGCGCGAGCTGGAGACGTACAACGAGCCGCTTTTTGAACGGATGCCTTGGCTGGGAAAGATGGAGATGGATCTCGATGTCGACGGCAGGGACTTCTTGGTGCTGTCGCGCTTTCCCTTTGGAAAAACGGACCTGGAGCTGGGGCTCGACCTCAAGGTGCAGGGGACGCTAGCGCAGCCGCGCATCTACGACCGAGTGGAGATCGAGCCGGGGAGTATCCTGACGTATTCGGTGGTGAAGCGAGATTTTGAGGTGACGCGCGGGACCATCGATTTTAAGGGTGATCCTGCCAAGGGCGTGGTCGATTTGGAGGCGAAGACAGAGATCGTTCAGGACGACACCAGCGCCACGAATTTCAACAACAACTTGAGTGTGGGTCCAAATCTAGCGGGTACGGGCGGGTCCGGACAGGCACAAAAAGTCACCGTGATTATTCGTGTCTCTGGTCCGCTAAATGATCCTAGCAAGCTCAATATCGAGCTCAGTTCCATCCCTTCCTATCCGCAGGGCGACATCCAATCTCTGATCCTCACGGGTGCCCTGCCAACTCAGAATGGCCAATCGAATGGCGCCGGTGAGTTTGGCTCCAGAGCGAGTATCGGACTGTTGACGGACGACCTCGCTGAAGCCTTCAGCAAGATGCTACTGTCGGCGTTCGTGGACAAAATCAGCATCGGGATTCCGCTGACGGGCGGGATCTCTGCCAGAGTTACCACCCGACTTGGAAAATTCCTCACGCTGAGCGGCGACTATTTCCAAAATACGACCCAGCAGCAAATGACGGGCCGCTTTACGTTCTTGCTGCCGATGGAAGGGCTGTATCTCGAGTCCCTGCTCATCTCGAGCATTGTAGACGGCAAGACCGAGTCGAACATTTTTGAGGGGCGCGTTCGTTACCGCCTGACGTTGGAGGACTGAGTCACGATGACGAGGGATCTGCCTCCGGCAACAGCGCGATGGCGTCAACAGCTGCCCGTTGCGACGGTCGTGTTGCGCCCGCTGCTGGCGATCCCGCTGGTGCTGCTGCTCGCCCTGCCCGCGCTCGGACAACGGCCGCCCCCCAGACCCAACGCGGCGACAAAAATCAAGGCACGCGGGACCGTGAGCGGCGGGATAAAGACGACCCAAGGAACTACGGCAGCCGGTCAAGACTCGGAATTGCAGCGGAGTATCGCAGCGGCGGAGCGCCGTTGCCTGGGTCAGACGATCGAGCGGACCGCATTTGTCGGCTGCCTTGGCACGCGATGTGAAAATGAAGCTGATCGGCCGCGATTTATCCGACTCTCTGGGCTTGAACCCGGCGTTGTCGTGACAAAGGGGCTGCTCGACAAGGGGCGTTTGCGTTTGGAAAAAACACGCTTTTTTCGAGTTCAGTCGATTCGCTGCCGCACCCTTGAGGGCAAAGCCGGCATTCGAATTGCTGTGGCGGGCAACCAGTTCATTCGGAGAGTGAAGTTCGTTGGCAACCACGCCCTGTTCACCGACGAGCTGCGCAACAAAGTGCAGCTTCAACCAGGCGACGTGCTCAACCCGGGTACGGACGAGACCAAGCGCGCCCTGACCCAACAGCAACAATCGCTGGAGAACGTGTACGCACGCGAGGGCTTTGACGACGTCAAGATCAAGGTTGAGGTGAGGATTCCCGAAGAGGAAAAGCGCGCCCCGTCTGTCCAATCACGCAAGTCCAATGTGAGTCACGTGGAGCTGTGGGTGACGATCGATGAGGGCGACCGTAAGCGCGTGGTCAATCGCACGGTGACCATCGCCGACAGGCATGTCCCCACCGCCCAAGAGCGAGATGCTGGTCTGATATGCCGGACGGTGAGCGAACGCGCGCTGCTGCGACAGAGCGGTCTCAACGAGGTCGACGTGTTCACCCGCCGCGCGGGCGTACGGGCGAAAGGTCGCATCCGTGAGCGATTGCGCGGTTTGGGCTACAACAACCCAAAGGTGGCGGTCAATCACGTCGAAGCAAGCCAAAAAGTGCACGTTCGGATCCAACTTGGACGCTGCAACATCGTGCGCCTGATGGAGCGTGAGAGTATTGGTCAAGCCCACGCCAACGCGACTTGGCGGCTCACCGATGATGACGACTACCACGCTGTGTTGCCCTTTGCGCAAAGTGGGGTGTTCGACATCGATGAGGCCGACCGCGGCCGCCGCGCGCTCCGTGCACTCTTGGAAAATCGCGGCTACTTGTTCAGCGAGGTCGAGTTGGAGGTGCGGGATGTGCCGCGCGCGTGGAAGAGCCGGGTCCAGCGCGCCATCACCTATCGCATCAGCACAGGCTATCAAGCCCAGATTCGCGGCATGCGTTTTTCGGGGGTGAAGCACTTCACGTCGGAGCAGATCTACGAGGCGGTCGTCACGCGGCCGTATGACTTCTTCGACGATGGTGGCTACCTGCAAACGGCCCAGCTACTCGGAGACTTGGCGCGCCTGCGGCAACTGTATCGCGACGCCGGTTTCTTCGAGTTTCGCTACGCCATGAATGCCAGCGAGCGTGGCCGCCGCGGTGGCATCGTTCGCCGGCGCAAGCGTGTGGGTGGGCAGCAGTCCATCGATATCTTGATGTATGATCGCGGGTTTCGCGTCCGACGGCCGATCGGAGAACACTTCATCTACATCGACGTCCCCCTGACAGAGGGGCGACGGACACGGCTCGGTGATTTGCAAGTTGGAGGGTCGAGCGACCGTGGCCAGCAGCGCGCGCGCAAACTCATGGGCCTCAATCGCGGCGACGTACTGTCCTTTTCTCGCATGGTGAAGGGGCTGCGGAAGGTCGAGGACTGGTACCAGGAGCACGGTTATTTCCAGGCAAAGGTGGAGGTGCTCTGTCGCGTCAAAGGCGCAGCGGCCGAGAGCCTCACCGCACGCGTGATGACGCCGGTGGACCCCTGCGAAAGGCGGGTCCCGCCGGTGGGTGCCAAGTGCCCACCCAAGAAGGCGAGCCGCCAGCGGTGCAGCGCCGAGCAGGAGCCAGCAAAGGGAGTCAAGAAGGCGCCCACTAAGTTGCGGGAGTGCCGACCGGACGATTGGTGTGCGTGTACCAAAACACGAATCTTGAGCGAATCGGTGGACCTCCGACTGGAGATTGTTGAGGGGCCTCGCGTGCGTATTGGCGAGATCTTTGTCTCGGGCAACTTCACCACCCACGCAAGTCTGCTCATGCGCGACATGCCAAAATACGGCTCGTTGTACTCGGGGCAAGCGCTGTTCGTTGCGCTGCGAAAAATCCGTAATCTCGGGCTTTTTCGGTCGGTCTCGTTCGACCGCATCGGCGCCGATGAGTGCCCGCCGCGCAAGCACGTGGCGATGCTGGTGCGGGTCGTAGAAAACGACCACAACACCGTCGACTTTGACGCTGGCTTTCAAACGGCCAACCTCGATCGATCGGCAGCGCAGTCCACTGGGGAACCTCCCGCGCTGTTCGTGGACATCCTGGACCATTTCGTTAGTGCGGGTGCCCGACTGACGTCGGGTAGCGGCCAGCGTGTGGGGGCGAAGTTGCCAAACTTGGTCCTCACAGCCAGCGCAGACGCACGGTTACGTAATTTCCGCGGATTGGGCCAAGAGCTGCGATTTGTCACGCGTGGGGGCGTTTCGTCCAACCCGGACGACTATAAGAAACGTTGGATTTCTCTCGGCTTGGTGGCTGTGTCTTGGACGATCCCACGAATCTGGCGAGATGTGTCCCTGCGCGTTGTGCCCTTCGCATCACGGGACTTTGTGACGACCACCGTCGACATCGACAAGCTCATGGTTGCCGCCGACGTGTCGAAGCGCTTCCTCAAACATCTCGCGGTCTCCATCGGCGGCGAGGGAGGGCTTGTGCGCTACCGAAAAGCCGAGGATTCAGCCAATCTGACGCCTTGGCTGCAGCAGTACAAACTCATCCCGCGAGCAAGTTGGGACAGGCTCGATAGCCCACTCAACCCGACGCGCGGGTTTTCGGCGACGGCATCCCTCGCCTACATCAACGCGGTGGTCGAAACCGTCGTCGCGAAAGTAGATGCCAACGGCGATCCCGAACTGGGTGCGGACGGCACCCCCCTGTTCGTGCGCAACGCGGAGCCGGGCAACTTTCTGAAGGCTGAAGGGCAGTTCAAGTTCTATCGCACCCTGCGGAACACCTTTACGTTGGGGCTGATGGTCCGCGGCGGTGTCGCCAATGAGGGGCTGCCGGCCAACGAGACGTTTCGCCTCGGCGGTCAGCTCGGACTGCGCGGCGTGAAGGACAACGGTGTGCTGCAGTACCAACGCAACGGCGAGCCGAAACCATTGATGAAGCCGGTACAGAACCCAGAGGAACATGTCCCGGGAGGGACTGAGACGCCGGTGTGCTTGGTTGATTCAGACCCATCTTCCTGCCCCAATGGCGCAGAAACGATCGACAACGGCCGAATGATCTTGGCTGGCACGGTGGAAGGGCGGTTTCCGCTCATCCGACGTGCCGGTCTGTGGGGCGCTGTATTCTGGGATTGGGGTGCCATTGCCGACGACTTCGACGGCCTCAGCTACAGCCAAGCTTACCGCCATAGCATTGGAGTCGGTTTACGCTTCTTGGTCTCAGGCCAAATCCCACTGCGGATCGACTACGGCATCGCGCTCGACCGACGCTGTACGATCCACTTTTCCCAAACAGCCCTCGGCAACTGCCCGTCGCTCGAAGAATTCGGCCAGCTACAGGCTGGACTGCTGTACTCGTTCTGATTGTCGCGAAGACCGGGCCAGAGACTACTTCGCCGCCTGGACCAGCAACTCCTTGAGCTCATCGATGTCGCGCGGCCCTCGCAGCTCGCGCAACACCGCGCCGGACTTGTCGATGATGAAGTCCACCGGAATGGCCGAGACGAAGTACTTGCCGTGAGCGCGCCCATCGGCGTCGTACAGCACGGGGTAGGTGTGTTTCTTTTCCCGCATGAAGGCGCGCACATCAGGCACGTCCTCCGCCGTCACCGTCACCACGTCATAGGCGCCGGATTTCACCCCCTCGGCGTGGAGCTTGGCCACCACGGGCGCGTGCTCAACGCAGGGCGCACACGACGGGCCCCAAAAATGCAGCAGCGTCGGTCGCGACTTGCTGGGCACTGTCACGCGCTCGGGCTCGGGCTGGGGCGTGGCGGTCAGCAGCGGCAACGCAAACGTGGGTGCCATCTTGCCCTCGAGCCCACTGGGCGGCGGCGTCGTTTGGCGTAGGCCGATGGCCGCAAAAACCAGCGCAAATGCGACGCCAACCGCGATGATCGCGGCGGGTTTGCGCCCGGACGGCTCGGCGTTTGGGGCTGAGGTCGGTGAAGAATCTGCGGTCATGGTGGGGCTCGTACCGAGGGGTTAGTGTGAGGCAGTCGCGCCCTGTTTGGGCTTGGCGCCGCCCTTGGGGGCGGTCTTGTCAGGGCCCGGGCGCTTGTGGCGTTTGTCGTGCTTGCGGGCAGCCTCGCCCTTGCGATGACGTTTGCCCTCGTGACTGCGCCGCTCGAGTCGCCGTAGGGCTGACTCCAAGCTACGAATGCGCTCTTCCACCGGCAACTTCTGGCCGAGACTCCCCGCTGCACGCCGCATGCGATCGGCGAGCCGGAAGTGGGGCTCGCGCGCCGCCGCAGCCTGCAGCGGCCGGGCTGAGGCGGGCAAGCTCAGGATCTTCAGTGCGGCGACGGCCTGATAGCGGAGTTTAACGCTGTCTTCCTGCAAGAGAGACTCCAGCTGTCCGCGCACGTGATCGCGCGTGGCCCTGACCCGCACCGCATAGGCAGCCAAAGCCAGACTTGCCACGGCGCGCAAGGATTTGGGGTGCCCCGCTGTGGTCGCCTTCCAAATGCGGTCGAAGTCGCGCCCGTCAGCGAGCTTGGCCAAGAGCATCAGGGCGGTACCTTCGATGTGATTGCGCCAACTCGGCCACCGCAGTGCAGCGAGCAGCAGGGCCCGTGCGCGGATTCTGTCGATGGCAAAGACCGCCCGCAAACACGACTTGCGGACCGAATCACTCTTGTCTGCGCGGGCTTTATTCTTGAGCAACTTCAGGCTCTCTGTGTCGTGGAGTTGCCCCAGCGCTGCCGCTGCCGCCCGCCGAACGTGCGCGCTCTTGTCTTTGCGCAGCGCCCGGCGGAGCGCCTTGGCGACCGCATCGCGCCGCGCCGCGCCCAAGATTTTGGCCGCCGCCGCCCGGACATGCCGCGCCTTGTCGTGCCGCATCACAGCCGTCAGGCCAACAACCACCTTGCGCCGATCGAGATGCCCGCGCAGGGCATGAACCGCGCGCAGGCGTGCGTCGGGGTGGGGGGCGAGCTTGGCTGCGGGTAGTACGAGGTCTGCGGACGCTTTGATCTTCCAACTCGCGAGCAGCCGCATATCCGGATCGACCATCACCCAGCTCGGTGCGCTGCCTAGCGGCAACGTCAGCGACGCGGTCTTGCCGGATAGGGCGATGACGCGACGAACGATGCCCTTGTCCGTCGCGATGGCGACCTCCACGGGCAAGTTGAAGGCCGGGCGCTGACCATCGATCGCCTGGCGCTGCTTGAGCCGTACTTGCAGCTGCTTGGTCTTGCTGCGCCACTGCAACTTGGCGGTGAGCCGTGGACCACCGGGCTGCCGCAGCCATCGCTTGAAGAACCCACGCAGACTGCGATGGCTCACCCGCTCCAGGGCCCGCCGCAGATCAGCCGTTTCCACGCTTTGATGCCGATGCGCCTTGAGGTAGGCGGCGATCCCAGCGTCAAAAACAGCATGCCCCAAGCGCTCACGCAGCATGTGCAGCACCCACGCGCCTTTGGGATAAGCGTGACCGTCGAATAGATCGCTCGGGTCGCGGTACCTATCGGAGACCACCGGCCGGGGAATGGCCGCGTCGGCGCCCATGGCACTGCGCCGGGCTCCAGCCATCTGCTCGGCGAACCGCTCAAGACCATAGGCCTTCCAGGTCCACAGCTTCTGGTAGTACGTGGCGAAACCTTCGTTGAGCCAGAGGTCGGCCCACGTCCGACACGTCACCAAGTCGCCGAACCACTGATGGGCCAACTCGTGAGCGAGCAGGCCGTCGATGGTGCGGCCATGATCGGTCGCCGGTGTACCAATCGCCCGGGTGGTCAACGTCGTCAGTGTGATGTTCTCCATGCCGCCAGCTGTGAACTCATCGACGTAGACGTGGCCGTAGCGCTTGTGGGGGTAGCGCGTGCCTGTCAGCTTTTCGAACACGTCCAGCATCTCGCCGGTGCGCTTGCCGATGGGGCCAACACGAGGCGCGTGCTCAGCTGTGGCCCAGCTTGTGATCTGCACGCGCTTGTGGGGATGGCGATGGGCCTGAAACGGGCCAATGGCGACGTTGAGGAGGTAGAGCGGATAGGGCTTGTCGATGCGGAAGTGGGCCGTATGCAGCTTGCCCCTGGGGGTGACTTTGCCCGGCGCGCCGTTACTGAGCACACGCATGGTCCGCGGCGCGGTGATCTGCAATTGCCACGTCATGCGCTCATCTGGATGGTCCGGTGAGGGTACCCAATGCCGGATGCCGTGGGTCTCGCCTTGGGTCCAGACATGCATGGGCCGCTTGGGTGCGTCTTTGTTCGGGTGAATGAAAAACAGGCCCATCGCCGGGCGGATGACTTTCCAGCGCACGTGCACCTCGAATGGCGTCCCCACCGGCGCCTTCGGCAGGGCGATGTGCAGCTGATGATCCGGGGTCTTCGTCGGCAGCTTGGTGGTCTTTCCCAACATGAGCAGCGTGGCCTCTGCGATATCGAGGTCGACTGCATGGAGGATAACCGCTGGCTGATCGATGAGCGTCACGCCCTTGTACGTCACGTCACCCTGGGCGCTGCGCTTGGCTGGATCGATGGTCACCTTGAGCAGCATGTTCGTGATGTCGGTCGTTTGGTCCCGAGGCTCATGAACGGGCAGGCGGCCACTGAGGTAGCGCTTGGCGCCGTTGGGCCCCTTGGCCGGTGGTGCAGCCAGGCTCGACACGGAGCACAGGCTGATCGACAGCAAAGCTGCTGCGGCGCGCATTGCCCGCAAATTCAACAAGCGGCCACGAGAACTAGCTGGCATAATCCCTCCAGGTGCGCGCCCGTGGTACGCAATCTGAGTGCGGATGGGAAGGGAGCGGGCGCGTTTCCCCTTTTGAGCGGGGTCGGTTATGGTCCCGCGCCCTAAGCCCAGGAGCGGCCGTGAGCGGTACGACACGCATCCTTGTTGTCAGTCAGAACCCCTCGGTGCTCAAGTGCGTCGGTCAGGCTGCACAGCCAAAGGGCTACCTTCTCTTTCAAGCCGACAGTCTCAGTGAGATCAAGCTGCGACTGGACGACCTATCGCCAGAGTTGGTGGTGCTCGACGCCAGTCACCCGGCCTGCGCCGCGGTCGGAACGCTATCGAGCGCTCTTGATGTGACCGCGGGTGACGCCATGCGGCCCCAGTTTTTGCTGGTGGGCAGTGGCCAAGACCCCCATCGCCGTAGTGTCGCCGCCGCGATTCCCGTCGACGCCATGGTCGAGTTGCCGCTCGATCCCCTAGAGATGGCCATCGAGGTGCGAACCCTCGTTCGTGTGCGGATCATGGCCGCGGATGCGCTCCGGGACAGAGACCTGCTCAACCAGCTGTTTGAGCTATCTACCTTCACCGAGAACTACGACACCGTGGACGCTGTGCTAGCGAGCTTGGCCGGGCGCCTCGCCGAGTGGATGCGCATGCCGCATGTGGTGGTGACCTTGGGCTCGGCCCAACACCCGCGGATTGCGGCTGGTCATCATGCCTCAAATGGGACGGGCGGACGCGGACGAACCCTTGTAGAGCGGCGCCATCACGAGCTAGTTCAGGGCGCTCACGAGCTGTGCATCGATGAATCCGATGGCGTGCTCTCCGGTGAAGACCCGAGCAGCCTGCCGTATGTGGGGCTGCCGCTAAAAGGCCAGCAAGGCAAAGTTCTCGGCGCGCTGCATGCCTGGGGCGGCGAGCAGCTGCCCGACGATACGCACCTCCGTGTGTTGCGAGCGGCAGCCGAGCGCATTGGCGCGGAGATTCAGCTCGGTGACAGCCATCGCCGTCTCGAGGAGATGGTCGAGGCGAGAACCGCTGATCTGACGGCCCTGTTGGCCCGATTGCGTGGGGTGAATAACCAACTGCTTGAGGCCAGCCGAGAGACCATCATGCGGCTCGCTCGCGCCGCTGAATACCGCGACGGTGACACTGGCGAACACGTCGAGCGCATGAGCAGCTACTCGCAGATCATCGCGCGGCAGATGGGGATGGGGTCTGAGGAGCAGGCGCTGATCAAGTTGGCGGCGCCGATGCACGATATCGGCAAGATCGGTATCCCCGACAGCATTCTCCTGAAAAAGGGCAAGCTCACGCCGGACGAGTACGCGGTGATGAAAGAGCATCCGGCGATCGGCGCGCGAATCTTGGCCGGCTCCCACAGCAAGCTGCTGCAGATGGCTGAAGACATCGCTGCGACCCACCACGAAAAGTGGGACGGCAGCGGGTATCCACGCGGGCTGACGGGCAATGAAATTCCGCTGGTGGGCCGGGTTGTGGCCCTCGCAGACGTCTTCGATGCGCTGACCTCGCCCCGGGTCTACAAGGACGCCTGGAGTATCGACGAGGCGGTGAGCTACGTGCACGGGCTCAGCGGCGGGCACTTCGACCCGCACGTCGTCGAGGCGTTCAATCAGTGTCTCGATCGCCTGCTTGCCGTACGCGCGGAGCACATGGCGCGGCATGGCCATAGCGTGCCGCCCATCGAAGTGCCTCGCAGCGAGGTGCAATGAGCCCCGGGCGTCGTGCATCTGAAGCAATCGCCCGACCGCTAGGTACGTACAGCGGGCCATCTGTCGGGCGATTCGGCCAAAGGGTCACGTCCGCGCCTGATTCCTTCGGCGCGATTGTCGTGTGGCTTGTCGCACTCGTCTCGGTCGCTGGCTGCACCAAGCCCACACCGGCTACATCTCCTGTGAAAGCGTCGCCAGTGAAGGCTGCGGGCAAGCCAGCCCGAACAGCGGCAACGTCCCCGGCAGCTGTGACCGGCAAGGAAGCCGCAAAAAAGGAAGCCGCGGTCTACCGGCAGCGGCGCAAGCCCAAGCCGACGGTCGTTGGCGGGTGTGAGGAATCTTGCGGCACGCCACAAAAGGCTGCTGCGGCCTTATTTGATGGGCTTTCCGGTGCAAAGCCGCGTGCGGTCATCAAGAGATTAATCGACTGGTCGCTCCTGGATGAGGACGGCAACCAGCGGGGAGAGCGGTGGAGCGACCTGTGGGTCGAGCCCAAGCAGCATCCGATCCGCGAACGCGAGATCAGCATTTGGCTGGGCGGCTGGATTGCGCAGTTCGCTGACGTCTCAGCTGCGGACCTGCTCCGTTCCCGTTCCAGCGGCGTACAGCTCAAGGCCATCGCTGGGCGTACGGACGTCGTCGAAATGCGCTGGCGGCACCCGCCGTTGAACAAAGGCGGCGGCGAGCCGGAATGGCGCATCTTGTGGACCCTGCGCGGCTACGAGTGGCTCATCAGCCGAATCGATACGGCACCGAGCAAACGCCCGCTTGGAACCCCACCACTGGGGAGTGTGAGGAGAGGCCACCTATGAGCGAGTTGCGCGAAGTCATCGGCCGTGTGTCCGTCTTGGTTGCCTTGTTGTTCATGGCGGGATGCCCGTCCGAGACTGTCGCGCCAACGCCCGTCGCCAAAGACCCGCTCAAGGGCTGGTCGGTGCTGGCTGGCAAGTACGCTGGCGGCGGCCTGACAGCAGCGTGGAGCTCTGGCGCCGGCGGCACAGCGCGGAGCTGGGTCCTCGTTGGCGGTGATGGCAAAGACGGGATCATCCTCGAGCTGAACAAGGGCGCCTGGACACAACACAAGGTCCCAGGGGCGGGCTTGCTCTGGTGGGTGCACGGCGACGCAGCGGGTCATCGCATCGCGGTTGGCGATCGCGGCACGATCGTGTCCTGGACCAGTGGAGATGCGGCGCCCAAGATCATCCAAATCGCTGAACTCGAAAAATCCAATGTCGCGCTGTACGGCGTCTGGTTCGCTGAGGGCGCCGAGACGCTCTGGGTCGTTGGCGGCAACCCGAAGGCGGGCCCAGGTTCGGGCGTGCTGTGGTCCATTGCACGTGCAGATCTAAGTGGTGATCCCGGAGCCAAGGCGAAGCGCGTCGATGTCGGCGCAGATCAGGGTATCCTCTTCAAGGTCATCGGCGCGGGCGGGGAGCGCTGGGCGGTGGGTGATGGCGGCAAGATTTGGCACGGCACCGGCGACAAGTGGGCCATTGAGCACACCGCCAAAACGGACGTGCTGATCGGAATCTCGGGCACCAAACCGACAGAGTTGGTGACGGTAGGCGGCCGCGGCGCGGGCGTTGTGATTCGCCGGGATGCCGACGGCTGGAAGCAAGTCGCTGGCGGCGACGGAGCTTGGATCTCAGGGCTTTCAGCGGTGGTTCGGCTGGCAGACGGCACGGCATTGGTCGGCGGGAACTATGGTTTTTTGGGCAAGCAAGATGCCACCACAGATCCGACTGACCTGCCCGCGGTTACCCCGCCGCTCACGGACCTGACGCTGCACGGTTCCTGGGCCGACAAACACACGCAGGTGGTCGTAGGCGGTTCATTCGACAATCCGACACAGCCGATCATTGGATGCCTGCTGATGCGAGGCGCTGCATTGCCCGCCCTGCCCTCGCCATGAGCCACTGCGGCCAGAGTGACTGCGGCCAGAGTGACTGCGGCCAGAGTGACTGCGGCCAGAGTGACGGGTAGCTAGCCGCGACGCTTGTCTTTGCCCTGGGGGCCTCGGCGCTTCGGTTTGGCACGGCGATGCCGACGGTCCGTGTCCGACGGCACTTGACCAGCGTCCTCTTCAAAAAACGCTCGCATATCAGGTGCGAGAGGAGCGCGCAGACGGAGATGCTCACCCGTGGTCGGATGGGCCAATTCCAGGGAGCGTGCGTGCAACATAACCCGCTTGGACAGCCGAGATGCGCGCCTGCCGCCATAGAGGAAATCGCCCACAATAGGCGCGCCTAGGTCGGCCAGCGCGACGCGCACATGGTGCTTGCGACCTTGTTGCGGCAATACGCGAACGAGACCGTAGCGACGCCCACGGGACAAGACCTCGACCTCACTTTCGGCGAGCTGGCCGCCCTCTTCGACGACTTCCATCCGCTCACCACCGTCGATGCGCCGGGCGCGCAGGCGATGCACCACCTTGGCCCAGCGCACGGCAGGCACCGGAAACGTCAGGGCGAGGTAGAGCTTGTAGACTTTGCGTTCACTGAAGGCCGTTGTCAGCGCGGCGGCGATCGCCTTGCCCTTGGCCAAAATCATCACGCCGGACGTATCACGATCGAGCCGGTGAACGAGGTGCAGCGTCGCCCCATCGGTGCCATCGGCGCGGGATTGAGCCCAAGCCAACACCGTGCGATCGCGGCCGTCCTCCGCAACCAACCAACCCGGCGGTTTGTTGACGACCAGGATGGCGTCGTCTTCGTGGAGCACGCGAGGTTTGTCGTGGGATTGGGCCATGGTCGCCTCCGTGTGGCGGTTCGGCGAAACAATAACGAACTTGGGGCAAAAATGCGGGAGGGGCACCAGACCGATGGCCCGATGCCCCTCTCGAGTCGGGGTGACTGGATTCGAACCAGCGACCCCTTGCTCCCGAAGCAAGTGCGCTACCAGGCTGCGCTACACCCCGAACATGCCACGCTCCTCGGGAAAGCGGAGCGCGGGCGCCGGTTATGCGCAATGCAGCGGGCGGTGTCAATCCCCGCCAGCAGCTTTGTCGACCTACTTCTTGAACAAGGCGTCGAGACGCGCGCGTGCCGCGTCCTCGGGCGACTGAGGTGCTGATGAGGCAGACGCCCCAGATGCCGGAGCACCACCACCAAAGAGCGCGTCGAGGCGGGCTTTGGCACTGTCGAGTTCCTCGGCCGCGCTGTCGTCACCAATGACGCGAAACGAGAAGTGGCCACAGAAGTTGCCCGCCTCACGATCACGAATGAACTCGCCCTGGTTCTCGATGCACTGGTTGTGCGCCGACGGACTCCAGAACCTGCAGTTGCGGCACGAGTGCAGATACGACCCACAGTTGGGGCACGTATCCAGACGCGCGACTTTCACCTCAAATACGAGCTCTTCCTCACACTTGTAGCAAGCGAAGCGCTCCTCTTCGACGCGGGTGCGAAACATCGACTAGACCTCCCGGCGACGCAGCAGGACCACGGCCATGAGCATCAAAATGACGCTTAACACGCCAAACGGGCCGCTCGACGAAGGCTGAGCCGTGCAGCCGCCATCGTCCTTGTCTTTCGGGGGCGTGGTGGTTCCACCAGCGTCAGCCGTGCCACCAGCGTCGGCAGTTCCGCCGGCGTCCGTACCACCCGCATCAGCGCCGCCGCCGACTTGGTCACGGTAGGGATCGATGGGGTTGTGGTAGTTGTTGGTGTTGTGGAGATCGTGACCGTAAAACGACCACTCGCGGATGCTGTTGGCCATTTTGCCGGTGCCCTTCCAGGCGAACATCCAGCCGTTGCGCGTACCAGCGGTGACGTCGTACTTGCCGTCGCCGTCGATGTCGCCGACCGCTGGCGAGGTGAGAACCCAGCCGTTGGTGTACTTCGGCCAGCCCTTGGGCTCCTCGCCGAGGTAGTTCCAAGCGTGCACCAAGTAGCCAGCTGAACCAGCGACCACCTCAGGCTTGTTGTCGCCGTCGATATCGACGATGGCCGGGTTGAGGAAGAACTGCCAATCGTCCATGACCCGCGGCCAGCCCTCCAGCATGGTCGCCGTCTGCAGATCCCAGGCCGACAGGTGGTGATCGAAGTCAGCGCGCTTGCCGCCCGAAGCAAAAGTCAGCGCAAAGTTGAATCCCGCAGTCGCTTTGACCAAGTCCACACCACCCTTGGGGTCAATCTTGCCCAAAGCGGCGTTGGCGATGAGGATGTACGCCGGGCTGTCTTTGGTGTCGCTCTTGGCGCCGAAGTTCTTGTTGTCGAAGGTCTTGAGCTTCTTCTTCGAGCCGGGGATGGGCCACGTGTAAGGCTTGCCATCATGGCGGAACATGAGCCCAGCGGAACCGATCGAGTCGAAGTTGATCTCAAGCTTGCCGTCGAAATCGATGTCGACCAAGGCGGGATTGCCCGGCACGCCACGACCGACGAGCGGCAGCACGTCAGCCATCAGACCATAGACCTTGACCGGCCAGCCCTTGTGAATGGCGCCGCCCTCATGGTTGTTGCCGTCGCCGTGGATGATGTACCCGCGACCTTCGTTCTTCACCGCCGCGGCGCCGAGCACCTCGTTGGTGCCGACTGCGATGTCGAGCAGGCCGTCGCCATTGACGTCACCGACCGACGGCGACGCGAAAATACGAGCGCGGATGCTGCCCTTGAGTGCCGGATCGCTGACCAACACTGGGAAACCAGGCTGCTGCGTACCATCGTGACGGTAGACGTAGAGCCACTGGTCCATACCACCGATGATGATCTCGAGCTTGCCGTCCTTATCGAGGTCGGCGAGCACGGGGCTGCCAGCGATGCCGTCATCCAGCGTACGGCTGGGGTTCGTCTCAGCGACATCTTTGGCGTCGATCCGCACTGGGAATCCCTTCACCGGCTTGCCGTCTTTGTGGAACGCGAGCAGCGAGCCGTCGAATGTGGAGATGATGACCTCCACTTCCTTGTCACCGTCGAGATCGCCAATTGCGGGCGAGTTGACGATGGCCGTCTCGCGGTACGCTGGGTCGAGTCCCTTGCCCACCTGAGCCTTGCAGCCCTTCTTGTCCTTGCGGTACGCGCAGGCCTTCTTGACGTTGGCCTTCCACTCGTCGGTGAACTCCCGGCGAATCGGTGTGTACTGCGGCCAGCCTTTCGCCTCGGTGCCGTCGCCCTTCCATGCGTGGATGACGCCGTCAGCGGTGGGCACGATGATCTCGTCGCCAGGCTCGCCATCGAGATCGAAGAGTTTCGGACTCGCTTCGACAGAAGTGGTCATGCGCTTGGGGAAGCCGGGGAGCAGGTCGGGATCTTGGTACAGACCGACCGTCTTGCGGAACTCGTTGGCGACCGTCTTGCCCTTGCCGTTGTCGGCGGTGACTTTGATACGCAGGGTCACCGTGTACTGATCGTGGTGAATCAGCGGCGCGTCGAAGTCGAACATTTCCTTCGCGGTAGCCGCCGCGTCCCACTCCCAGATGTCACCGTTGATGCCGGTCGTGTCGCCCTTAGCAACCTCCTTCCAGCCACTTTTCGGATCGACACCCTTGGCGATTTCCAGGGTCCATTTGTACTTGGCGTAGCGCGCTTTCTTACCGTCGGCGCGCGTTCCGATCCGCGCTTTGATCTTGATTTTCGGGGTCTGGGTAATCTCGATCGGCTCAAACCAGAGCGGCTCGATGATGTCGATATCCGGCGGGATCATGTCGTCAAGAACCATGTTGACGGACTTGAACACGTTGTTGCGTCCGTAGCCGAAGTGCAGATCCCAGCCCTTGCCGGAGGGGAACTTCGTCGGGTCGGTCTTGCTCTCCGGAACATCGATGTCGTCGCTGCTCATGATCAGGATACCGCGCAGCTCTTCCGCGCTCAGCGGCGGGTCCGTCTTCGCCTGGAGACCAGCCGAGTAGATCATGCCGGCGTGACCCGAGGTCATACCCACAGCCTCAGACGAGCAGCCCGTGCCGGGTGTCGACAGCAGCAGCTGGCCGCCGTAGTTGGTGCAGTTGTTGAAGTTCAGGAACGTGGTCGATGACTTCTGCGAGGAACCATCAAAGACGATGGCGTGCACGTACGTCATGTGATTGTTGGTGCCAGGCATGTTGTGGTGAAACGACAGCTCGTCCGCCGCCGAAGCGATGATGACCGTGTTGTTGTCGTAGGCGTACTCAATGGCGTCGCGGGCATAGGGCGTCATGTTGATGGAGCCCAGCGCTTCCTGGACCACCTGCGCGCCAGAATCGACGGCGAAGATGACCGCGCCGGCGAAGTCGTTGGAGTCGCAAACGAAGCTGTCTGCCACGCGAACATTCAAGATGGTGCACTCAGGGCACACGCCCAGCGAGCCACGACCATTGTTGCCCTCAGCGGCCGAATCCCTGGCCTCGCCAGTACCGTGGCCAAATTGGGTGTCGTCGTAGGGGTCGTTGTCGTCCCGGAAGAAGTCCCAGCCCGAGATGTCGTCGAGGTAGCCATTGCTATCGCCGTCTTTGCCGTCGGAGAACGTCTTGATGAGATCTTGGGGATCGATGAGGCCGTTCTTGTTCAGATCTTTGACACGCGTATCGCACGGCGTCTTGGGGCGGTCGTTGCCGTTTTCCGTCGTCCAATCGAGCATATTGAAGATGCCGTCGCCATTGGTGTCGTAGGGGTCGTCCTTGTACTCCTTGGTGCGGCACGCCTTCTCAGGAGCCGGCAGCTCGCCGCGATTGAGGTAGTGCTTGTTGACGAGATCGTCGTGATTCCACTTAATTCCCGAGTCGAGCACCGCGATCATGACGCGACGATCGCCGACGGTCTTTGTCCATGCAGTATCGGCGTGCATGCCGACACCCATCGGGACCTCGGCCTGACGAAAGCCCGGGTACTTCGCGTAGTTGGGTGGCGTAAACGACCAGAGATTCCAATCGCCGCCAGAGATGACAGCCTTTCCGTCCATCATCTCGCACTTGCCGTCTTTGTCCTTCTTGCACTGGGCGTACCCAGGGTCGTTGGGCCAAGTGGCCGGATCAGAGAAGTTGGCGCCGACTTTGGGTGGCCACGTCGACTTGGCCACTTTCGCCATCGCGGTTGCGGATAGACAAAGAATGGTGACCAGCGCAAGTGCGCGAAAACGGACAAGCATACGTACCTCTAAGCAAATAGGCGACGGCGATGGAATCGGGCCCATCGACGTCTCTCACGACAGTTCCCAGGGCAATAAACCTATGGTGGCGGGCCCTGGGTGCGCGGGACCATAGCAGCGACAGCCATCGGTGAGCAACGACCATTATATGAATGCTCCTCGGACATCGGCGTACCTGGCGTCACCGTGCCCGGGGACCCATTGCTGGCTGATTGCACCGATCGATCGTTGCGCCGTGGCGCGGCATCGCCTAAAAGGGGGGAGTACGGGGTCTACCACCACGAGGCGATACGTCGCCGGAGGCCACCCACCATGACCGACTACAAACACCGCCCGACGGCTGGTGTGGCTGGACAGTTGTCTTCGCTCGCCGATCCGCCGTTGATTTCCTCGTCCCGCCGACCTGCCGCTGGTAAAGCACCGGCTGAGCCCGCGCCGACCACGCCGACAGACGGGCCCGTTGCCGTCTACTCAGCCGTCTCTCCTGGCGGTGGCTCCAAGCCGCGAAAGCCAGTTCGTCTGCCGACGCTTGCCCGGATGAAGCGCAAGGGCACCCGGATCACCGCGGTGACCTGCTACGACGCCACTTTTGCGCGGCTTGTCGACGATGCGCACATCGACGTCGTGCTAGTTGGCGACTCACTGGGCAACGTCATTCAAGGTCAAGAATCGACGCTGCCTGTCACGCTGGACGACATTTTGTACCACTGCCGGTCGGTTCGTCGCGGTCTGCGTCGCGCCCACTTGGTCGCCGACATGCCGTTCATGACGTACCACAGCGTTGACGTGGCCCTCCCGAACGCTGCACGCCTGATGGCCGAGGGGGGCGCGCACGCCGTGAAGCTCGAGGGCGGCGCTGACGTCGCTCCCACAATCGCTCGACTCGTGGGTTGCGGAATTCCAGTGATGGCTCACATTGGGCTCACGCCGCAGTCCGTCCACGCGATGGGCGGGCACAAGATCCAGGGGCGCGGCTTCGCGGCCCGCGCCAGTCTTCTTGCCGATGCGCGCGCCGTGGAAGCCGCCGGGGCGTATGCCGTTGTACTCGAGGGCATTCCTGCCCGTTTGGCAGCCGAAGTGACCGACGCACTTACCATTCCAACGATTGGTATCGGCGCAGGCGTTGGCTGTGACGGGCAAATTCTGGTGCTGTATGACATGTTGGGCCTCAACCCCGAGTTCACTCCAAAGTTTCTAAAACGTTTCGCGGAATTAGGAGCGCTCACGCGGGCTGCTCTCAGCGCGTATCGAACCGAAGTCCGCTCAGGAGACTTTCCGGGGCAAGAGCACGAGTATCACGACCCGAAGACCGATCTTGATTCGCTACCGCTGAAGGCTGTTCCGTGACGAGCGGCGCAGTACACCAACGCGAAATCGCGCGGAACGATGTACCATCTGTGATTCACACCGCCGCGGGGCTCCGACGTGCGGTAGCCGCTTGGCGGGCTGCCCATCCCGGGGACGAGATCGCATTGGTGCCAACCATGGGCGCCCTCCATGAGGGCCACCTGGCCCTAGTAGACCGCGCTCATGCGGTTGCAGGTGCGGTTATCGTCTCCATCTTTGTCAATCCAACCCAGTTCGCGGCCAACGAAGACTTCGGCGACTACCCGCGGACGCTGGGTGAAGATGTCCACGCGTGCGGCACGCGTGGCGTTCGCTGGGTCTTCGCCCCGTCCGCCAAAGAGATGTACCCGCCAGGGGATCAGACTGAGGTCACCGTGCCAACGCTGGCAGAAGGACTGTGCGGTACAAGCCGACCACATTTTTTCGGAGGCGTCGCTCGCGTCGTCCTCAAACTGCTCAACATCGCGGGAGCTGATTTCGCGGTGTTCGGCGAGAAAGACTACCAACAGCTGCAAGTGATTCGCCGGCTGGCGGAAGATCTTCATCATCCAACTCGCATCGTAGGTGCACCAACCGTTCGAGAGTCTGACGGGCTCGCCATGAGCTCTCGCAATCGCTATCTCACCCCAGAACAACGCCAGGTCGCGCCGGAGTTGTTCAGCGCGCTGACTCAGGTTTCCCGCCAACTCGCATGCGGCGACGCGGAGCCAGCTCAAGCGGTGCACGCCGCCCGCCAGCGCGTCACGAGTGCGGGAATGCGCGTCGACTACCTCCACGCCGTCGACGCCCAGACCTTAGCGGTTCTCACAGATCGCCCGTCCCCACTAGGCGGCTCCTTCCGCGTTGTGGCGGCCGTTTGGCTCGGGACAACGCGACTAATCGACAACGTTGGACCCATACACGTTTAATTCTCGTTTGTTCCAGAGATTGCACAAGTGCAACGATCCACACCTTGACGCGATTTGTGCCGAGTCCCTACTATGCCGCGATTCTGGGATCTCTGCGCCCGCAGCCCCAGTGGCATTTCTCGCTGGATTTTCCGGCAGTTCTTATCGGTTAGCGACTCCACCTTTGGGCTGGACAAGCGCGTTCACAGGCCCTCCCTGACGAACGACCATTGCAAGCAGCCGCCAGGGGAAGGCGGCAGGCACAACATACTGGCCTCGCTCCCCTGGCCTGATTTGGAGATAATACGCATGAAGCGGCATAGCATTTTGGCCTTGATGGTCTGTGCGGCGCTGGTGGCTGGTTGTGGAAGCAACGACAACACCAACACCGGCACCACCCCTACCGACACTAACGTCGCTGGCTCCGACGCCAGCGCCGGAGACACCACTGGTGGCACCGCAGACGCAACCACCGACGCTGCCGGAACAGACACGGGCGGTGGTGGCACATGTGATTGCGCCGGTAAGCAGTGCGGCTTTATCCCCGGATGCGCGAAGCCTTGTGGGTCGTGCGGCGCTGGCCAGGTTTGTCAGAACAACGCCTGCAAAACTACCACGCCTGTCAACTTGAAGAAGTTTGGCGAAGCGTGTGGCCCGACCACGGACTGCCAGCCACCTCCGAGTGGAACGCCGAGCCAGGACCCCAAGGCCACCGCCTACCGTGCCTGCCTCGACGCGCAGTGCGAGACCAACCGTTGCTCATCGGGTGCCTGCAGCAAGTCCTGCACCATCCAGAAAGACGAGAAGAACAATGCGACCGGCGCTGACGGCGCTGATGGCATCGAAGACAGCACCACCAACAGCGAGTGCACCGACGCGGTCGGCGGCGACAACTCGCCCCACGGCGACAAGTGGGCCTGCGTTGAGTTGGCTTCGAAGCAGCAGCTGCAGCAGGGCCAGAGCTACACGACGTGCGTGCCCGCCACCTCGTGGAAAGAGTGCAGCGCTGATTCGGACTGCGATGGCGCCACCGAGCGCTGCCGTCTGTACTTCATCTACGGCGAGATCATCCAGCGCTGCGGCCCCAAGTCGCACACCCCGAAGAGCAAGACCGGCGCCACCTTGGCCAAGTCCTGCAACGACAACCCGGTCGAGGGTGACGTCGCTACCTGTGAAAACGACCTCTGCTTCAGCCTCGGCTGCTCGGCATTCTGCAAGACTGACGCCGACTGCGTGACCGACGTTGGTGCATGCAAGGCCGGCAAGTGCGCCAATGGCGATACCTGCAAGTCGGACGTCGATTGCTCCGCTTGGCAGTGCAGCCCGCAGCAGCTGTCGTCCGACCCCAAGAAGTACAACGTGTGCTGGCCGAAGAACTGCAAAGTGAACGGCGACTGCCCGGACGACACGTTCGCTTGCCGTATCTCGTACAACGGCGTCCAGAAGCCCGAGGGCGAGCCCGACCCCGAGGATCCCAAGAAAGTGAAGATGCCAGGCTGGGACAACATCTGCGTCAGCAAGGTGAAAGACGGCGTCAAGGTCGGCGAGAGCTGCGACCCCTTCAGCTCGGACGACGACAAGTCGCTCAAGCCCTGCGAAAACCCCTTCATGTGCACCAATGGTAACTGCTCGACGCTGTGCGAGAAGGCTGGGGACTGCCCGAAAGACATGAAGTGCGGCTTCAGTGAGGCCCCGCTCGACCTCGACAACCCGGACGACGGCATCTACGACGTGTACTTGGCTTACGGTTCCTGCACCGGCACCAAGGGCGACGGCAAGGCCTGCACCAGCACCAAGGCTTGCGGCGCCAAGCAGCACTGCAAAGTCATCATCGAGCCTGCTTCGCTCGCGAAAGAGGCGACTCCGGTCGGTTACGAGTACGTGGCCAATGGCCTGTGCGTTGACAAGGATGCTGGTAAGAAGGACTTCGGCGGTCTGTGTGGCTCCGCTTCGACGGGCACCGGCCTCGGCAAGCTCTGCAACAGCGGCTACTGCCTCAACACGCAGAACCAGCAGGGTCAGGCTCAGCCCGGCTTCTGCATCGACATCTGCAACTCCAAGGCAGATTGCGCTGGCACGGTCAAAATCTACAACCAGGACTACAAGTCCATCTGCACGTCGCTGCGCTTGTCGTGGAACCTGACGGACCACCCGGAAGATGATCACTTCATCCCGGTCTGCATGCCCACGAACCCGAACTCCAGCCTCAGTGACTGCTCGAAGGACAAGGCTTGCACCAAGAATGGCGAGGCTTGCCTCGGCTACGCAGTCAGCATGAGCGTCGACAAGCCCTCGAACGTAGAGTACTTCTGCAGCTTCGTGGGCAACTCGCCGACTCAGGCCAACGCGAACCCACCGCAGCCCACGAAGAACGTGGGCGAAGAGTGCGATCTCGAGGCCACATTGGCTGAATGCAAGACTGGCTACTGCATGCCCGACGCCAAGAATGGCAAAGGCTACTGCAGCCGCGTCTGCAACGCGGACGCTGACTGTGGCGCGAGCAAGGATGGTATGTTCTGCAACAAGGACTACCAGCGCATCCCGCGTCCGGACAAGAAGAATGCGGCCATCATGCCCCTCTGCATGAAGAAGAAGTCCTGCATTCCCTGCGCCTACGATTACTCGTGCGCTGGCGACTACCTCTGCCACAACGTGGGCAGCGCCGGTACGCTCGCTAAGCAGGTTTGCTCGCCCGGCTGCAAGACTGATGCAGACTGCGCGTCCACCGACGGCGGCGCCAAGTGCGTCGACGCCAAGGACATCGACGGCAAAGCCATCAGCGGCAAGAAAGTCTGCGCCCCGAGCTGCAGCTAATAGCCGCACTTAGTTTCGACTAAGCAAAGCGCCCCGGTCACCTTGTGTGACCGGGGCGTTCTGCGTTTTAAGTGACAGCTAGAAGTAACGTGTATCAGGTCCCATGGGACGGTCTCACTAGGCTCGTTGGGACTGCGTTGGCCGTACACCGGACAGCAAACGCCTGGCGCAAAGCGCAGCTGCCTCTGTGTGACCAGTCAGAGCCAGCCCGTACGGCACATGGAACACCCGATCATGGTCCTTGTCCGTGATCTTCGTATGTTATGTCAGGCCCCGCCACCCTGTAGTGGTTTCGCTACCCAGACAAAGACGTGGCGTTGTGATGTTAATTCTTCAGCGAATGCTGATTGGCACTAGGTTGGCACGCGCCTTGCTCTTGTATCGATCGACCTGGCGGGGCATCGCGGGTCGGCAGGCGTCTACGTACGGGATTGCTTGCACACGAAGGCTGGGCCGATGGGCGCTTGACGGCGTCCAGGGCGGCATATGGTGGTCGTGGTATCGATGCGGCTTTTTGCCGGATCGGTCTGCCTGGGGAGGCCCCGATTTTTCCTGCAGATCCGTGTGCGATCTGGAGCGGTAGCGCCCTCATCGATGGGCGGTTAGCCCGTTCATTCGCAGGAACACGGAGCGCTGGCGCGGCCGCCCCACAAAGACCCACCGGCCAGCAAAAACGGCGAAGCCGATGACCCTTACGGATCATCGGCTTCGCGACTCTCAGCGAGAGACGGCGGCCAGAAAGGCCTAGCCAATCCCCTCGTAGGAAACTTCGCCCTCGAACATGCTCTCAGAGCCAACCTCAATCTCAAGGTTGTTGTAGCCGCTCAGACCGGTACCAGCCGGAATCAAGCGACCCATGAGCACGTTCTCCTTCAGACCCTTGAGGTAGTCCTCGCGACCTGCCAAGCAAGCCTCGGTGAGCACCTTGGTGGTCTCCTGGAACGACGACGCCGACAGGAACGACTCCGTCGACAGCGAAGCCTTCGTGATACCGAGCAACAACGGCTCACCGGAAGCCGGCTTACCACCATCGCGCATCACACGCTGGTTCTCGGCGTCGAACAAGTGCTTCACCACCTGCTGATCAACCATGAAGTTGGTATCACCCGTCTTCGTCACGCGGACCCAACGCAGCATCTGGCGAACGACAACTTCGATGTGCTTGTCGTTGATACGCACGCCCTGCAGGCGGTAGACCTGCTGGATCTCGTCCACCAAGTACTTCGCCAAGGCCTCGATACCCAACACGTGGAGAATATCGTGGGGGTTACGCGGTCCGTCCATCAACGGGTCACCAGCGCGAACGCGGTCACCCTCATTGACGGTGATGTGCTTGCCCTTTCCGATGAGGTACTCACGCGCCTGACCGTACTCCGGCGTCACGATGATGCGTGACTTGCCCTTGACCGGCTTGCCGAAGCTCACGATGCCGTCGACTTCGCTCATGACAGCGTGGTCCTTCGGCTTACGAGCTTCGAACAGCTCGGCAACACGTGGCAGACCACCGGTGATGTCCTTCTGCTTGACACTTTCCTGCGCGATCTTCGCGAGGAAACCACCAGGCTTCACGACGGCACCGTCAGCGACGATGAGGTTGGAGCCGACAGGCAGGTTGTACTGCGCCAGGGCGCCAGTCCGCTCAACCCGAACGATCTCTCCATCTTCGCCGATGATGGCAACGCGCGGGCGAATGTCGGCGTCTTTCACATCGATGATGAAGCGCTGCGATAGACCGGTGGCCTCATCGAGCTGCTCTTTCACAGTGACGTTGTCGATAATGTCGAGCAATTTCACGGTACCGCCGACGTGCGTCAGAATCGGCTTGAAGGACGAGTCCCACTCAGCGATGAGCTCGTTCTTCTTGACCTTCTGACCGTCGACGACCTTCACGCGAGCGCCAGCCTGAACGGCGAACGCTGGGCAGCGATCTTCTGGCACGCCGGGCAGGGTCACCAATAGGTGGCCACGCGCGATGGCGATAACACCGGAACCATCACCCGGGTCAACCAGCGGCAAGTCCTTGAACTTGATGACACCTTCGACCGTCGCACGGTGCTGAGGCAGGTCACGGTTGGTCGACGCAGCGCCACCGACGTGGAACGTCCGCATCGTCAACTGCGTACCGGGCTCACCGATGGACTGTGCAGCGATAACGCCGACTGCTTCACCGATGTTGACCACACGGCCACGAGCCAAGTCACGACCGTAGCAAAGCACGCAAACGCCTGTCTGACTGCGGCATGTGAGCACGGTACGGAGTGCGACTTTGCGCACACCAGCGTCCTCGATGGCCTGAGCAGAAACCTCGTCCATGATGGTGTCGGCTTCGACGATGAGGTTGCCGTCGGCGTCCTCAACATCCTCAAGCGCCACACGACCGAGCAGACGCTCTGCCAAGGGCTGGATGACCTCACCGGCCTCCTCGAGCGACTCCATGTCGATGCCGTCGAGCGTACCGCAATCGTACTCAGTGATGACGGCGTCGTTGGCCACGTCGACGAGACGACGGGTCAAGTAGCCGGAGTTCGCGGTCTTCAGCGCGGTATCAGCGAGGCCCTTACGAGCGCCGTGAGTCGAGATGAAGTACTGCTGCACCGAGAGGCCTTCACGGAAGTTCGCCGTAATGGGCGTCTCGATGATCTCACCGGACGGCTTGGCCATCAGACCGCGCATACCCGCGAGCTGACGCATCTGCTGAGCAGAACCACGCGCGCCGGAGTCAGCCATCATGTAGATGTTGTTGAACGACTTGGTCGTCTCAGTCGGCGTACCGTCTGGCACCGAGCCCACGCCCATGTGATCGCCACCAGGCCCGAAGGTCGTGTTGGCGATGCCGTCCATCATGTTCTTGGCGATCTTCTCGGTCGCGTCCGACCAGGTGTCGACCACTTTGTTGTAGCGCTCGCCGTCGGTGATGAGACCTTCGTGGTACTGCTGCATGATGTCGCCGATCTGGCCCTGGGCCGAACCGATGATCTCAGGCTTCGCAGCCGGAATCGCCATGTCGTCAATGCAGATCGACACGCCAGCTTCCGTCGCCGCGCCATAACCAGCAGTACGCAGTGCGTCCGCTAGCAGCACAGTCTTCTTGCTACCAAAGCGGCGGTAGACCTCGTCGATGAGGGTCTGCAGCTGCTTCTTACCGAGCTCTTTGTTGAACATCGAGAACGGCACACCCTGGGGAACGATCTCACTGAGGAGAACGCGACCGACCGTGGTGTCGACGATTTCACGACGCGCGGGCGCCTCTTCGTCGGGATCCTGGTGGTCGTCCCAGATGTTGATGCGGCACTTGATACGGGCCTGCAGCGCGATGTGGCCACCGTCGAACGAGGCGCGAACCTCTTCCGGACCGGCGAACAGCGTGCCCTCACCCTGAGCAAACGGCAGCTCGCGAGTGCGGTAGTACAGACCCAGAACGATGTCCTGCGTCGGGTTGATGACCGGCTTGCCGTAAGCAGGCGACAAGATGTTGTTGGTGCTCATCATGAGCACACGGGCCTCCATCTGAGCTTCGAGGCTCAGCGGGAGGTGAACCGCCATCTGGTCACCGTCAAAGTCGGCGTTGAAGGCCGTGCAGACCAGCGGGTGGAGACGGATCGCCTTACCCTCAATCAGCACCGGCTCGAACGCCTGCATACCCAAACGGT
Source organism: Myxococcales bacterium (assembly GCA_023954815.1). Taxonomy (GTDB): domain Bacteria; phylum Myxococcota_A; class UBA9042; order UBA9042; family UBA9042; genus UBA9042. Next base: position 56,867 of record JAGSHB010000001.1, on the reverse strand, counting down.
GAAGTGTGGGCGCACGGTTCAGAAGCACCGGGTGCTCCTTGATGACGTCAGCGAGAATGTCCCAGACCACGGGGGTCTGCTTCTCGACGAGCTTCTTGGCGCTCTTAATCGTCGTCACGTAGCCGAGCTCTTCGAGCTTGCTGTAAACGAACGGCTTGAAGAGCTCCAACGCCATCTTCTTCGGCAGACCGCACTGGTGCAGACGCAAGTCAGGGCCCACAACGATGACCGAGCGACCGGAGTAGTCGACACGCTTACCGAGGAGGTTCTGACGGAAGCGGCCCTGCTTACCCTTGAGCATGTCGCTGAGAGACTTCAGCGGACGCTTGTTGGGGCCCGTGATGACCTTGCCACGACGACCGTTGTCGAAGAGCGCATCCACAGCTTCCTGCAGCATCCGCTTCTCGTTACGGACAATGATCTCGGGAGCGTGCAGCTCGAGCAGACGCTTGAGACGGTTGTTCCGGTTGATCACGCGGCGGTACAGATCGTTGAGATCCGACGTTGCGAAACGACCACCATCGAGCGGGACGAGCGGACGCAGATCAGGCGGCAGCACGGGCACGGTCGTCAGCACGAGGTGCTGCGGCTTGTTGCCCGAGGCGCGAACGTCCTCAATGATCTTCAGACGCTTGCTGATCTTCTTGATCTTGGCTTGGCCGGTCGGCTTGATCAGGCCTTCGACCTTCTCTTCCCAGGCGTGAATCTGCTCACGGAGCTGTGCCGCGAGGTCGTCCAACGTCTCAGCGTCGTCACCATCACCGGGCCACCGCGGCTTCTCGGGCGGCAGGCGGGTCGGGTCGAGGTACGCGAGCAACTCCAAGATTGCCTCGCCGCCCATCTGGACCTTGAGGTAGTCGGTCGACGGCGCACAGAAGACGGCCATCTCGCCGAGCATGTCGCTGACGTACTCGTGCTCTTCGGTCGACAGAATCCGACCCGGCATCAGCGGGCCAACTTCCGGTAGCCACTGGGTGGCCAGCTCGGTGTCGACACGCTCGATGACCATGCCGTGTTGCACGTCGTAGTAGTCTTCTTCGTTGACCAAAACGCCACGCTCGACGGTCTTTGCGTACCGCTTGAGCAGCTTGGTGATGTCCGCGCCCTCAGCCAGCGTCTCGAACTCGTCGAACATCGTCGACTTGCTCTCACGCGGGATGTAGTAGGGGAAGATACCGACTTTGCCGCGCTCGACCTGCAGCTTCATCGCGCCGAGGGTCACGTACTTGGCGCAGTACAACACGTACTCAAGATCCTTGAGCGTCATGTTGAGTATGTGACCAATACGAGACGGCAAGCTCTTGAGAAACCAGATGTGCGCCACGGGCGTCGCTAGGGTCACGTGACCCATACGCTCACGGCGAACCTTGCTCTCAATCACTTCGACGCCGCATTTCTCGCAGACCACGCCGCGGTGCTTGAGGCGCTTGTACTTGCCGCAAATGCACTCGTAGTCCTTGACCGGTCCGAAGATCCGACCGCAGAACAAACCATCGCGCTCGGGCTTGAACGTACGGTAGTTGATCGTCTCGGGCTTCTTGACCTCGCCGAACGTCCACTCCGTGGAGATCTTGCGCGGTGAAGCAATGCCGACCTTGACGGACTCGACGCTGACGGGGTTTTTGGGCTTTTCGAAGAAGTGCAGAATCTGTCGCATGTGCCTTCCTGGGTTCAGAGGCGATGGCCGCCTACTGAGTTGCCTTGCTGTTTCCACCGCTAGGGTGACCGTGTTGTGAGGGTCACCCTAGCGGCTAGGTGCGTGTGCCGATCTGGCGGTTAGCCGATGACGGCGCCGTCGTTGTCCATGAGCTCGACGTTGAGTGCGAGGGCCTTCAGCTCCTTGAGGAGCACGTTGAAGGACTCGGGCAGACCGGGCTCCAAGAGCCCTTCGCCGCGGACGATACTCTCGTACATCCGCGTACGGCCCTTCACGTCGTCACTCTTCACGGTCAGGAATTCCTGAAGCGTAAAGGCGGCGCCGTAGGCCTCCATTGCCCAAACTTCCATCTCACCGAGACGCTGGCCACCGAACTGTGCCTTACCACCGAGCGGCTGCTGCGTAACGAGGCTGTACGGTCCAATCGAGCGAGCGTGAATCTTGTCGTCGACCAAGTGGTGAAGCTTCAGCACGTACATCACACCGACGGTCACGGGCTGGTCAAAAGACTCGCCAGTACGTCCGTCGAAGAGCTTCGTCTGACCGCGCTTGGACAGGCCAGCGGTGGTCAACATGCTGTGGATGTCCGTCTCACGTGCACCGTCGAACACCGGAGTCGCGACACGAATGCCGTTCTGGTTGTCGTCGATGAAACGGCTGACTTCGCCCTTGTCGAGCTCGTCGATGATGGCGTTGATGCCGTCATCAGCGAACGACTCTTTGATCCGCGTCTTGATGTCGTCGGTGATGCCATGCTTTTCGCGCAGCTCACCGAGTTGGAAGCCCAAGTTGTGAGCGGCCCAACCAAGGTGCGTTTCAAGAATCTGACCCACGTTCATACGAGACGGAACACCCAGCGGGTTGAGCACGAGCTCGACCGGGCGGCCATCAGGCAGGTAAGGCATATCCTCTTCGCGGAGAATCCGGCTCACGACACCCTTGTTGCCGTGACGACCAGCCATCTTATCGCCAACCTGCAGCTTGCGCTTAATGGCGACGTAGACCTTGACCATCTTGATGACGCCGGGCGGCAATTCGTCGCCCTTGACCATCCGTTTGATCTTCTCTTCGAAGTAGTACTTGATCTCGTTGGCGTGATCCTCGAGGTGATCGAGCAGACCGACCAGACGCGATGAGACGTCTTTGTCTGTCACGCGCAGATCGCGCCATGCAGCCGGAACCTTGAAGCGATCGCTGTCGTCCCAAACACTGTTTGGCAGCTTGCCAAGGGTCTCAGCGTCGAGTGCGGTGCCCTTAGAGAAGACGACATTACCCTGGTCATCCACCACCTTAGAGGCGGTCTGCGTACCGGTGAGCATGCGACGAGCTTTGTCGTACGTGGACGTGGCGAGGATCTGAACCTCGTCGCCCATGTCCTTGAGCATCTTGCTCTTCTCGTCTTCCTCGATCTCTTTGGTGCGCTCGTCCTTGGTCTCACTCTTGCGCGTGAAGACCTTGGCCGCGATGACCGTGCCGACAACACCGGGTGGGACGCGCAGCGAAGTATCGCGAACGTCACCGGCCTTCTCGCCGAAGATGGCCCGAAGGAGCTTCTCTTCCGGGCTGAGCTGGGTCTCACCCTTGGGGGTGATTTTGCCAACCAGCACGTCGCCCGTCTTGACCTCAGCGCCGATGCGGATGATGCCACTCACGTCGATGTCCTTTAGCGCCTCTTCTGAGACGTTCGGGATATCACGCGTGATCTCTTCCTTGCCGAGCTTCGTGTCACGAGCGATGCACTCGAACTCCTCGATGTGAATCGAGGTGAAGACGTCTTCCTTGATGATTTTTTCGCTAACGAGAATCGAATCCTCGTAGTTGTAACCACCCCACGGCATGAACGCGACCACGATGTTCCGGCCGAGGGCCAGCTCACCACGGTCGGTCGAAGGACCATCCGCGATGACGTCATTGGTCTTGACGTGGTCGCCCATACGGACGATCGGACGCTGGTTGACGCACGTGCTCTGGTTGGAACGCGTGTACTTGACCAGCTTGTAGATGTCAGTCGACGCACTCGGATCGTCCGGCTCGACGTCACGCTTGACGACGATACGCTCGGAATCGATGTTCACGACGGTACCGTTGTGGCGAGCCACGACCGTCACACCCGAGTCGGATGCCACCGTCTGCTCCAGATCCGTACCGACGAGCGGCGACGTAGTCTTGAGAAGCGGCACAGCCTGACGCTGCATGTTCGAGCCCATCAGCGCGCGGTTGGCGTCATCGTTTTCCAAGAACGGAATCAGCGACGCAGCGACCGAAACCAACTGGTTCGGGCTGACGTCCATCAGCTCCACCTTCTGCGGTGGCAGCTGCTGGTACTCGCCGTTGAAACGAACACCGACCAAGGGCCCCTCAAGGAAGCCGTCCGCGCCGATCGTGGTGTTAGCCTGCGCGATCTGGTGCTCCTCTTCCTCGAGCGCCGAGTAGTACTCGTAGTTCTCGGTAGGACGACCGTCGAGCACTTCCCGGTAGGGCGTCTCGATGAAGCCGTACTCGTTGACCCGCGCGTACGTCGCCAGCGATGCGATCAGACCAATGTTTGGACCTTCAGGAGTCTCAATTGGGCAGATACGACCGTAGTGAGTCGTGTGCACATCGCGAACTTCGAAGCCTGCACGGTCACGTGTCAGACCACCCGGTCCAAGCGCCGAGAGACGACGCTTGTGCGTGACCTCGGAGAGGGGGTTGGTCTGGTCCATGAACTGCGACAGCTGGCTGCTACCGAAGTACTCACGAACGACAGCGCTCATTGGCTTGGCGTTGATCAGCTCGTGCGGCATCGAGGTCTCGATGTCCTGCGCGATGCTCATCTTTTCCTTGATGGCACGCTCCATGCGAACCAGACCGATACGGCACTGGTTCTCCATGAGCTCGCCCACAGCGCGAACACGGCGATTACCGAGGTGATCGATATCGTCGATGTTGTAGCCGGAACGACCGTCCTTCAGCTCGAGCAGGTAGCGGATGGTCCGCAGGATGTCGGCCTTGGTCAGCGTGAAGCAAGGAGCCACCGGTGCGAAACCGAGACGATCCCGCAGCTCTTCGTTGCCGTCGACGCGAATCTGAACGTGCTTGTGACCGCGAACAGGCATCACGAGCACAGTGCTCATCTCGCTGACCGTTGAGGTCATCATGCCCGTCGACAGACGAAGCTCGCTGGTGAACACGCCGCTGATCAGCTCGAGGCGCTGACGCAACATCTCGTGGCCATCCACGGCAATGACAGCGCCTTTGCCAACCGGCTTGACCCAGACAACGCCGATCTCGTCTTTTTCGACGGTCAGGAAGTCGACACCGCCGAGACCCTCCTGCATGGCTGCAGCGAGCTCTGCCGGCAACGTCGCGCCGGGCTTGGCGAACGACTTGGGAGAGATCTTCCAGGTCGCGGTCTGCTCGGTACCGTCGGGTGCACGAACAATGAAGTCGAGCTTCCAATCCGCGGCCTTCAGAGAGGCGGGGCGGCTCAGATCGGCGACAGAGAACACGCTCGACAGGTGGTCGGCGAGGGTCTCAGGTAGCACCTGGCTCATGTCTTCGAACGTATCGGCGTTCAGCTTGACCGAGTAGGTCTTCACCTTAGCGCCGCTGTCGAGCAGGGTCAGTCCGAGCTTCCAGTTACGGTACTCACCACCGGGGGCGGAGAGATCGTAGCTGCGGTCGCGACGCATCGACGTCGTCTCGAGACGCACGAGGCCCTGCTTCTTCAGCTGCATCAACGCTTTGCGCTGGGCAAACTTGTACTCGACCTTCATACGACCGACATCACTCAGATCGTAACGCTGCTCGTTGAAGAACAGGTTATTGAAGTAGTTGCGAGCCTGGTTGATGGAGGGCGGATCACCGGGACGCAGGTGATGGTAGATGTCCTCGATGGCCTGGTCTGACGTGGGCAGACGCTTGCGCTTGATGACGTCAGCGACGTCCTTGGCGAGCGTGTCACGCAAGTAAGAGCCGACGTTCATCGAATCCACAAAGAGGATGTCGAAGTTCAGCAGGCCGGAAGCGGCCAGCGTCTGAACGGTCTCTTCGTCAAACTCGTCGTTGGCCTCGAAGAGAACCTCGCCCGTCTCCTCGTTGATCACGTCAGTCGCGAAGACCTTGCCCACCAACTCGTCGATCGGAAGCTCGAGACGCTCGATACCCACATCCGTCATCTTGCGAATGACACGGCGGGTAAACTTGCGGTTCTTCTTGAGAATCGCACGCTGCGACGGGTCGGGATGCGGGATCTCGACAGTGGTGCGCTGGCCCTCGAGCAGACGGAAGTCAAGCGTACGCCAAGCGCGGATCTCCTCACCTTCACCTTCGAGCTGGATGTTCTCCGTCTCGAAGTAGTAGTTGAGCATCTCCTCGGTGCTGTAACCGAGGGCGCGCAAAAGCACGGTCGCGTAGAGCTTACGACGGCGATCGATCCGCACGTACAGCAGGTCTTTGTGGTCGAACTCAAAGTCGAGCCAGGAGCCGCGATAAGGGATGATCCGAGCCGAGTAGATGCGCTTGCCGCTCGCGTGGGTCTTGCCCTTGTCATGCTCAAAGAGCACACCGGGCGAACGGTGCAGCTGGCTCACGATAACGCGCTCGGAGCCGTTGATGATGAACGTGCCGGACGGGGTCATCAGCGGAATCTCGCCGAAGTAGACCTCCTGCTCCTTCACGTCGCGGATCGTCTGGATGCCGGATTCGGACACATCAAACACCACCAGGCGGATGAGCACCTTGATGGGGGACGCGTATGTCATGCCACGGGCGCGGCACTCCGGCACGTCGTACTTGGGCTCTTCGAGCACATAGCTCACGAACTCAAGGGACGCTGTTTTGTTGAAGTCCTGAATCGGAAACACGCTGGAGAAGATGGCCTGGAGGCCGACCAACTCGCGCTGCTCTGAGGGGACGTGGCGCTGAAGAAACTTCTCGTACGACTGGCGCTGGACATGGATCAGGTCCGGCACTTCCACCACTCGGTGCAGTTGGGAGAAGGACTTACGGACGCGAAGCTCCATTGCGGTGCGGGCCATGGGCGAGTCTCCGGGTTCGGGGGGCCGAATGCTGGGCATCGGCGATGTTGGAAAACAGGGGCCGAAACTGCGCGCGCGGTTTCGGTCCTGGTTTGGCGCGGCTGAGGGTTTCCTCAGCCTTTCCATGTGCAGCCTTGTGAGCCATTCACTGGAGGTGAAATTCACTCACAATTTTTGTGAGGCCGCGAAGGATGCACGAAGACATACTGGTTTGGCCAGCACATTCGTACGATCCTGGACGCAGCGGCGCCCCCGGGCGGCGGGCGTCATTGAAAACGCTCGCTGCCACGGGGGCTTCGCTATGTCGAGATGACGGAGATTACTTGATCTCCACCTTGGCACCAGCCGCCTCGAGCTTCTTCTTGCTCTCTTCGGCGTCCTCTTTCGAGACACCCTCACGGACAACACCGCCAGCGGTCTCGACCAGAGTCTTGGCCTCGCGGAGGCCCAGCGAGGTGAGCTCGCGGACAGCCTTAATGACGTTGATCTTCTTGGCACCGGGCTCAAGGATCAGAACGTCAAACTCAGTCTGTGCCTCAGCGGCAGCACCAGCGTCACCACCGGCAACAGCGGCGGGGGCGGCGGCGACAGCAGCGGCGCTCACGCCCCACTTCTCCTCGAGCGACGAGATGATCTCGGACAGCTCGAGAACGGTCAGACCGGACAGGTGGTTGATCAGATCCTCATTGGAAATGCTCATGATATTGGCTCCATTGGGCGACTGTTGCGCCCGAATTCAGGTTGGTTTGGTCGATTCAGCGATCAGACCTCTTCCTCTAACTTGTCCTTGCGAGCTGCGAGCACCGTAACGATGCTGCGAGCGGGCGCAGCGAGCTGCATAACGAATTTCTGAGGCACCTGGTTCATGATGCCGAGGAACTTCGCACGCAACTCATCAAGGCCTGGCAGCTTGCTCAGGGCAACGACGTCGTCAGCTGACAGCGCCTTACCGTTGAGCACACCTGCTTTGACGACGATCTTGTCGCCGTCTTTAGCAGCCTTGCTGAGCACCTTCGCCGGACCGATTGGATCGGCGCCGAAGGCGAACAGAGTGGCACCGGTGAGCGAGTCAGTGACCCCCTCAAATTCGGTGCCTTTAATGGACAAGCGAGCAAGGGTATTTTTAACGACACGAATGGTACCGCCGGTCTTGCGAAGCTCGGTACGAAGCTCGGTGATTTCTTCCACCGTCAGCTTGTTGTACCCAGCCACAACCAGACCGGTTGCGGTAGTCAGTTCGTCTCGAAGCTGGTCGACCCGGCTCTGCTTTTCTGCACGATTCACGGGTCTACTCCTTGCTACGCCTGAGACGGACGAGGCGGCCCCGCCGACCGGGGTTCGCCCTACTGCACTTTGCAGTCGCCTCCACCGGACTTGTCGCTTTCGTGTGTGTCAGTGGTGAATTCACCGCTGAGCTTCACTTGGCGTGCCGGCTTCTCAGACGCTTCCCTCCGAAGAGAGAAGTGTTCGAACACGGCCCCGAAGGGCCGCATTCATCAAACGCGAACTTAAGTACTACGGTACCGGTTCGCGAGTTCGTTGGCGTCAACGCGCACGCCAGGTGAGTGGCTGGTGCTGATGGTGACGGCCTTGACGTAGGTGCCTTTGGCGGTCGAGGGCTTCATCTTGACGAGGGTCTCCATCAGGGTGGAGATGTTCTCTTCAAGCTTGCTGCCGTCGAAGGACTGCTTGCCGATGCCAGCGTGGATGATGCCAGCCTTATCGGTGCGGAAGCTGATCTTACCGGCTTTCGCCTGGCGAACAGCACCGTTGACGTCAAACGTCACGGTTCCGACCTTCGGGTTCGGCATGAGACCACGCGGTCCGAGCAGACGACCGATCTTACCGACCTGAACCATCATGTTCGGGGTCGCGATCGCGGTGTCGAAATCGAACCAGCCGCCCTTGATCTTCTCGACCAAGTCTTCGCCGCCGACAAAGTCAGCGCCTGCAGCTTTCGCCTCGGCCTCTTTGTCGCCCTTAGCGAACACGATGACACGGACGGTCTTGCCGGTGCCGTTTGGCAGAACGACAGCGCCGCGGATCATCTGATCAGCATGCTTCGGGTTAACGCCCAAGTTCACAGCGACCTCGACCGTCTGGTCGTAGCTGGCTGTCTTGAACTCACGGACGATGTTCACCGCCTCGGACAGGTTGTACTTAGTGTCGCGATCAAAAGACGAGATCGCTGCCTGGAACTTCTTTCCTTTCTTGGCCATGATCTTCTCCTAATCTTCGACTTCAATACCCATCGAACGAGCGGTGCCCGCGATGGAGTTCATTGCCATTTCGATGTCGAACGCGTTGAGGTCCGGCATCTTGATCTCGGCGATGGCGCGAACCTTGTCACGAGAGATGCGGGCGACCTTGTCGCGGTTCGGAACCGACGAACCCTTTTTGATGCCGGCTTCCTTGAGCAGGAGGCGCGACGCCGGAGGGGTCTTGGTGATGAACGTGAAGGAACGATCGTTGTAGACCGTGATCACGACGGGGATGATCATGCCTGACTGCTGCTGCGTCTTAGCGTTGTACGCCTTGCAGAACTGCATGATGTTGACGCCATGCTGACCGAGGGCGGGGCCGACGGGGGGCGAGGGGTTCGCCTTACCAGCAGGCAGTTGCAGCTTAATGAGGCCGACTACCTTCTTTGCCATGAAAAAAGCTCCTTCGTGCTGCGAGCGGTCGGGTTACGACCTCACACGACAGGGGTTTGAAACGCGCGACTCAGATCTGTTCTGTGTCTCGAAAATCGCCTTATTCGGCGGTCTCCACAATCTTCTCGACTTGCATGAAGCCGAGTTCGACTGGAGTTGCACGACCAAAGATGCTGACGAGCACCTTGAGTTTCTGTTTGTCCGGGATGACCTCGGCGATAGTGCCGCTGAAGGTCGCGAAGGGACCGTCGGTGACGCGCACTTCGGAACCCTCTTCGAACGTCATGAGCGGCTTGCTCTCGGTATCGCCCTGATCGAGCTGATCGGTGATACGACGCACTTCCGACGCGGGGACGGGCGGTGGGTTGCGGGCGCCTCCGACAAAACCGGTCACCTTGTTGGTGCCGTTGACCAAGTGCCAGGTCTCTGGCTCAAGGATCATGTTGACCAGGATGTAGCCCGGGAAGAACTTGCGGGTGCGTTCTTTGCGCTCGCCATTCCGGACTTCAACCACGGTCTCGGTCGGGATCAAGATGTCGCCAAACTTCTCTTCGAGACCTTCCTGACGAATCCGCTCTTCGAGACCGACGCGTGCCGTGTTCTCCGACCCGGTGTACGTGTGCACGATGTACCAACGCTTGCGCGGGGCACGAAGTGAACGAGGCTTCGGCTTCACCACTGGGACTGCCACTTCGGGGGCGGCCACTTCGGTCTCGTTCTCAGCTGGGACTGGAGCGTTGTCGCTCATGGCGTGCCTCGTAGGGGGTCATGCGCAGGCCGAAGCCGGCGTGAGTGTCTGATCAGGTCAGTGCTTATAAGCTCAGAGGTTGTAAAACAGCTTCGTCAGCGCACTGAACAAGACGTCGAATGCCCACAGGCAGATGGCGACGATGATGGTCGTCACGATCGTCACGAGCGTAGAGACGCGGGTCTCTTCAACGTTCGGCCAAGTGACCTTACGCAGCTCGCCAGCGACTTCATTTGCAAGCCGGAAGAGCTTGTCGTGACGCCAGAGGTAGATACCGCCGAACACGCCGATTCCGATGCCGAGCAGGTTGCTCAGACGGAACTCGTTGCCAATCAACGACAGATCCCACTCGGGGCGAATCATGTCGAAGGTGCCGGCGAAGAACTTCGCGCTGACGATCCACATCAGCAGAGCGGCGGTCATGAAGGTCATGTTGACCATGCGTGACTGACTCATGGTGGATCCTCTCAAAGGCTGAACGACTCTTGGTCATTCGCCTGGTTCGTGCCATGTCATGTGCCGCGCTGTGGCGCTGGATTCACGGGGCCCCAGTGGCCATCGTGAGCGGCTGTGACATCTGGCAGGGCAGCAGGGATTCGAACCCTGAACCTACGGATTTGGAGTCCGTTGCTCTACCGTTGGAGCTACTGCCCTGTCCAACGAGCGGTGAACTTGCGTTCTTTTGCCCGTTGTCTGTCGGTCATGAGGGGCACTCCCTACAGGAAGCGCCCCTCAATGCCAACACTTAACTCGCAGAAGTCTATTTGACCTCTTTGTGGATCGTGTGCTTACGCAAGAACGGATTGTACTTGCTCAGCTCCAAGCGACCCGGTGTGGTGCGCTTATTCTTGGTCGTCGTGTAACGCGACATCCCAGGAACGCCACTCTTTTTCTGCTCCGTGCACTCAAGGTGGACGGTAACGCGTTTGCCTTTGGCCATGGTTTTGCCCCCTTAGGTCAGCAGAGTAGGTGAGGTGACTCGCGTGTCGGCCTCGCCCCAGAAGGAGCGAGGCCGACGCTGCGAATTACTCAGTGATGCCAGCGACGCGACCAGCGCCGACCGTGCGGCCACCCTCGCGGATAGCGAAGCGGAGGCCCATCTCCATGGCGATCGGAGCGATGAGCTCGACCGAGATGGCGACGTTGTCACCAGGCTTGACCATCTCAACACCGTCTTTGAGGGTGATGACACCAGTCACGTCCGTGGTGCGGAAGTAGAACTGCGGGCGGTAGCCCTGGAAGAATGGCTTGTGACGGCCGCCCTCGTCCTTGCTCAGGATGTAGACCTGGGCGTCGAACTTGGTGTGGGGAGTCACGCTACCCGGCTTGGCGAGAACCTGGCCACGCTGGACCTCGTCACGCTTCACGCCACGGAGGAGTGCGCCGAGGTTGTCACCAGCTTCGCCGCGATCGAGCAGCTTGCGGAACATCTCGATGCCCGTGACCGTGGTCTTCTGGGTGTCGCTGATGCCGATGATCTCGACTTCCTCGCCAACCTTGACGACGCCACGCTCAACACGACCGGTGACGACGGTACCACGACCAGAGATGGTCATGACGTCCTCGATGGGCATGAGGAAAGTCTTGTCGAGGTCACGCTCTGGCTCGGGGATGAAGCTGTCCATCGCTGCCACGAGGGCGTCGATCGACTTGGGACCGAAGCCCTGCTCCGTCTCCTCAGCCATGAGGGCCTTGAGGGCCGAACCGCGGATGATGGGCGTGTCGTCACCGGGGAACTCGTACTTGTCGAGCAGCTCCTGGAGCTCCATCTCAACCAGGTCGACGAGCTCGCCGTCCGGGTCGTCCTCGTAAGCGAGGTCGCACTTGTTGAGGTAGACGACGATCGACGGAACACCAACCTGACGAGCGAGCAGCACGTGCTCCTTCGTCTGGGGCATCGGGCCGTCCGTGGCAGCGCAGACCAAGATCGCGCCGTCCATCTGGGCAGCACCCGTGATCATGTTCTTGATGTAGTCGGCGTGACCGGGGCAGTCGACGTGAGCGTAGTGACGGATCTCCGACTCGTACTCAACGTGAGCGGTCGAGATCGTGATGCCACGAGCCTTCTCTTCCGGTGCCTTGTCGATCTGGTCGAAGTCCATGACGTCGCCCAGGCCCTTGCTGGACTGGTGCTTCGTGATCGCGGCGGTCAGGGTGGTCTTACCGTGATCGACGTGACCGATGGTGCCGACGTTGACGTGCGGCTTGTTGCGCTCAAATTTAGCCTTTCCCATGGCGTGTATCCTCCGCAGCAAACTGCGTTGTTGGGGTCTATTGCAGCGACGTCGCTACGCCCCTTGCTTCAAGTCGGATCAACCGATCGAACAGTGGCAAAAGCATCCAAACGGATAACCATTACCTCTGCCGGATGCCCCCTTCCCAAACTGTATGGGTGAGAGAGCGGAGCCTATGACCGGGTTTGAACCGGTGACCTCTTCCTTACCAAGGAAGTGCTCTACCACTGAGCTACATAGGCATGGAGCGGGAAACGGGTCTCGAACCCGCAACCCTCAGCTTGGAAGGCTGATGCTCTACCAATTGAGCTATTCCCGCCTCGCGTTTCCAAAGTCGGCTGACCTTGTGCTCATCGTTGACGCCTTGCGTCTGACGGAACGTCTGTTCCGTGGGTGGTGGATGCTGGATTTGAACCAGCGTAGGCTCGCGCCAGCAGATTTACAGTCTGCCCCCTTTAGCCACTCGGGCAATCCACCATGCAATTGTCGTCTAGCGCAATGCGCTGTCGTCTTTGTCCGATACCGGTAGACACCTGTATCGGCTCCCTCTTCCCTGCTTGCGGCGACCTATGTCTCCGCGACTGGCCCTTTGGCCTTGGAGCTGGCGAAGGGACTTGAACCCGCAACCTGCTGATTACAAATCAGCTGCTCTACCAATTGAGCTACACCAGCGGAGGTCCTGTTCGCAGGGCTGCAACGACGTCCTCGACGAGCACTTTCTTTTCAGTTCCCTGACACCGTTGTTAGCGTCGTCCCGGCTCCTCGTTTCGCGCGCAGCGAAGGCAGAACCGTTCAAGGGGCGCACGAAATACCCGATGGCCTAGTTGATGTCAAGCACTCTTGTTCAGCGTCCCATGCCCTTGTTTGGCGCGGCCGCTAGCGCTGTTGGCGCCGAACCTCGCTCATGGCCAACGTGGCGAAGGATGCGACGTTCAGAGACTGCACTGGCGCGAGGGGTTCTAGAGAAACAACCCGGTCGCATCGGGACCTTACGAGCCGCCGCATGCCCTTGTCTTCGGCGCCGAGCACAAAGCAGATCGGCCCCGAGAGGTCTTCGTCCCAGAGAGAACCGCTTGTGTCGTCGAGCGCTGTTCCGACGATCGTCCAGCCGGCCTCGGCGATCGTAGCGAGAGAGCGCGCAAGATTTGTGACTTGTGCGACCGGGACAATCGCGGCACCGCCCCTGGCAATCCGTTCAGTAACGGGTGTCACCGTTGCCGCACGATCCTTTGGAATGACGACGCCTTGCGCTGAAAAGAAGCCCGCTGAGCGAAGAATGGCACCGAGATTGCGTGTATCGGTCACCGAATCGAGCGCCACCAACAACCCCTGTCCGCTGTCCGGAACTGCGATGACATCTTCAAGAGAGACGTAGCTGTACGGCGCAATCCGAGCGGCGATACCTTGTGCCAGATGAGGCGGAACACCCAGGTTGTCCGGCTCTTCACGACGAACGGGGATACCAAGCATGGATGCGCGTTCGGCAAGTTTTGCCGCGTGTGCACTCCAGACATGGAGGGCACGCACGCGTTTCGGCGTGCCGTCGAGCAGGGCTCCCACAGCATGCATCCCAACTAACCATCCGGGGCCTGCGCCGCGAGACTCGCCGCGATCGCGCCCACCACGCCGACCACGATCACCACCTCGGTCGCCGCGCGGTCTTTTCGGGCCCTTGCGAGGGCGCCTTCCACCGCTGTGTCCGTCTGCCATCTTGATCTCCAGCCGTTGCGCCGCTCAGCGCGTTTGCAGCCTGTAGTGCTAGTCGTGGTCGGTCGTTCGCAACATGCCGTCGATGACAGTACCGGGATCTGACGACTGCAGCACCGTTCGCCCAACAAATGTCGTCGTCGCACCCACCCGGCAGGCCTCGCTCACGAAGCGTATCGTTGCTTGGACATCCGTGGGCTCACGCTCGTAGACCCATCTCAATGGGAGAGTCGAATCCGGCGCGATGGCCCCCAGTTGCGCCGGAGTCCCCATGACGCCAGCCAGTCGAAGCCGGGCAGCAAGGCGGGCGTTTGCACCGACGACGTCTCCCTGGGGCAGCCACCGCGGGGCCAAGATACCGACCACCGGAATACGCCCCTTCGCCGCACGCATGACGGCCTGCACCATCTGTTCACCAGCACCCAGCTGCACTGTGATGCCAACACCTCTGTTTCTCACGGCGATCGACGTCACAAGTGCGGCCCGCTCAGGCTCATCAAAGAGGCGCAAATCGAAGAGGGTCTCCAAGCCCGAATGGCGCAGATGTTGGACCACGGACGGACCCACTGCGGTCATGAGAGGCGCCCCAACAGCGGCCAAGACTGGCTTGTCTTCCAAGTCGTCGAGCAGTGGCTCCAAGGGCTCGAAGTTGGGCGCCTCCAATTCAACCGCTAGGCGACTCAGTCGGGGAAGAGCGAACACTTAAAGGGTGACCGTCGAGCCATCACGTGCGGTCCGGACAGCTGCCGTAACCCGCTCAACCAGACCATCCAGCAGCTCATCAGAGCGGGTGCCAGCATGGCGAATCTTCACCTCGATTTGCCCCTCAGTGGCCTTTCGGCCAACCACCAACTGGATGGGCCAGCCCACAAGGTCGGCATCGTTGAATTTCACGCCGGGGCGCACATCCCGATCGTCGAGCACGGTCTCGATCTTCTGGGCGCGGAGCTGCTCGTAGAGCGTCTGAGCGATCTCGGCGCCCTCGCCGTCCTTGGCCAAGCTCAGTACGCACACTTCGTACGGCGCGATGGCGACGGGCCAACTAATGCCGCGCTTGTCGTGGCCCTGTTCGATAGCCGCAGACAGAATGCGGCTCACGCCGATCCCGTAGCAACCCATCTCGAATGGGCGCTCCTTGCCCGCCTCATCGAGGAACGTGGCTTTCATCGAGTCGGAGTACTTGGTGCCGAGATAGAAGACGTGACCAACCTCAATGCCTCGGTGCGTACGCAAGGTGCCACCGCCATCAGGGCTCGGATCCCCGTCCGTGGCCATGCGCAGGTCCATCACCTCAGCGCCAGCCAAGTCACGTGCAGGGACGACGCCCTGAATGTGACGCTGCTTTTCGTTAGCGCCGCAAATGGCGGCGGGCATGGCCAGCACTTCCGCGTCCACCAACATCCGCGTCTCACCCAAATCGCCGATGGGTCCAAGGTAGCCGACGGGCAGCTTGGTGGTCTTCGCAAACCAGGCGGCCTCCGCGATCTCAAGGACCGCCACACCTGCCGCCTTTTTGACTTTGACGTCGTTGACCTCGCGATCGCCGCGCAACATCACCAGGAGAGGTTTGCCATCGGCATTGAAGGCGACTGCGCGGATGGTATCCGCCGGGGAGCACTTCATCAGCTTGCAGAGCGACTCGATGCTCTTCGTGCCTGGCGTGTCGATGACCTCATAGGCGGCGGTCTCAGCGGTGAATGCGGCTGGGGTTGGAGCTGCCAACGGCACCGTCTCGACGTTGGCGGCGTAGTCGGAGCCATCCGAACTCACAATACGGTCCTCTCCTGAATCGGCGAGCACTTGGAACTCGTGGCTTAGGCTGCCCCCGATGTTTCCGCTGTCCGCCTCAACGGGCCGAAAATCCAGGCCGATACGCTGAAAAATCCGCACGTAGGCGTCAAACATGGCCTTATAGCTCACCTGCGCGCCCGCCTCGTCGGCATCGAAGGAGTAGGCGTCCTTCATGATGAACTCACGGCCACGCATCAAACCCGCACGTGGGCGGATCTCATCCCGAAACTTGTTCTGAATCTGGTAGAGGTTGACGGGCAACTGCTTGTAGCTGCGAACGTCACGCCGGACGACATCAACCACCGCCTCCTCATGCGTGGGGCCGACGCAGAACTCGCCGCCTTTCCGATCGCTGACCCTGAGCAACTCAGGACCATACTCGTCCCACCGGGCGCTCTCCTTCCAGAGTTCAGCGGGTACGATCAGGGGCAGCAGCACCTCTTGTGCACCAGCTGCCTCGAGCTCCTCTCGGATGATGCGCTTGACCTTTTCCAAGCTCCGCACCGCTAGCGGCAAGTACGAGTAGATGCCCGCTGCCGCCTTGCGAATGAAGCCGGCCCGCACCAGTAGCGCGTGGCTGACAACCTCAGCATCTTTGGGTGGCTGGCGGAGTGTTGGGATGTGGAGATGGGACACGCGCATAGATGCTCCTCGTTTGGTCGGTGATGCGATGCCACGACGCCGCAGCGATGGCAAGTCTGTCCCGTCGACGGCACGGGTTGAGATTGGCCCCCAAGACACACGGCCTGGTTGTCGTGGCTAGGTGCGACCCGTTGAGATAGGGCGCAACGGCGCGCGCCCGACCAGCAAGGCTGACCGGGCGCGCGGCAATTCTGAGCTAAAAGCCCGATAAATCAGTACTCGTAAGTCATATGCAGCGCACGCTGCACCTCGATGAGGCTGACGCGGAACTGGTACTCGCTGAACAGGTAGTTGTCCTGCAAGGTCTTCAGATCCTTGAACTGACTCAGCACGCCCTGGGCAGCCTCGAGATTCAGGCAACCCGGGTTGAGCAGGCTATTGCTGACCTTGGGCGACAAGTAGACCTTGCCGGATAGTGGGTCAGTAAACTTGCAGACCTCCTTGGCGTCACTGGTGTCAATCGAAGAGCTGTGTCCCTTGATGAACACGCGACTTAGGTCGATGTAGCTACGGTCGAAGCCGCGGCTCAACAGCGCCATGCCGTACAGTGCACCGAGTAGCGGCATACGGAAGCGGCTCGACGGGAAGGTCGGGCGTGCGTCCGGGAACAGCCAGTACTTGCGGCAGCCAGCCTGATCCTTGAGCGGTGTCTTGTCGTCGCATAGCGCTGGGCAAGACTTCTGGTCGCCGCCGACCCAGTGACGACGCTGGACGTAGTCCGGGTTGTCACCACCACCACCGTTGATGATGCACCAACCGAAGTACTGCGCCTCTTCAACTGCCCAACCACTCATGAGATTCATGACGCGCTTGGGGAAGAAGTTGAAGAAACCGACGAAGTAACGGCGGATGTCCTCGTTGGGGTTGCTCTTGACGTACCACGGCGGCGACGGGTCGGTCAGCAAGGCGAACGCTGCGAGGCGATCGTAGAACTGACCACCGCTGACGGGGCGAGTCATGTAACCGGAGCCGTCCCAACCGGGGTAGAGGCGGCGGCCACCGTCGAGCTCGGTGAAGAGCTGACAATCATTCTGGCCACCCTCACGGTCATCGTAGGGCTCATAACGCTCGCGCGTGCTGTTGTAGCAGTAGTAACCGGTCGACGGACGCGCCAAGACCTGGCTGAGCACGTTGAAGGTCTCGCTGGCCGCGAGCGCGCCCGAGAGGCCACCGTTCGGGTCGAGGTCGTAGGTCTTACCGAACTTCTTCTTCCACCAGTCACCCTTGTTGTACTGCGAGAACTGGATGCCCCAGTACTGGAACTGCTTCACGGCGGTGTACATGTAACGCATCACCGTGCCGCTGTAGCGGTTCGGGTGGTAGGTCACGCTGTCCTGGCCGTAGCCGTAGAAGAACCAGTAATTCTCGTAGTCGTCGAGCGAGTTCCGGGCGATTTCGAGCGTATCGGCACCTTCGTCAAACGTCGCGCAGGTCGGGGTACGACCGTTGTACTCATCCGAGCAGAAGCGGTACGGAACCTCGGTGAGCGCAACGTCCGTGCAGTACTTCTGCGAGCCAAATGGCTTGCACTGACGCTCGTTTGCGCAGTCCGTGTCGTTGTTGCAGGTAGCGCCCTTGAGGGTCTTCCAGTCGATGGAGCGACGATCGTACATGTTGGCCGCACCACCGAAGTACTTCGGCAACGAAGTGTAGTGGATCTTGCGGGTGAGCTTCTGCAGGTCCTGGTTACCCAAGTGGAAGATCTCGAACGTCGACGCGTCGGTGTCCGAGGGCTCGTCCAAGTAGTCGTTGAGGGCAGCCAGATCCTTGCTCGGAGCGGTGTCCATCTTCGGCGGCTTGTTGAAGACCTCGACCATGTCGCCGTAGCCGAACTTGATTGCAGCGTGGTCGTAGAGTCCCAAACCACCGAAGCGGCTGTTGAACTTCGAGGTGTAGTCCATCACGGACGCGACCTGATGCTGACGGATGTTGCCCATGCTCTGAGCGACGGTGTCACGCTGCCACGGGTTGATGACCTCGCCGTCTTTACCAAGCTTTAGGGCCCAGTAGGTCGGCTCGTAGTTCATCGCATCAGTGGACGCTTCGAAGTTGTGACGCAGACCGACCGTGTGACCGACCTCGTGCAACTGCGTACCGGTGTAGATGCGCTTCCACAGGTCGAGCTTGATGCCCTGGCGTAGTTTGAAGGCCAAGTCGCGACCGATCTCCTGCGTCTTGCGGACGGCGGGGTCAGACGAATCGCTGTACAGCGCGCTCGGGAGGAACTTGTTCGGCTCGGCGAACGGGCTACCACCCTTGGCGTCGTTGACCGCGATGCGCAAGCGCTGCATCAAGATCTTGGCGGAGCAATCCACCCACTGGTTCTTGCCCGCAACCTCATGACAGAGGCGACCCTTGGCGAGACCGAGCGACTCGTACTTGCCCTTGGTATCGCAGTCGCCAGCATTGGCAGCGTCAGTGGACTTGAGCAGGTCGTTCCAGTTGAACACGGTACCTTCGGTCGACGCGTAGGTCTTGCAGAACTGCTCGTCGTAGTTCCGGCCGTACTCATGGGAGATGCCCATCACAGCGCTGTCGGTGAAGTTGTCGAGCATGATGTTCTTCTTGGCCAACTCCATCTGGACTTTCTCGCGCTCACGGAAGGCAGCGATGTGGTTCCAGTTGGCGACGCTCATGGCGTCGAGCTGCGTCTTGCTGACCGCCGAAGCACCCTTGCTCACGCGAGGATCTTTGAACAGTGCGTGAACAGCGTGATCCTGCGTACCCGAGATCAGCTTGGCGTCGAGCACCGGATTGGAGCGAAGAATGCTCATCCGACCCTGCGCCCAGCTACCCGACTTGTCCGACAGCTCAAGGCCCTTGTTGCGCAAACGCGCACGCACGGGCGGCTCGATCATGTCCTTGACGTAGGCAACCGCAGCAGCGGTCGACTTCGGCGCCTTCTGACCGTAGGTCTTCAGCTGACGAGCCTCCGCCAAGTAGATGCGCTCGCTGGCGCGCTTGATATCGTTGAAGTCCTTCACGCCAGCGGTGTACTCGATGGTACGCATGGCACGCTCGGCGCCAAGCTTCATCTGCGCGACGTAGGAGTGCGCGTAGCCTGCCATCAACTCGCCAGTCAGCGGATCAGCAGCCGACGGACCATAGCCGTACAGCCCGATCTGAATCGGATCGGTAACCGCGTGCATCATCGAGTAGCGAAGGTCACCAAAGATGCGTGGCTTATCCATGTTGCGGCAGAACTGCTTGCCTAGCTCGGTACCCGAGTGCTCAGCAGTCGGCGCACCGGCTGCGATGGCCTGCTTGGCGACGGCGTCCGTGTTCTCGCACAGGATGAACATGGGGTGAGCAGGCGAGTTGTCCTTGATGCACGCGTCGTAGTCGGCCTTTGTCTTCTTCGCACCGCAGCCGCCCTTGTGGTAGGCGACGACCTCGGTGAACGGCACCGACCACTGCTTGGCAATGTCGATGGACGCGTCCACGAGCTCACGTGGGTGGTCGTGGTTCATGTAGTACACGATCGGCACAGGGGTCATCTTCGAGTAGTCGAAGTCACCCGTCCAAACCTGGCGACCGCTCTTGTCGGTCTCCATCTTCTTGACGTAGCGGTCCCAAATACGGTGACGCTGAGCGCGACGAATGGCGTTGGAGAAGCTCTTGGTGTACTGGGTGTCGTACGCAGGACGCTCGGAGCGGAAGAAGCCGAACTTCTCGAACTCGACATCGTCCATCTCGCGAGCGACGTACTGGCGGTCCGGGACCTTGGTGCCTTCGAAGTTCGGAACCTCAAGGAAGAACGTCCGGACTTTGACCTCTTCGGTCAGGCAGTCGTAGATGGCACCGGTGTACCAGGGGTAGAAAAAGCAGATCGGAATGGCGCCGAAACCGTTGAGGTAGGTGGTCGGAGCGGAGAGCAGGTAGCGGTTCACGAACGTGAGGTACTTCTGCTTGACGTCCTTGCCATAGCGCGTGTCCACGCCCATCTCGAACTTGTCGCCCTCAGGACCGACCTCACCTTCGTAGACGGTCGCGTGAGCGCTCTTGCCTGCGCCGATCATGCCTGCGAGCACATCGGTCTCGTAGCTCATGGTGGCGCCGGAACCCCAGTCCACACGGATGTAGTCGCGATTGTACCACTTGCGGTCCGAGGTGTTCTCGCTCTTGACGCTGTTCTTCTCGCCACTGGCGGCGCTGTAGCCAAAGGTGATGTCGAAGTGACTGCTGATTGGGTAGGCAAACAACGGCGCACCGCGGTAGACGTAGCGCGTGGCCTTGGTCACGCAGAAGCCGTGGTGATCCGACTCGCCGCCAATCGAAGGCTTCGCACCATCGGCGCACCAGCCCTTGCCATCTGTGATGGACGTGCCACCGCAGAGCGCTGCAGACGTCTCAGCCGTGCAACGTACGCGCTGGTAGTCCTTGAGCACCGCATGCTTGACGACGTTGCCGTCTTTGTCGCGCAACGGCGTGTCGGTGTCGCTCTTCATAGCGTAGGACTCAGAGTTCTGGATGAACTCGTAGGTCCGGTAAAAGAGCAGCGCATTTTCCTGGATCTCGTAGACGCCACGCCCGGTAGAGCTCATCGAGCCCGGGAATGCGTACGCCGACGTGAACTGCGTACCCACCACAGTGGTGCGGACGTAGAACTCACGACCCAGTAATTCGGCCTTCTTGATGTAATTCGGCTGAACGCGATTGATCTCCTCGAGATCCTGCGCGCAACCACCAGCCAGCGCTGCAAGAGCGACGAGGGCGGTGAGGAGCGATGACAAACGGTAGGCTTGCATGGCCTTTCCTCCGTGAACTGCTGAGCGCTGTTGCACTGAACGATGAGTAGGTGTCGTGTTGTTCATTGTCGTCACCTCCCCTATAGCCCGATGGCGCCGTAAACGCGGTAGAGCAACCGCATGTAGTCAACAACTTCCAGCTCTTGCTTCATCTGCTCTTCGAGCTGAGCCTTATCCTCACCCTGAGCCGTAACCCACTTGCCTTTAAGCTTGTTCAGCTTGGTCAGTATGTAATAGGTCGGGCTGAAGTAGTCCTGGTTGTAGTTCACCCGCGGCGCGACGTACGTCTTGAGGCCGAAGGGGTCCTTGAACTCGACCACGTCGATGACCTGCTGTCCGGCCGAGCCGCCGTTCTGGCCGCCACCGTTGCACTGACCAAAGTTCTGGCAGACACCGAACTCATGCTCGTCCTTCGAGCCCTTGACCCAGACCGCCACCGAGTCGGTGAAGCTGGGGTCAAAGCCAGCTGGCAAGTTGGCGATCGCCATCCAAGCCGACTGCAAACGAATCGACAGGTTGGTGATGGAGGGTGCGACGCGCGGCAGGTTCTGGTTAACCGGCTTGAAGGGGTCACGCGCTTCGTAGTTGAGCTTGCCGTCGGCGCCCGTCTTCACGTAGCCGCCAATCTCTTCCATGGCGCCGGCTGCGACACCACCGAGAACGAGGCTGAGCTCTTTCGGGTAGACGGTGTTGAAGCCGATGGCCGTGCCGTTGAACAAGGGCAACTGCTCGCCGATGAAGTTCGACAGGAAGCCGCCGCTGGAGTTGGTCATGGTCTGTAGCGCAGCCATCTTGTCCCAGTAGGAGCCAATCCAAGCGGGGTGCTGGAAGTAGTAGTAGCCATTGTCGGTCGAGAACGACGTCCAAGGCAGACGACCCTGACCCAGCGGGATGTTCAGCGCGGCCGTCGTCTCCGGCAGGTAGCTGGTGTTCTTGTAGATGTTGTTGTCCTTGTCGAACGTGTACGCGCCCGGCGATGGCGAGGTCAGCATCTTCGTCAGCACCTTGAACGCCATCTCCGAAGAGTCACGCAACGCACGCATGTACATCGGGTGATTGTCGTAGAAGGGGAAGAAGGAGTAGACGCGGAAGATGTTGTTGTACACCGCGTAGTAACGAGCCGCCGAGCCGATGGGCAGCATGTAGCGGTCCATCACCCGGGCGTAGTAGCCGTAAGGGTTGCCGTAGGAGGAGTAGAACAGGCGATCCCGCTTGAAGGCGTCGAAGATGTAGTATTCCTGCATCTGCTGCGCGGCATGCCAGACAATTTCCTGCGTGTGAGCGCCAGTATCGAAGTAAAAGCATGCCAAGGAGCCGCCGCGGTACTCATCCGAGCAGTACTTGTAGGGAACCTCGAACAGCGTGGCGTCGTAGGCACGACGACCATACTTGCTGGTGAGCTGCTTCTCAGTGGTCACCCAGGCGCTCGGAACTGCATCACGCTTGACCAAGTAGTCCGGCGTCATCCAGTTATTGAGGTACATGAAGGGGTGCGTGATAGCGCCCGCGTACTTCCAGCCCGTCGTGTCGATACGCCAGGAGGACGACTCAGGTGTCTGAGAGGTGTTCTTCGCGTACTTCGCCAGCTGACGACGCATGAAGCTCATGTCCGCGAAGACGTCGAGCAGGCGTCCGTATCCGTAGCGAATGGCAGCCTTGTCGTACTTACCAAGACCGTGGAAGTCAGCGTTGATCTTCTGGCCGTAGTCCATGATGGACGAGTACTGGAACTCGGTACGACGAGCGTCGATCTCGCTCTGCGTCGGCGCGGGCCGCGGCATGAACTTCTTGAGTGCGCCGCTGGTCGTGCTAACCGCAGGTGTCGTCCGAAACTTGCCGGTCTTCACGTTGGTGCAGAAGCCGCTGATGCAGCCTTCGCCGGACGTGCAGTCATTGTCGGCGCTGCAAGCGAACTTGGCGCCGCAGGTGCCGTCGACACAGACGCCGCCGTTGCCGCAAGCAGCATTGTCGGTGCAGGGCTGGAAGAACTCGGTCTCGCCGACGCAGTGACCCACGTCGATGTCGTTGGTGTCGACGCAGATGCCTTTGGTGCCGCAGGCCAACCCTTTCGGGCAGTTGGCGTCCGAGGTGCATTTGAGCATCTCGCACTTCTCGCCGAGGCTGTCCTCGCAGAGGTTGTCCGCGCTCACAGTGCCAAACTGGCTGACGATGTCGGCGCAGTAGACCTCTTCCTTCTCACGAATCTTGTAGTAGGGGTCGAAGTAGTTGAGCACGTCAGCCGACGCCGAGAAGTTGTGACGCAAGCCGACCGTGTGGCCGATCTCGTGCTCGAGCACACCACGGAAGATGGCGTTTTGCAGCGCGATGGTGATGGCGTCGCCCTTGTAGCAAGCGGTGTCGCTGATGCCGTCTTTTTCGAACTTGTCGGTGGGCTTCTGACCAGGCTTGCACTTGAGGCGCTTGGCCATGGCGATGAGGCTTGGGTCGGCGAACTCAGCGAGGAAAATCGCGTTGTAGCCGAGCAGCTGCATGCGCTTACGCTCGTCCTGCTCCTTGCGT
Source organism: Myxococcales bacterium (assembly GCA_023954815.1). GTDB lineage: Bacteria > Myxococcota_A > UBA9042 > UBA9042 > UBA9042 > UBA9042. The sequence goes on along the minus strand of JAGSHB010000001.1, from coordinate 33,145 downwards.
GCCCAGGCCCAACCGGCGGGGCTGATCTTGCCGATCATCTCCGGTGGAATCTGGTCACCAGGCTGGACCTTGCCTTCACTCATCACGAGCGCCATCTCGTCGTTGATCATGGCGCGCTCGAGCTTGGTGCCCTTGATCTTGTCCATGCGCTGGAAGACCTCTTCCATGTTGAACATCGAGCCGTCGTCCTGGAGCTTCTTGCCGAGCTTGCGGGGATCTTCCATGGCGTGAATCTGGGCCATTTCAATCTGCTTGGTACCGACCTTATCCAGACCACGGGCGAGGTAGCGCATGTCCATGGTGGCACGCTGAGCCGCCGTTTTGGCCTCGGCTGGGTGCGCGCCTGGTGTCGCATCCTGGCCACCAAAGGCAGCGCCCGACAAGGTCTTGTCGTTTGCATCCTTGTTGATGGTCTTCAGGTACTCGCGGATGTACTGGCCGTTGGTCAGGTTGCTGGGATCGAGGTCGCCATTGAGCAGGTCGACCAAGTCGCGGCCCCACTGGCCGTAGCTGATGATTGGCGCGCCGTAGATGTGCGCGGTACCCCAGAACAGCTGCCCAGTGTCGGGGTCAGCCGCTGAGGGACCATAGCCGAGGGGCGAGGAGGCGTGGGGGTTGGTAACCCAGTAGATGTAGTTGTAGCGAGAGTCACCCAGGATCTTTGGCTGCTCGGGCTTGACCACGAACTTGTTGCAGGGGTTGTACTCTTTGCCGTCAGCGTCTGCGGTCCAGTAGCGGCAGTCGTTCAACGCCTTGGGGTTGCCTTTTTCGTCGGCGGAGCAGTTGCCACCCGAGTACTGGTTGGTGCACAGCACGTAGGCGTAGTTCATCTTCTTTTTCACGTCGAGGCGCGTGGCGCGATCGGCGGCCGTGAGCTGCTGCTTCCAACCCGTGCACTGCCCAACGCCATTGATGGTCATGCAGGTCACGTCGGTGCGGCTGCCGGCTTTGACGAGCACGGGCTGCCAGGTGCTACCGGTGTGGTAGATGAATTCAGACGCGGTTCCGAAGGCGACCTTGCCCTTCGAGCGCACACCGTTGAGGCCGGCTTCCGCTTCAGGGCCCTTGGTGAACTTCGTAGCGCCATTGATACCTTGCTCTTTGTCAGCAAAGGCGTGGAACACGCGCATGCCGGTCTGCGAGAGCTTGGACTCGACGACGGCGAGCTGGTCGCCGCCGTAGTAGACGACAAAGTAGATGCGGTTGGTGTTGATCTGGGTGTTAGGCAGCGTCGCTTTCTCGCTGCCGGAGGTGACCTCGATGGTCAGACGCGAGCCGAGCTCGCCCTTGGCGAGGATGGCCGACTTGTCGTGGCCATTGAGCACCCCTTCCTTGAACTCCACGCCAGCCATCGTGGCAGAGCCTGCCTTGAATGTGGCAGCGGACGTGTTTGGCGATGCATTGACGAACATCAGCAGCGCGCCGCCAGCGAGGGCCTTGCGCTCGTTGATGTCATCCTGAGCGACGATGAAGCCCTTGGTTGTGGCCACTGCGAGTGCGTTGACCTCTTCCTTGGCGGGAACCTCGGTAGAGGCCAGGGCGTGGGTGGAGCAATCAGCACTCGTCTCGCAGAAGCGCTGGCCGAAGCGGGCGCCGATGCTGGTGAACGAGCTGATGCCGTCGTCTTTTTTCCACTTGTCTTCCCAGAAGTACAACCACGAAACCGTGTCGCGAAAGACGTCATCCCAGTTGTCGGCGACCATGTAGAGCTCAGCCCAGTTGTGGGTCGGGTGGCCAGCGCTGATGTGGTAGATGATCGGGTGCAAACCGCGCTCGCGGTAGGGCATGGATGTGCTCACTGCGCAGTGGCCAGCTTTGAACCAGCCTTCCTGGTTGCACAGCGCGGGGCGGACGCAGTCGAAGTTGCTGATGCAGCTCTTGGCCTTGTCGAGTTCGACCACAGCGCCGCTCGCGTCGACCGGGCTCCAAGTCTTGGACTTCTGCCAGAGGTTCCAGATCTGCGCCTTGAAGTCCTGACCGGTGTACGTCAGGCCGTACTCTTCGTCGAAGGTGTGACGGGTCGAGAGGAAGTAGCCAAACTTCTCGGCGTCTGGATTGTCGTGGTAGTCGCGGATCTCAAAGTCGTTGATGCTGACGGGGTCGGCCCGGCGGTACGAGATGCGCACCTCAAAGGCCGCGCCAGAGCAATCGCCAGCTGCGAGGCTGTAGGTCGAGCAAGCGCCCGTAGACATGGGCTGACCGAAGAGGCGGCGCGAGAAGTGGAAGTAGCCCTCTTCCATCTTAAAGCGTGCCGGGTCGTCTTCAGCGTGCTCCTGAACGTAGTAATCAGCTGGGCTGTACTGCATCGATCCTTGCGGGAACATCAGGTCCATCACGTGGTTGTGCATCCAATCCACGCGGAAGTACTTGCGCTTGTACCAGGGGTTGTCCGTGGTGTTTTCGACTAGTTCGTTGCCCTGCGCGCCCGTGGAGGTGCTGTAGCTGCGGATGATGTCGAAGTGACCGGTGATCGGGTAGATCGCCACCGGGTTGCCAACCAGCAAATCGATGAACTTGTCCTCGCTACCCTTGACCCAGTAGGTGCGGATCTTCTTGCGATGCCACTTGGCGTCGCCGTCCTTCACCGTTTCGGAGTACGGGTAGACGACCAGGGATTTCTCCTGGATGTCGAACAGGACCTTGCCGCCCGTGCCGCCGAAGTTGGTCTGGCCAACAAAGCCGAACCCTGCGGAGGCGGGCATGTCGGTAACCACACCCATTCGGTACCAAACGCCGTAGAAGTCAGCCTTATTAAGGGCGTTGGCTTGAGTGCGATCGATCTCGCCAAGCTGCTCGTAGCAGCCAGCGGTACCGAGCGTGATGAGTGCGGCCATCACTAGGCCGAGGACACGGTTCATGAGAAGACCCTCCAGGTGGGGCAAGTGCACGCGATGGTTCTGAACCAACAGAGCTGTGCGTGGTTCAGAACATCTTGGTGACGGACAGACCGAGCGAGGTCAGATTGTCCGGCGTCGACCGAAAGTCGAAGAAGGGGAAGCGAAACATCGAGTTGTCCGCAGTCTTGGGCGTCTGAAATGTCGCGAGGCTGAGCGACGCGATGTAGCCACCCTTGAAAACGTAGTTCGCCGACAGGGATGCCCAGGACAGGTCGAGACGACCGCGGCCGCCCTTGGCGTTCGCGCTTGTGAACTCGTCGACGGGTGCGTCGTAGTAGCGGAAGTTGTTGATGATCAACCACACCGCCTGGAACGACAGCTTCCCCGGGCCCGGGATGCTCGCGATGAGCATGTTCCGGACGTTGAACGAGATGTTGTTGAAGGCAGTCGCGACCTGCGAGTCGCTCACCGCTTCGGCGCCGCCGGCACGAGCCAACTCGCTGTTGTCGCCCGCGGGGACAACGGCGTTGCTGTAGCGGTGGAAGTTCTTGGTGAAGCGGGCCTGGTAGGTCAAGTTCACCGGACCGACGCGACGAGAGAAGTTGGCCGCGCCAGCGAGGACAGCCATGCGCCCCTGGTACTGCGCGATCCGTGAGGTCGGCAGGCTGAGCACGCTGAGAAAGCTCAAGCGAATTCCGCCGGGCAGCATCAGCGGGTGACCTTTGCCGCCCGAGACGAGCATGGGATTCAGCGCCGCGGCAGCAGCAGCAGCAGCCTTCTGCTTGGCGGTCAGCTTCTTCTTTTTCTTCGGCTTCGCGTCCTGGATCATGGGCGTCCAGCTGGCGATGAGCACCGTGTCGCCCAGGGTGGTGTCGCGCTTCCGTGCGGCGAACGGGTCGTCCACATTGGTGACGAACGTCTTCGTGATGCCCTGGCTTGCCATGAGCGTGAGGCCGGCCATGGGGCTGTGGCGTGCCATCAGCCTGACGTTACTACTCCACATCGGGCGATTCGACTCACCGGGGACGAAGGTGCCGAGCCCCGCCGTCGTACCCACGGTGACCATGCCGCCAATGGGCCACGGCTTCTTCTTGACCGACTTCTTAACCGTCTGGGCCGATGCGGGCGCGGCTACAGCTCCTGCGAGCAGTGCAACGACAAGCACCTTGGAGAGTCGGCGGAGTCGCGAAGAGAGGAGATGCGTCATCTGCGTTTCCTTGCTGGAGTCGGAACGCGCCGTGCGAGCCGATTTTCTCGTTTAATCTCAATGCATTGAAAACATTGATCACCATCGCCCAAGCGAGAGAGGCGCGGACCGTAGCACAGCGGTGCAAAGGCGAGCAAGGCAAGCCAATTCCCCCAGCGCTGGCGGACCATAGCACGACAAATGTCCGTTCATACGCTTCCGTGAAGCCGGTACGGTTTGCGCTGCGTGATTGCATGGGTGCAATGCAGCCGGAGATCCAGACACATGCTGGATATGAAAGGACATTATTACTATGACGATGTCTAAACGCTACATTGTCGGTCACAAAATTCGCGCGTTTGTCCGGCGGTACGAGACGCCTTCGCAGGTCTGGGACGCTGTGCTAGTCTGCGAACGGCTCTGTGCGGAAGCCAGTGCCACCACGCGCGCTGCATCAAGCCATGAGACGCAGATCGGAGGCCCTACGTGCGATTCACCTGTCCTTCTTGCTCGAAATCCTACCGCCTCAGCCGTGACCGGCTCGGCGCTTCTGGCGGCGCCAAGATCCGTTGCCCGAACTGCAAGAACCTCGTACGTGTGCAGGTTGGGGACGGCGACCAGCTAATTTCGCGTCTTGCCGAAAGCAAACCGGCAGCGGCAAAGCGGCCAGCCCAGGCGGCAAAGCCTGCGTCAGGCCCGGCCGTTTGGCATGTCGCTGTCGATCGAAAGGCGCAAGGGCCCCTGAGCGTGGACAAAATTCAAGCGCTCATCGCCAGCGGAAGCGTCGATGAGAACTGCCTCGCATGGAAGAAGGGGCTCGCTGCCTGGAAGAAGATCGCCGAGATCCCTGAACTTCATGGTGTCCTGCGCTTTGGTGATGCCGCCGCGACGGGTGCGACACTGAAGACCGGCGCCGCGCATGTTCCCGACGAGGGTGGTGCCGACTCGCAGACCCAGATCGCGGAAGCTCCCGCGTCGATTGGTTCGAAGCGGGCTCCGACTGTCCCCGGTGGTAAGGCGGCGCAGCGCAAGCAGCAGCTTCGGGACAAGGCGGCAGATCGCGGGATGTCGGCCGACGAAATCGACAAGGCAGAGGCGCGGACACTGCGACCAGAGCGGCAGGCGACAGCCAAGCGGGGAAGCGCGATGCCGCGGGCGAAAGCCAAAGGGCGAAAACCGGCGGCCGAGGCCCCGGCCCCGAAGGCCAGCCCGAAAGCCAAGCCTGCCAAATCAGCCAAGCCCGCAAAATCAGCCAAGCCTGCAAAGACAGCAAAACCGCAGCCATCAACTGCCAAGAAGCCAGCGGACGCCGGGTTCAGCAATGCGGCCAAGGTGGGCGGCGCCGCGCAAAGCATGGCGTTTTTCGAGTCGGGCGAGAACTTGATGGGCGACATCGAGCTCGATTTGCCTGATCCCAATAAGCACAAACCGACCAAAGAAGAGTACGCGAACCTCCTCCAAGAGTTCAGCGTGATGTTCCGTCTCGACAAGCGCAGCAAGCGGCAAAAAACCGGAATTGTGGTCGTCCTGTCGCTGCTCGTGGTCGGTGTCATCGCATTCGGCGTGATCTTGTACCTGCAGGGCCAGCAACGTCAGGCGCTTATTCGTGACAGCAAGACGATCTTGGCGGTGTTCAGCCTCCCCTACCAGACGTCCGAGACCGTTAATCTGTCACAAGAAGCCGACCAAGAGGGCGACGAGTTTGGCGATGAACATACGAAAAAAGCACGTCGCGGTACCGTCAAGTCTTCGAGCCTCGCCAATCGGCTGCGTTCGAAGGTGCGTAGCAGCCGCATGCGCAAGACCCGTAAATACAAACGGATTGTGAAAAATCATCCGAAGTTCAAGGTGAAGAGCCTTGCGGCGCTCGGCCTCGGGGCGGTCAGCGATGCAGCGGCGCGCGAGGCGTTGACTGGTGCCGGCGGGCGGCGTGCCAAGGTCATCAAGGTGGACACGAGCGTGGCGCCCACTCGGCGAGTCCTCATGCCCTTGTGCAAAGGTGCCATGGGCGATCTGCGAGCCTGCTCACGGTCCCATGCCGGCGAAGCGCCATTTCGGGCACGAGTCGCTGTTGGAGCAGACGGCTATGTCAAACGGGTCGATGCCAGCGTCGACGGCAAGCCCAATGGCCCGCTTTCTCGCTGCGCATATGGCAAGATGAAGAAGAAGCACGTGCAGAAACTGACAAAGGGCGCGTCCATCACCTGCAAAGTGAACTAGCTCGGAGCCTTCATGCGGCAGATTCATGGCAAAACTACTCGGAGAGGTCTTGTCGCTACGGCGACACTGATTGGACTCGTCGCCGCGAGCTTCTGGTCGCAGGCGGCCTTTGCTGAGCTCAAGACCCAGTACTCGATTATCGGGTTCACCAAAGACGGCAAGCGGATGCTCGTCGATATCGATGACGTCAACTACGGCCACGGTCTGCGTATCTTCGACGTCGAAACTGGCAAGGCCGCGAAACGGTCACGCGTCATCGAGTATGAACGCGCCGATAAGGTCAAGACGATCAAGCGGGCCAAGCGCCGCTACAAGATCAAAGATCTGGGCATCGAGTCGATGAAGACCGAAGACGAGAAGATCTCATTTTTCTCCATCGAGAAAGCCGACGATCTCATCATTGCGTGCACGGATCTGAAGCGCCTCGGAAAAGTCACCAGCGTGCCGCTCAAGGTCGATAAGGACACGGGTCAAAAGGCGCAAGCACGGCTCAAGACCATCATGTGGACCACCGACCGCAAGACGATGATTTTGGTGGTCACCCAGAAGATGAAGGGCCAACTGCTCTACGAAAAAGACTTCCTGCACTACGTAAAATTTAAGAAGAGTGGGATCTCCTGGGTAGAGTCGAAGGAAGAGAAGAAAGAAGACGAAGAAGAAGACAAAGGTAGCTGGTGGCAATTCTGGAAGTAGAAAATGCTGTTGCCCACAATGGCAGCGTCCCGATCTTCTGTTGCGTGTGCTTCCGTGTGCCTCCTCCCCCGTGTCTCCTCCCGCCCAATCACTCCGCATGTAATTGATTGGCGATCGCCACCGCACTGGCCAGTCCCTGAGCGCCCATGCCCCGAAACGCCCATAGATTCAGTCTGATTGTGCTCATTGCGCTCTGTCAGTGCGTCTCTCCGACCGATGGCACACCTTCCGATGGTGGCAGTCATCTGGACGGCGGCGTGTCTGATAAGGCGGACACGCAAACGCAGCAGCTGGTGGCAGATGACCACCACGCCATCGATCTGCTCATTGCCGCACGGAACGGCGCACAAAATCAGAGCAAGGCGAAGTGGCCAATGGGTCAGGGCGTGATTTGGCCGGCGTTCAATCTGCACCACGCGCCGACGCTGCTGGTCATGTTGAGTGCAAAGGGGACAGCCAAGCGGGCCTACCTATTCGGCACTGCGGTGCCCAAAGACCAGCAGGCGTTGACGCGCGGGGGGCAGACGTTCTTTCGTCATGATGCTGGTGTTGTGGGACTTGGCCCCGGCGAGCGCGTGATTCCAAGCCGGGCGATTGCAGATGAAGACGCCATGGTGGTCACCTGGTCCGCTACGCGGGATACAGACGACGTGGTGTGGGTGACGACGCTCGGGCGCGGCTACATGACCCGCCTGCGGGAAGTCGAGGCCAACTGGCTGCCTGTCCAAGCCTGTGGTCAGAGCCTGTACCCGCGATTTGCCGAGGCGATTGCGCTGGTTCAGCTCGAAGGTGCCGTGCTGACGGAGGCGCTGGATAGCCCAACGGCCAAAGACGCGCTCGTGCGGCTACAAGAGTGGGCGGCGATCCGTGCCGCAGCGATTGAGGTCACAGACCTGGTGGGCCAACGTGGCCGGCACTACGACCACCTCTTCGGGTCAGCCATCTTTGCGGCAGGACGGCTGTCGGTCGCTGCCGGTATGCGCTCCAGTACGAAGTGGCGCGCGACGCTGAAGGCCCAGCTAACGAAGATTGCCACCGTCCCGGCGACAGAATTTGACAGCTACATGCTCGATAGCGGCGCGATTGGCGCAGCCGTCATTGAAGTTGCCACGAGCGCCGGTTGGGATGTCGAGCCAACATTCCGCGCGGGGCTCAACACATTCTCGCTCGCCAAGACGAAGTTCTCATCGCCGACGCCGGCGCTGCTCGAAGCCGCCAAAGCGAGACACGATTGGAGCGGGTTTGTCGATCGTGCTGCCGCCATTATGACCGTCGCGCCGGGCGAGTAACCCGTGAGAGAGAAGATGCAGGGATGGCGCACCTATCTTGTGGGGCTCACATTGCTTGCCGGTTGCACGGCCACAACGGCGCAAGACAACGGTGCGCCTGGGCCGGACGGCGAGGTGATCGACGGAGCCGCAATTGACGGCGACAGCGGTCGTAGCGTCGCCAATTGTGGCAAGAAGGTTGGGCAGTTGCTCTGCGATGTGCAGCTCCTGGGCTATGGCCACCCGGAGGGCGCGAACACACCGTTCGAAGTCGAGTTGGCTCTCAGCGATCTGGTCAAGCAAGCGCCTCGACCGCACGCGCTGGTGCTTATCGGCGGCGCGTGGTGTCCATCTTGCAAACTCGCGACCCAGATGGCGGTCAAACAGTTCGGCGAGATCGACGGCCACGTAACAGTCATCAATGTGCTTGTGGAGGGTGATACGCCGAAGCTACCGGCGCGAAAGTCACATCTCGACAGCTGGAAAAAAGCGCTCCACCCCCCGTTCGCCATGGTCGCCGACGCGTTTGCGACGCCGATGGTCGCCAGGGAGCGACTTGGCGTGCGGGAAGCCGCGGTGCTTGTCGACAGACAGACGGGTACAATACTCGCGCGCGCCACCAGCCTAGCCAAGCTCTGGCCAGACTTGAAAAAGTGGGCCCCGAAGCGATAACCACTGGGTCTTGCACCACGCCTCTGAGCCTCCCTCCCCCGGGGACGACCGCACGCTTGGCCGCCGCGAGATAGCGACGACCGCAACGGCTATCGTCCCAAAGCGATTGCCCCCATACTCCGGCTCCCATGGCGACACCCTCCAACATTCACCTGGCCAAGCGATTCTGGCGGTACGCGCGCCCCGACGCGATGTGGCTTTGGCTTGGGCTCGCCGCCGTACCGCTCGGGACCCTCGCTGGCTTGGCCCAACCGTGGCTCCTCAAAGAAGCGATCGACGGTCCGATCACACAGGGCTTGGCCCAAGGCGCGGGCCCTGAGTTCACGCGTGCGCTAACCGAGCTATCGGTGCTCTTTGTCGGGGCGGCATTTGTCGAGTTCGTCCTGCGCGGCGGCCAGCTTTTTGCGCTGCAACGGGTCGGGTATCGCGCCCTCCAGCGTCTGCGCCGCGCGATCTACCAGCACGTGATGCACCAAGGGCTCGGTTTCTTCGACAAGCGCGCCCGCGGCAGCCTGCTCAGTCGCTCGACCAACGACGTCGAGGCGATTGGCGAAATCCTGGGGTTCGGTATCGTCGGTGTGGTGGGCGATGTGGTGAGCATCGTCAGCATTGTCGGCACCATGCTGTACTTCGATGCGCGTCTCACCGCCATCAGCCTTATCGTGGCACCAATCGTAGTGGGGATCGTCAACTTCTTCCGGCGGCAACTGCGCAAGTACAGTGTCGATATCCGAGTGTCCATGGCCGAAGCGACAGGGCACTTTTCGGAGGCCTTGAGCGGCCATGAGATCGTGCAACTGCATGGGCGAGAGGCGCAGACGGTCACGGAGTACAAGCGGCTCAACTACAGCTACCTGCGCGCCTATCACCGTGCCAATTGGTACGACGCGTCGCTCTACGCAATTATGGACGGCGTGTCTGGTCTCAGTATCGCGCTGCTGATTTGGTATGGCAGCGGTCGCTACGTCGAGGGGGAGCTGACCCTCGGCCTGTTGTTCGCGTTTATTCAATACATCCAACGCCTGTTCGTGCCGGTGCGCGAATTGTCAGGCAAGGTCGCCACAATCGAGCGGGCGATGGCGAGTTTATCCAGAATATTCGGGCTGATGGACGTAGATGAGCGTCACGTTGAGGGCGGACACGCACCTGAAACCGTGCGCGGCGCTATCACGATGTCCAATCTGAGTTTTCGCTACAGAGACGACGGACCGGAAGTGCTCAGTGACATCTCCTTGCGTATTGCCCCCGGAGAAGTAGTCGCTTTAGTCGGGCCAACGGGCTCCGGCAAGTCCACGATCGGCAAGCTGATTGGGCGGATGTATGCGGCGCCTGACAGCACGGTCCTCATCGATGGTGTGCCGGTGGAACAGTGGCAACGCGCAGCACTTCACCGGGCCGTGGGCGTTGTGCAACAGGATGTAACCCTGTTTTCCGGCACGATTCGCGACAACGTCACCCTGGGTCGGGCAGGCATCGACGATTCGCGTGTGCACCATGCCCTCGCGCAGGCGCAACTCGCCGACAAGGTCAGCAAGCTCGGTGGCCTCGATGCAGAGCTCGATGAGGGTGGCGCCAACCTGAGCACAGGCGAGCGCCAGCTCCTGTCCATCGCACGGGTTTTGGCCACCAATCCCCCGATCATCGTGCTCGACGAAGCGACAGCGAGCATCGACTCGTTGACAGAGCAAGCCGTGCAGAAGGCGTTGGAAGCGGTGTTTACGGGGCGATCCGTCCTCGTCGTCGCCCATCGCCTGTCGACCATTCGAAAGGCTTCGCATATTGTCGTGCTGCAGGCTGGCCGCATCGTGGAGCGGGGCGACCACGAATCACTGATGGCGGCGGAGGGGGCCTACGCGCATCTGGTGCGGGAGGGGCAGCTTCGCGCCAGCGCGGCCTAGCAGTACAGCCCACTCGGTCGTTTGGATCGCCCCCCCCCTCAGTCACATTTGCATTCATGCAACCGGCGAAGTGAAATGGAGACCGAGATCGTTCGTCATTGAGACCGCCAGCTAGTGTATACTGCGCGCCCTGCCTCCCTGTTCGGACTATTCGTTGGAGCCCTAATGAATCGCATCTGCCTTGTATTGCTAGCCATCTCACTGGCAGCGTGCTCATCCGCCCCTGAATTCAACGTCTCGCTGCAGACAACGCCCCTGCTCCCCATCCCGAGCAAGCCGCTTGACCTCGCCGTGACACTAACCGGCGCACCCACGGCCGGCGCCGCGGTCAAAGTGAAGGTCGCCGGTAAACAGATGCCGCTCACCGCCGGCGAAGGCGGAGTCTTCACTACCACGGGCGTCGTGCTTCCCAGCGAGGGAGCCCACACCGTGGATATCATCGTCACAGTGGACGGCGAGAGCGCGACCTACAGCGCCACTTTGAATGCCACATGTACCAAAGGCGGCGCCGCCGGGGCCGCTTGTTGCGCGCCAGACGCCTGTGCCGCCGGGCTCACCTGTGTATTTGGCGCTTGCGCCGCCGCCCCAGCGGCCGACCTTGCACGGTGTCACGGAGAGGCAGAGTGCGCCAGCGGCGTGTGTGGCGATGGCACGTGTAACGCTCCGACTTGCGAAGATAAAGTTGTCAACGGCGGCGAAGCGGCCGTCGATTGCGGCGGTAGCTGCGGCGGCTGCCCCACCGGAACGGCGTGCAAGCTAGATACGGATTGCTCCGGCGGCGTCTGCGCGCTCGGCATTTGCCCACTCGATGCCGGCAAGCTGATCGGCGAGGGCGACGGCTCGGCGAATACCGCCAAGCTGACCACTATCCTGAGCCAAGACATGAAGGCGCCGACCGATCTCGCGTTTAGCACACTCGACCCCAACCAACTCTGGATCGTGGATGCGCCGGTCGACTCGTTCATCGTTGTCTTCGGCGCCGGCAAGGAGGGGCAGAGCCACAACGTGCTCCGTGATTTCTCGCAACACTTCATGGAAGAGGTCATGGCGATCTCGTTCGCTGACGAGCCTTCCTTTGGTACCTGCGGCGACAGTCGCAACGATTACGGCGGGCAGGCCAAGCCGAACAACTTCATGGGACCGGTACAGTGGCCGTCCAAATTCAACGACTACACCAAGGTCAACAGCGCACACTCCGTCCACTGGGACATGCTGCACTCCTCGCCCAACTGCATGGGGATGGCGTCAGCCGGCGGCACCGCCTACTTCATGTTCAACGGCTACAACAACGCGATCGACTGGGTCGACTTCAAGAAACCTCACTGCCCCGGATGTGACGACCACTCCGACGGCGTCAAGCGGCGGTTTGCTGGTGTGAAGGTTAAGCGCGTGGCCAACATTCCAAGCAACCTCGTCTACGACAAGAAGACCTCTTGGGTGTATGTCGCCGATACGGGCAACGGCCGCGTCCTTCGTCTCGACGTGCGCAATAGCTACGCGGTCAAGAAGATCCCTGCGTTCTTCGGCGACGGCACGCTGACCGAATTCTCGAAGCCGGTGGTCGAAGAGCTCAACACCAGCGACCTCAAGCAGCCCAGTGGCCTCGCCCTCGACCGTGGCGTCTTGTACGTCGGCGACGCGGCAACCGGCATGATCACCGCCTGGCAGGTTGCAGACGCCGGCACGAGCGGCAGCTTCGGCAAGAAATTGGCGACCTTCAAGACCGGCTTTGCCGCCGGTTCGCTCGCGGGCATGACCATCGGGCCCGACAAGAAGCTGTATGCTATCGACCGCGCCGGAAAGAAGGTCGTGCGAGTCGATCCGTAGCTTCCACCTGATACCAGCTGTCACTGCGGCAGCTAGCGCACGACGTAGAGCCGAATCGCGCCGCCGATGTGGCCGATCTCTTCGGCACCGGCGAGCCACGTCGCGACCCTGCGACGGCCCGCATCGTCGAGTTCGAGCCCGCGCCGGGCGGTCTCGCTGATGGCGAGCACGCCAGGCCTCCGCAGCCTGTCGAATTGCAGCGGATAAGGAGAGCCCACATCGAGTCTGGGGCCCACCACGCCGTGGCGCCTGGGCTCATCCGTACCAAAGTACGCTAGGTTCACCCACTTGACGTCGTTGGCCCGCATCCACTGGCCCAATCGCCCAAGCTCCTGGCCCCAATCCAAGTTGGAATCGACAAACCAGTCGCCCCCCTCCGCCGGGCCACCGGCCAGCTCGTTGAAATAGGCGATGTGATGGGGGTGATTCGTGACCGCCGCCGCGCCATGCCACAGCAGCAGGGCTGCGGCCAGTGCGGCAAACCGGCGACCGCGTCGCACCAGCCAGACGGTGCCAGCCGCCGCCAACAGCAACAGAGCTGGCAAGGCTGGCAAGATGTGTCGAATGCCGATGGCGAGCCTGCCCACCGTCGCCAACACGACCAAGGCAAGGGCGCTGCCGCCGACGGCGACAATCGTCAGTCGCCACCGAGTTTGCAGCGCATGCGGCAGCGCAAACAGCCCCACACCCATCAGGAGCAGCAGCGCGAGTGGCAGTTTGGTCAAGATCGACAGGGGGAAAAAGCGCCAATCCGCCCGATCACTGACGTGCCCCAGGAGGTAGGTCCGCCGCAGACGACTCTTGTTGCTGGCGTAGCAAATACCGAAGATAAACGCTTCCGGTAATAGGCGATTTTCATGGGCAAAAAGTGCGCTATTGCCGATGATCACGGACTGTAAGCCCGCGAGTCGCTTGCTGTTGAGTGCATGCGTGGCGATGGCTGAGACCGGCAGCTGCACAGCGGGGTCGTCGCTTGCCGCGAAGCGAAAGCCGTAGCCTGCCCAGATGACACCCCAAGCCACGAGCAATGCCAGCGCCGTCCCGACCACGCGTTGCCATAGCCATAGACGACGGCTGGAGTCGGCCGTGACCGATGACGTGCTGCTCGTCGGCTTTGCCCAGGGACGCTGCGCCAGGAACTGCACCACGAGCCCGGCCCAGATGAGCGCTATCCACAAGATCGCCGTGAACTTCGTTAGGAGCCCAACGCCCATGAGCAAGCCAAAGCCCACATGGCGGGGCCACGTCGGCATTCGCGCCAGCCATACCGCAGCCAGCGCCAGCACAAGTCCGATCAACGCCATGGCCACGTCGTTGGTCACGAGGTGACCGTGGGCGAGGCCGGTCGGCTCGAAGGCCCATAACACTAAGGCGACCAGCCCAGCGAGAGGCCCGGCCATGCGCCGTGCGGTCCAATACAAGGCGAGACCAAGGAGGACGGACAGGAAGATCATCACCACCCGCCCCGAAAACAGGGTGCGGGTGGCATCGACCTCCTCGGGGCGAGCGTAGAGATAGGCGTAGCCCACCAAGATCCCTGCATCAGGAAACAGATGGGCGCGCTGCCATGTCGGCAGGGTCTCCGGCACATCTGGCACGGCGAGAAGCGCGGGTCCGATCCCGGCGAGCGCCTTCACCAGGGGCGGATGTTCCGGATTGAGACGAAAATCACCGCTCAGATGCGTCCGCCCGGCGGTGAGATGAGCGGTCTCGTCATACGTCGCAGCATCCCCCCAAGCTGCCAGCGCACTCAAACAGACATGGCTACCCAGCAGCGCAACGACAAGCAACGCGTGGACGGACGGGCTCCGAAACCAGGGCAACTGCGCGCGCTGTGATGGCTCACCGATGGTGCAACTCCCCTGTTGATGGGTGGGCAGTGTACTGACAGGCCAGCTTTGATGCACGGGTCACAGGGAGACAAGGTTGCCCGCCGCACCAAGCGGAATGAACAACTGACGGGTGCCCCTTGCCCACAAGCCAACAACGCGCTGTGATGCGGCGTGAAAGTGCTCAGGCGAAGCTCGGTGGATGCCGCTCGCCTCGACGATCACTCACGCATCGGAGAGAGTTCTGTGGATTCCGTAGGCCCATCGTCACAACGGCGCGCCAGTGTGGCTGCCGCTTCTGTGGTCGTCGGCCTGGTCACCCTGCTGGCGTGGTGGCCCGTCTTGGAGTGCGGCTGGTTCTGGGATGACCGCGGCACCTTTGTCGCCAACCCCTGGCTGCATTCGCCCGATTTCTTCGCCGAGAGTCTGCGCCCACACCTGGGCCATTGGCAGCCGCTGACATGGTGGTCGCTCAGGTTGGACGAACTGCTGTGGCCACAGATGGCGCTGCCCAAGGCGCACCTGCTCGGCAATGTGCTCCTCCACGGGCTCACCGCGATCCTGCTGCTGCGGGTGCTGGCGTTGGTGCTCCGCCACCATGAGCGGCGTTTTTCCGTGAGTGTCCAAGTCGGCGTGGCGGCCCTGGGTGCGCTGGCGTGGGCCCTGCACCCGTGCCGTGTGGAGTCTGTGGCGTGGGCGACGGAGCGGCGCGACATGCTCGCGGTCTGCTTGGTCGTCGGTGGGCTCCTGTGTTGGTTGCACGCCCAATCCCACCGCTTCGAAAGCGACCCCTCGCCCGATGAGCAGACGCCAAATTCTCGTCTCTGGCTCGCCGCAGCGGCCGTGCTTTGGGGGCTGTCCGCCCTGGCTAAGGCCTGGGTCATCGCCTTGCCAGGGGCGCTAATCGCCCTAGAAATCGGACTTTTTGCGGGCTGGCAGCGGCACAACCGGTGGCTGACGATTCGCCGCGCGGCCCCCTGGTTTGTCATCGCTATCCCTGCTGCTCTTGTCGCCGCTTGGGCGCAGCATGCGGCTGGGGCGACCTCAGACGGCGCCCTTGGCATCACGGAACGAATCGTGGGGGCTGGCCACCACCTCATGGCCTATCTGGCACTGACAGTGCTGCCCCTACAGTTGTCACCACTGCATCCCATCGTGGCGGGAACGACACTCGATACGGCACACGTCGCTGGTTGGATCGGAGCGGTGAGTCTGACAGGGCTGCTGTTCTGGCGGGGCCGCTCCTCCCCGGCTGCCCTGGGCGCGTGGCTTGGGTTCGCTGCTTGGCTCCTGCCGGTACTCGGCCTTTTGCAGAGCGGTGTCCAAGCGATCGCCGAGCGCTATCTGATCTTGGCCCACATCCCGCTCATCATCTTCGCGGCGACTATTGTGGCTGCCTGGTTTGCCGATCGGCGAAAAGGGCTGATGGTGCTCGCTGTCTTGGTCGTCCTGGGGTGGACAGGGCGCATGGTTCAATGGCAAGGCGTCTGGCGCGCCGGACCGGAGGCCCTGTGGAGCGCGGCCATCGCAGGCGAGCCGAAGTCGATTCACGCACGTATCAATCGCGGTGCGCTGCGCCTCGGTCGAGGTGCTGATCCTGAAAACGATCTAGCCGTTGCCCTCGCGCTATCACCGAACAACGCCACGGCGTGGAAGTTGAACGCCGAACACCTGCGCCGCCAGGGCCGAACGAAGGAGGCATTGGCCGCCTTGTTGCGCGCGGCCAAGCTCGCTCCCGATGACCTCGCTGTCCGCTGTAATCTCGGTGGATTGCTGGCACAGAGCGGCGACCGTTCAAAGGCAACGTTGGTCTTGAACAGCGCCATCACTGACGGCGGAGGTGTCGACTGTCTGCTCAATCGCGCCGTGCTGCGTGCCAACAGCGGCGACCGAAAAGGCGCAGCTGCAGACGTTCGCGCCGCCCTGGCCCAGCTACCCGCCAACCATCCGCAAAGGCAGAGGGCGGAGGGGATGGCGCGCGCCTTGGGCATCAGCGCACCGAAACGCGCGACGCCATGACAGCCGCGCCACAACAATCAGGACGACGCCATGAACAACACGGGGCCCTTTCACAGCCACACGGTGCGCGTCTATTACGAAGACACCGACCTGTCGGGAGCCATCTACCACGCCAACTACCTACGCTACTTCGAGCGGGCACGTGAGCACCTCATCGGCCAGGATCGGCTGGTCGCCCTGCTCGCTGAGGGCGTCGCTTTTGTCGTCTATCGCTGTGAGTTGACCTTTCGGGCGCCTGCGACGCTCGGTGACGAGCTCGAAATTCGCACAACGCCAAGCCGGGCGAGCGACTATCGAGCCGTGTTCGCGCAGCACGTCCATCGGCAGGGCGAAAAGCTGCCGATCGTCAAAGGCGTCGTTGAGATGGTGGCTGTGGACAGGGAGGGCAAACCGGTCACGCTACCCGAGATTCCGGGCTTGTAGCGCCGCTCCGGCTATACAGATCGGCTATCAGGATGACCTGACGGCTTCAAAGCCGGCCCCTTCGATAAGTTCGACGACGCGGTCGACGCTGACGCCACCGGAGATTTCGGCGCGCTCCTCATCGAGCAGCACCCGTGCGGAGTCAATGGCCTCGTCACGATTGAGCACCCGCTCCAGGCGCGACGAGCAGCCACCACAGGTCATGCCTTTGACACCGATGGTGATCGTTTGATCGGTTGTATGCATCACAGCCCCCATGCGCCCCACGAGCGCGCGTAATTCCTCAAAAGCGAACCAGAGCAGCGCGGCAGCCAAGATCACGGCGCCAGCGGTTTGCCACCATGCGATTTGATGCGCAGCGTGTGGATCTGCCGAGGCCAACGCAGCGAACCCAAGAGAGCCCGCGATCCACTCAAACGCCAGCCCAAAGGCCACGCTGCCGGCGATGAGTGTGCCGAGGTAGATCGCCAAGACCCGACCGCCAAAGGCCCGCCAAACGGCTCCGAGCGTGGCGACGTTGGTCGCCGGTCCAGCCATCAGAAACACCAGCGCTGCACCCGTGGGCAGCCCACCAGCGACCAGCGCTGCAGCGATAGGCACCGACGCTGTGGCACACACATACAAGGGCACCGAGGCCACAAGCACCCAGGCGAACGCTGCAGCGCCACTGCCCATGCCGAGATCAGCCAACGCCCCCGGCGGCAGCCAAACGCCAATCGCCGCAGACGCCACAATACCAAAGACCAACCAGCGCCAAATCATGCGCACCATGTCAACGCCGTGGGCCCACATGTCGGCAATCGTCCGGCCCTGCTCCGTGTCAACGGCGCAAGACACGTCCGCCGCGTCGTCCGCCTCGGCACCGCCGCCCGTCCAATCGACGAGATGGCCGCTGACCAGGCCGGTCACCAACGCGGCAAACACCTTCATGAGGGCAAAAGGTAGCCCCAACATGCCCGCACTCACCAAGATGGAGTCGACCCCAGTTTGTGGCGTCGCGGTCAGAAACCCAACAGCCGCACCGTCACTGGCGCCGTCGCGCTTGAGCCCGACCCCCGCCGGAATGACCCCGCACGAGCACAACGGCAGCGGAATCCCCAAGACGACGGCCTTCAGCACGGCAAATCGCCCTTGCAAGTGACGGCGAACAAAACCCGAGGGCAGCAATCCGTGCAGCAGGCCGGAGATCACAGCACCGACGATGAGCCACGGGCCCAATTCGGTCATCACCATCCACACATGGTCCAATAGCGACACGATTAGGCCCCCTTGCCCAAGCCGGCGAAGCGCGTGAACAGATCCATCAGCTCTGCCATCTTCTCATCTCTCGCTGTCGGATCATCCAAGGCGCTGGCGACACAGGTCTGTAGGTGGTTCTCCAAGACAACGCCGCCAACTCTCGCCAACGCCCCGCGGGCTGCCGCCACCTGAACGAGCACGTCGACGCAGTACTTGTCGGCCTCAACCATGCGCCGGATCGCGCTGACCTGCCCTTCGGCGCGCGCGAGACGACTGAGCAGTTTCTTCTTTTCACCTGGCTGCATGGCTGAACTCCCAGACATCTCTCATCCAGGCATCGACCGCCCAGACATCAAGTCCACACGCAGAATAGGCGCCGATCCTCTCAAGTCAATTACCCCCTGGGGGTATATTTCAGAAACAAGGCAAAACGGTCGCGCCACGCCAGCGTCGTGCGTGGTCAGGTAAAGCTGAAACCGCGCTATTTTCCTGATTTATCAACGACTGCGGTGAATTCGATCACGGCCCCAGCGGGCATGATGAAGTCGAACACCACCCGCTGACCGACCACTTTCACAGTGCTCGTCGTATTGTGCTGGAAGTCGGCGATCCGATCGCCAAACTCCAGGCTGAACTTCCGCGCAGGCACCTTACCGATGACAATTCGGCCCTTGTACGCACCATTTTCGTAGACCACGTTGTCGATCTTGGTGCCATGCCGGCCCCGCCAGAAGTCCCCGAGCTTGGCGATGGGCGCGATGTGCAGCCCGATCTTCTTGGCGTAACGAATCGCCCAGCGGACCGCGTCGATCTTCAGCTGCAGGTTGTCTGGCCCGACCCCGTCACCGATGCCGAACGACGGGTGAACCAGCAGCACGTTCCAGGCGCCATTTTTGCCGTTGCCTTCCATCTGCTCCGCCCACCGGTGCTTGAACTCGCTGAGCCACTTTTGCGAAACTTCACGCCGCATCTCAACACCATCTTCGTACCAGCCAATGCCGTCCTCGATGTTGACCGGAAAGACCCACATCTCGTCGATCTTTGAGACGTCTTCGAGCTTGTAGTGCACGTAATTGGGCAGATCGATCGGGAAGTTGCTGCGCAGGTCGCCAGTCGCCAGGCTCGAATCGAAGCGGATGCCCTTTTCGGCCAAGACGCTGTACTGGTGCTGGCTGGCCTCCAAATAAGGCGTGCGCCAAGAATCCAGGCGTCGGCCCTTGGGCAAGATCTGCCGCAGCATCTCGAGGTTCACATTCACCTCGCCGCAGACCGTCGGCGCCGACGTCTTGTACTGCGCTTTGGTCACACTGCAGTCGCCACGGGGAAAATCCCCCCAGTACAAATGCTGGATGGAGTGGCCACCTTCAGGGCACATATCCAGTTGGCACAGTCGCTTGACCATGGCCGGGTTGTAGTACTTGGTGACGTAGTCCGTTGTGACAAAATAGGTCCCTTGCACGTCCTCCTCACGCTCCATCTCCGCCATTCTCGGCGCACCTGGGCCGCCCCACTCGCCTGCGTTATGGGAGTCCGGCGCGTCGATGTCGTGGCTGGCCAAGAGGACACCCGACTCCACACCTGGGACGGTATGCTTGACGACGTAGTGGCCCTGGCCCGCCTCCCGCCAAGCGCCCTTGAGCAGCATCACGCCGATGTCTATGCCGGGATCGAAGCAGTTCACATAGCAGCGATTGGCGGTGTAGTGCGTCGGATCAAATCCCAGCGTGTAGACCGCTCCCTGCCCGATTTTCCGGCGCAACCAGGTCGCTCCGAGCTTCTTGTCGCCCCGGTAGGCGTGGGCCAAGACCTCTGTGCCCGCGAGCGGCTCGAACGTGAAGACCTCCAGCTGCTCCTTGGGGTTGTCCGGCTTGGTCGTGAGGTGGATGTTGCGCTCCGGGCCGTGCTCCAACCACAGGGTCGCGGCCCCTTCGCCGGTCATCCGCACCCGATCAGAGGTCAGGTACTGCGTGTGCTT
Source organism: Myxococcales bacterium (assembly GCA_023954815.1). Classification (GTDB taxonomy): domain Bacteria; phylum Myxococcota_A; class UBA9042; order UBA9042; family UBA9042; genus UBA9042. Next base: position 13,059 of record JAGSHB010000001.1, on the reverse strand, counting down.
GCTGACACCGCCGAGGGCGACGATCTTCTTCGCGTGGGCGTTTTCCTTTTCGGAGTACTTGTCTTTCGGGCCGACCGGCTTGTTCCAAATGAGCACGCCGCCGCTCTTGATCCAGGCCTCAAGCTTGGCGAAATCGCCCGACTCTTCACTGACGAACGAGGGCAGTACGTAACCTGGGACGATGATGAGGCGGTATTTATCCAGCGAACCGAACACCTTGCCCCAATCGAACTTCGGCACGCTCTTGGACGCATCGGGCGCCTCGTAGGGAATGCCCGCTTGGTCGAGCTGTCCCTTGTACAGGTCCATCGCCCGGGGATCTTCATCTTTTTCGAAGAGATACGGCGGCACAGCGATACGTGCCATCGCTGGCAGCGCCAAGGTCTCGACGATGCCCTCATCCGTTTGACCATCGCAGTCGTTGTCTTTGCCATCCCACGACTCAGCGTGCGGCGGCTGGGTCAGGCAGACTTTCTTGCCGAATTGGCAGTTCGCCACACCGACGCCGCAAACGCCCGGAAGCTTCGTCGTACAGGCGGTGTGTGCGCCCGGGACGAGCACATCGGTCAGCCCATCGCAGTCGTTGTCGACGCCATCGCACAGGGTCTCTTGGCTTTCAAAAAGCGGCCCGTCGCGGTCGATGTCACACTTGCGCAGCGGAACCGGATCTTTGCTGCAACCCACCAGCAAGACGGCGAGCATCAGCCCTAGTGAAGCGAGCTTGCGAAGCATGGCGATCTCCCGTGCGCGTCATAGTCGGGCGCAGATTGCCCAACGCCGCGATTTCGATGGCGACAAGCTACCATTGCCGGCCCAGCTACGAAAACCGCACACGAAAAGTCTCACAGTTGGCGCACAACAGGCCGCCGTAAACGGGCAGACCCGTATAGCTGAGATTCAGAAATCTACCTGTCTTTTCAGGCCCTCATGCTCATCTGCGGCGAGAGCTTCCAACGAGTTACTTCGCTTTCGGCGTCACAACAATCTCGCTCATCATGCCGAGCTCAGCGTGCTCAAGAATGTGACAGTGCGCCATCCACTGACCCGGATTGTCGAAGTAGGCCTTGATGCGCACCTTCGCCTGGCCCGGAACCAACACAGTATCCTTGAGACCCGGGAGGTTTGCGTTCTGGCCATTGACGGTCAGCACCTCGAAGAACTGACCGTGCAGGTGGAAGGGATGCTCGGGGCCCGCCTTGTTTTCAAGCTCCATGATGACCGTCGCGCCTTCTTTGAACGTGAACACCGGCGCCATCGCGTTGGCTTTACCGTTGATCAGCCAAGAGACACCTGCGGGGCTCTTCGGGTCCTCCACAGCTGTAAACACCATCTGTACGGTCTCGTCGATCGGTCGTGAGCCAAGAGACTCCGGCTGGGGAATGACAGGCGTCTTCAGGTCCTTGAACTTCGGGTCATCGGCGATCTCGACGGTCTGCATCAGCATGGGCTTGTAGCGAACGCCACCACCGGGAGCAGCCGACGGCACGTGGGCGCGCAGCTGCATCGTACCTTTGTCGTAGTACGCGACCTCAAGGTCGTAGCGCGTACCGACTGGCAACACGATCTTCTTGTTGTCGAGATCGTAGGGTTTCGCCAGCAACCCGCCGTCAGTGCCGATTACCCTGACGAACGCGGGGCCGATCACGTCGACAACCATCGTGCGTGCATTTGCTGTGTTCACCAGACGCCAACGCTCGACGTCGCCCTTCTTGGCCTGAGCAGGCGCGACCGGTGTGCGCTCGCCATTGAGGAGCATCACGTTGCCCGAGCGGCCGTGCATCGTCGTTGGATGCGGCCAAGCCGTGAAGCTGCCAAAGCCCTCCTTGGTCAGATAGATGTCGTCCATGACCAGCATGCGATCCCGCGTAAAGCCGATGTTCTCGGCCTCTTCGACGATGATCGCACCGTACAAGCCACGCTCGACCTGCTCGTGAGCGCGCACGTGGGGATGATACCAGTAGGTGCCAGCGTCAGGGACCACAAACTCATAGGTGAAGGTGCCGCCGGTCTCGACGGGCTTCTGAATGCGCGGGCTACCGTCCATCTGGTCGGAGATGCGCAGGCCGTGCCAGTGGACGGTCGTCTTCTGCGGAATCTCGTTCTTGAAATGCACGATGACTTTGTCGCCGACCCGCGCACGCAGGGTCGGGCCAGGGAACTGACCGTTGTAGAGGAACATCGGCAGCTCGGGCACATCCGGGTGCAGCTTCATGCTGACCACCTGGGTCGTCAGGTTGACCTCGACGATCCCGGGCTTCGGATTGATGTCCTTAAGCACGCTCGGGCCAATCAGCTTGGGCAATGGCTGCGCAACTTTCTCTGTAACGTCCGGGCCAGTATCAGCAGCGGCGGCGCCCGCATCACTCGCGGCGCCTGCAGCGTCGGAAGCGGCCGAAGCGCCTGCGTCCTGGCTTGAGTCTGACGTAGACTCGGTGCCGCAGGCCGATAGCAACATGACCAACAGCAAGGCAGTAGGCTGAATGCTCGCTCGAATCGACCTCATGATAACTCCCTCAGAACTCAAAGAACGCGTGGATTGCGCGCGCCGGTATACACGCTGATACCACTGAGCAAAAGGGACTTCTCACGCGGGCGGCCATTGCAACGATGCAAGCCGCTCCTCGATAGGTCATTGGACTTGGAAAGGGGATACACAACCTGCTGAAACAGCGCGGAATCGTTCATCCGCACGATAGACTGTTACAGATGCACGATACGGATGAGCGACCAGGGGCACTATCCGTCGATCATGGGCGGGAGTCTGGCTCCCCAAGGTTGGGCCTGCTCTAGCTGTGCGGCGAGACGAAAGAGCGTCGCCTCGTCGCCAAAGCCGCCGACCAGTTGGGTGCCGATGGGCAGCCCTGCGTCATTCCAAAACAGCGGCACACTCATGCCGGGCTGACCGGTCTGGTTGAACAGCTGCGTGTTGGGCGTCGCGCTGAGTTTGTCGCTACTAATCTTGGCCAGGGCAAAGTCCAAAATCGGCTTGAGCGGCAGGTGGCGCAAGGCTGCAACTTGGGCCGTCTCGCCGGGTGTGGGGAGCAGCTCGCCGACCTTCGCAGGCGGGCGGGCGAGCGTCGACGTGACAAAAACATCGTGGCTTTCGAAGAACGTCGCCACACCGCGCGCGGCATATTGGATGGTCGCTTTGGCCCACTGCACATCTGCGGCGGAGCTCTTCCAGCCGATGAGCGCGAGCAGCCAAGTTGCGGGTTCAACCTGCGAATATGCGGGCTTTTTGCCGAAAAGGCGCGCGGTTTCATCGACCATATAGGCCACGTTGCTCGCGACGATGATGAAGTAGGCGCGGACTAACTCTTCACGGGGGAACGGCGGGCGCGCCTCCACCACCTCATGGCCCAGCCCCTCCAGCAGGGCGACGGTGTGGGCAACGGCTGCTTTGCAGTCTGCGTGATTGGTGTCGCCGAACAATGCGCCATCATCAAAGGCGATGCGCAGCTTGCCGACGGGCGCTTGCAACTCCTCAAGCCACGGCTTGGGTTTGTGCGGCGCGGCGTAGGGATCGCCTGGGCCCGCGCCGTCGGCCACGTCGAGCAGCAGGGCGCTATCGCGCACAGAACGGCAGACGACATGTTCCTGAACGAAACCGCTCCAACCTTCACCGACAAAAGGCGCCATGGTCACCCGACCGCGTGTCGGTTTGAGCCCGACCAGACCACAGGCCGAAGCCGGAATGCGGATCGACCCGCCGCCATCGCCGGCATGGGCGGCAGGCACAATGCGCGCCCCCACAGCCGAGGCCGAACCACCGCTGCTGCCACCTGGGGTGTGATCGGTATTCCACGGGTTGCGACAGGGGCCCCGCAGGGTCGGCTCGGTGATGCCCATGATCCCGTACTCAGGGGTGTTGGTCTTGCCGAGAATCTGCAGGCCTGAGGCTTCGTAGCGCTCGGCCAACAGCGACGAGCGCTCGGCGACGAAGTCCTTCATCAGGAGGGTCGAGTTGGTGGTCTTGGTGCCCGCGAGCATCAACTTGAGGTCTTTCAGCAGGAAGGGCACGCCACGCAGCGGCCCATCTGGCAGGGCGTCCGCACGGGCCAGCGCACGCTCTGTTAGGGGCTCCACCACAGCGTTCAAGGCAGGGTTGCGGGCCTCCATACGCGCAATGGCCGCGGCGAGCACCTCGCTCGGCTTGACCTGCCCCTCGCGAACCAACGCTGCGATCGCGGTCGCATCGAGTCCGTCGTACTCCGGCATGGGCAAGGAGGCGGACGCAGGGGTGTTGGACATGGGACTCTCCGGCTGAAGTTGCGCGCCGAGGATGACCCGTTCGGCAGCAGACATACAAGCGGCCCCCAATTGCAGTAGTTCCGAATCGATCAACCTGTGCGATCGGCGGAGACGAGGCAGCGGCGCGAGCGAGCCGGGTGTCGAGACCTCACCGGCCAAAACGCTGATTTGGTGGGGGTTGCAAGCTAGATTCGGCTTACCCACTATGCTCGCAACACGCACGTGGAACGCTCCCATGACACAGACGAAACTGACATTCTGGCTCGCCGGGTTGGCGCTCATCACATGGGGCTGTGTTTCGCCGTCAGGCGGCAGTGGCAGCGGCGGCTTCGTTCCAGCTGGTGACGCGGGCAGCTCCTCGTCAGGCGGCTCGTCTTCTGGCGGCAGCTCCACCGGCGGTAGTTCGACCGGCGGCAGCTCCACCTCGTCAGGAAGCTCCACCTCGTCAGGCGGTAGCTCCACCTCGTCGTCGAGCTCGTCCTCGGGCACCTCGTCATCCTGCCCCAACAAGAAGTGCGAAGCGGGCGAGACGGCTGCGAGCTGCCCGGCGGACTGCGCCAAGTGCAACGGCGACTTCACCATGGGTTCGACCTTTTACAAGTCCAACGACACCAAGCAAGTCGGCGCCGCGTGTTCACCCAAGGGCGCGCCCAAAAACTGCCCGGATGGCTACTGGGTGACGTTCAACGACAACCAGGACTGCGTCTGTGTGGTCAGCTGCTCCCTATTCCAAACACCGAAGAAGGTCGGCGACAAGTGCAACACCAGCGGCAGCTGGGTCTGCCAAGAGATCACCAACTTCAAAGGCACCAGCAAGGGCAAATTCTGCGTCGCAACCGCCTGGAATTTATGCACACCGGCCCATTTCACGGCCACTTCAAGCTCATCGGGCGGCAGCTCGACCTCATCCGGAAGCAGCTCGAGCTCGGGCGGCAGCTCCACGTCGGGCTCGTCGTCCAGCGGGGGCAGCTCGGGTTCGTCCAGCGGCGGCACGTGCGGCAGCGCTGGCGCCGAGTGCACGGCCAACAGCCAGTGCTGCTCCGGGGTCTGCGACCTCGACTTCAACAGCTGCGACCTCTAGTCCGCGGCGGATCCCCCCCGCCATTGGCCGGCGCCCTCGCCCGGAGAATCTCCCCGTGATCGTGCGTGATCTAGCCTGCTGATGGCCGAACTTTCCCACCCAAGCCTCGATCAGACACCGAGATCTTGGTCTGGGCTATTCGGCACGGTGGGTTTCCTCGCTGCCATCGCCCTGACGGTCGACCAACAACTCGATACGTCGGCTCGGGTGCTGATCTGCGGCGCCGCCACCGCCGTCCCCATGATCTTGCATGACCTGCTCTGGCTGCGCGTTCACCGGCGCGCCAGCGCTGGCCTCATGCAAGACACGCGTCATTTCTCGCCCAAACGTGTGCTGCTCAAGACCATCGGCCTCATCACCACGCTGGCCATCATCGCAGGGGCCTACTGGCTTTTTCGCGAATATCACGGGCAATTCTACGCCCCGTTCTGGCGCTGCCTCGAACGTATCGCGCTGCCTTTCGCTATTTTGACGGTGCCCTACATCTCCTGGGTGGATGCCCACATGAGCGAGCCTCGGGACGGCTACTACCAACTCGGCGCCCTCGTCGCAGGACCGCTGGTGGGCGTCTCCCGGCGCGACGTCGACACCACGGTGCTGGCCAATTTCGGCCGCGGCTGGTTGGTCAAAGCCTTCTTCCTGCCGCTGATGGTGGTCTACCTCGGCAAGAACCTCGACAGTGTCCCTGGTCGCTGGGCCAGGTTCGATGGCTTTGACGGTTTCACTGGCTTGTACGATTTGGCGTGGCTGGGGTTGTACACGGTCGATGTGGGATTCGCTGCGGTCGGCTACGCCATGACCTTCCGTGTGCTCGATGCCCACACCCGCTCCGCAGAACCGACCATGATCGGCTGGGCGCTCTGCCTCATCTGCTACCAGCCTTTTTGGAGCACCGCCGAGCGATTGTATCTGCACTACGACAACGGCAACGGCTGGGGAAAGTGGCTCGCGGATCTACCCTGGCTGCACGACATCTGGGGCAGCGCCATCATCGCCCTGACCGCGATCTACGTCTGGGCCACAGTCAGCTTTGGCCTGCGATTTTCCAACCTCACCCACCGGGGCGTCATCGCGTTCGGTCCCTATCGATGGGTGAGGCACCCGGCGTATCTGTCGAAAAACCTCAGCTGGTGGTTGGTCGCGATTCCATTTGTGTCCATCGGTGATTGGCAGGACACGGTCCGCGCCTGCATCTCCCTGGCCCTCATCAACGGCATCTACGCCGCCCGCGGGTGGACCGAAGAGCGCCACCTCAGCCGCGATGAAGCCTACCTCGCCTATCGCCGCCAAACGCCCTGGCTGGGCGCGCGAGTGAGGCGGTGGCTAAGCAAAAAGCCTGAAACAACGGGATAAAAGCGCAATTTCAGCTGACCAAACCTGGCTCAGCAGACGATCCGTGCGGCACAGACCTTGTACTCAGCAGTGCCGGTCACACCATCGCCATCGTCGACCGTCAGGAGGTTGGCCCTCGCCTCGGAAAAGTGCATCGGCAACCAGATGCGCCCGGGAGCCACACGAGTGGTCAACCGAACCGCGGCGACGATCTCACCGCGCCGCGTCTGCACCGTCACCTCTTGCTGATCGGTCACGCCCAAGGTGCCGCCGTCATGGGGATGGAGCTCGACGAAGCAGGTCTGCTGCTTGTCGTTGACGCCGTCTTCGCGCCGGGTCTGCGTGGCTGCGTTGTAGTGATACAGCGTGCGCCCGGTGCTGAGCAGCATGGGCCAGTCTGGATCTGGCAGCTCCGCGCTGCGCCGGTAGTCGATGGGGATGAACTGCGCCTTGCCGCGCAACGGGCCATCGGAGTGCAGATAGGTCGTGCCCGGGTGATCGGATGTGGGACAAGGCCACTGCAGCCCGCCCTCCGCCTCAATACGCGCGTAAGAGATGCCAGCGAACTTGTCGCACAGCCCAGCCATCTCGTCGTAGATCTCGGGTGGGGTCATGCCAGCGTTTCCCGTGTAGCCACAACGCTCGGTCAAGGCCAGCAAGATCTCCCAATCCGCCCGCGCCTGCCCCGGAGGCTCAACCGCCTTACGCACCCGCTGCACCCGCCGCTCCGAATTGGTGAACGTGCCCTCTTTCTCGGCAAAGCAGGAGGCCGGAAACACCACGTCAGCCCGCTCGGCGGTCAGGGTGAGGAAGATGTCCTGCACGATGAGCGCTTCGAGCGCAGGCATTGATTTTTCAAGCTCTGAGACGTTGGGCTCACTCATCAGGATGTCTTCACCCATGACGAAAAGCCCGCGCAGTCCGCCAGACCGAATCTCCTTCATCATCTCGTTGAGGTTCAGCCCAGGATCGGGGTCAAGTGGCACACCCCACGCCGCCTCAAAGTGGGCCTGCGCCTCCGGGTCCGTCACCCGTTGATAGCCGGGGTAAAACACCGGCGACGCCCCGGCATCATTGGCGCCCTGTACGTTGTTTTGACCGCGCAGGGGATTGAGCCCTGAGGACTCCCGGCCCAGGTGACCGGTCATCAACACCAGATTGCTCAGCCCGTAGACGTTATCCGTCCCGTGGGTGTGCTCGGTGATGCCGAGCGTGTAGTAGATACCCGCTCTGTGGGTCGTGGCGTACAGGCGCGCAGCCGCTCGAATCTCGTCAGCGGGCACGCCGCACACCGCACTCGCTCGCTCCGGCGTCCAGTCCCGCACTTGCGCCCGCACGGCCTCGAACCCCTCGGTGTGCTCAGTGATAAAGCCCGAGTCGGTCAGCCCCTCAGCGATGATGACGTGGGCCATGCCGTTGAGCAGCGCCACATCCGTCCCCGGCTTGAGTTGCAGGTAGTGATCGGCCATGCCAGACAGCCAGATCTTCCGCGGATCAGCGACGATGAGCTTGGCCCCGCGCAGCGCCGCCCGCTTCATCTCCATGGCCAAGACCGGATGAGCCTCGGTGGTGTTCGAGCCGATGATGAACAGGCAGTCCGCGTCCCGAATCTCACGGATGCTGTTGGTCATGGCGCCCGCGCCAAATGTTGTCACCAGACCGGCGACGGTGGGAGCGTGTCAGGTGGCCGCACACTGGTGGCAGTTGTTCGTGCCAAATGCCGCGCGCGACAGCTTCTGCACAAGGTAGTTTTCCTCATTTGTGCAGCGGGACGACGAGATAAACCCGAGACTGTTGGCGCCGTGACGCGCAGCCGTCTTCTGGAGCAGCGCCGCCGCCCGATCGAGCGCCGTGTCCCAATCCGTGGCGACCAATTCGCCAGCTTCATCGCGAATCAACGGCGTGGTGAGCCGCTCAGGGTGGCCGATAAAGCCGTACGCAAAGCGCCCTTTGACACAGAGGTTGCCGTCGTTGGTCGTCTCGCCCGGCGCCGGGCTTGTGACCCGCACAACCTCGTTGGCCGCAGCGTCGACCTGCAGATCAAACTGACACCCCACGCCGCAGTAGTTGCAGGTCGTGCGCACGGGTTTCAGCGCTGGAAACGTCGCCTGGCGATGGGCCGATTTGCGCTCAACCAGCGCGCCGGTCGGGCAGGTGTCGATGCAGCCGCCGCACAACTCACAGGTCGAATCTAGCAGGCTCACATCGTCGACAGTGGCGATGGTGGTCTGACTGCCGCGATGGGCCAAAGTGATGGCGCTGACCGCCTCAATCTCGTCGCAATAGCGCGTGCAGCGAGCGCAAACGATGCAGCTCTCTGGCTGAAACAGGACGTAGCGATTGTCATCATCAGGCCGACCCGCGCGCGGCGCGTTTGCCGCTGGCAGCCCGGGATCTAGGCCATATCGCCGAATATGCGCTTGCAATTCAGTGCCTGGCACCACATCCACGTCGGCCGCATACAAGCTCAACAACCCGCGGCGATGGCGTGCGACGCGCTCGGTCTCGGTCTGCACAACGAGTCCGTCCACCACGGGGTGACGACACGCGGGCACCATCCGCCGGCTATCAGACGACTCGACCAAGCACATCCGACACGCCCCGGTCGGCGCCAGTCGTTCGTCGTGGCACAGGGTTGGAATGGTGACGCCAATGCGTTCGGCGGCTTGCAGCAAGGTCTCGCCGGCGCGGGCGTTGACCTGCCGACCGTCGATCACAATGGACACGGCTTTGTCGTCTGCTCGATTGCCATCGGGGTGGGCCATGAACGCTCCTAGGTGGCAGCCATCACGGACTGCGCGCGCGGATGGTACCGCATCCCACCACCGCACGTCCGCTGCAGGCATCAAATTGCCCACCCACGGCTCATTGAGGGTACATGGCTACGACATGGAGAAGATATTGCACACAGCGCAAAAAAGGAGGATTCTCTTGGCCCAACCGGAGGAAGACCATGACTCAGTCGACGCGCAAACGCGCGCTATTGTTCCTTATTTGTGCCTTGCTGTGCGTTCCTGCCATCGCGTCTGCCGGTAGCGTCGAGTACCTGACCAACCAGAGCGCGGACTACATCCGTACGTTCAGCCGCAACGCTGCGGTGGACGGTGTCGACATCGTCTCGTTCAACCCCGCGGGCACGACCTGGCTCAAAGACGGCATTCACCTGTCGCTGAGCAATCAGACGCTCATCGGCGAGTACAACATCAAGTACGAGGGCAAGGAGTACGCGTCACCGGTGACGGTCCCTGCGCTGCCCTCGCTACATGCAGCTTGGAAGTCCGGCAACATCGCCGCCTTCGCCTCGGTCACGGTGCCCAGTGGCGGTGGCTCTTTGGATTACAAGGAAGGCATCCCCTACCTGATTCCGCTGGTCGCCTACGCAGACAAGAAGGGCGCAGACAAGACGCCTAAAAACGGCAGTTTCCAGGGCAGCTCGATCTTCTACGGCGTCACACTCGGTGGCGCGTACAAGATCATGGACATGATCTCGGTGTCGCTGGCCGCGCGCGTCGTCATGGCCAAGAAGTCCTACCAGGGCTCGGTAGACTACGGTGCCGGAGAGACGTCGCTCGACGTCAACAAGGAAGCCACCGGCTTCAGCGGCATCGCTGGGCTGACGGTTCGCCCCGGCTTCGGACTCACCATCGGTCTTCGCTACGAGCTCAAAACAGCGATGAAGTTCAAGACGACACAGAACAAGCCGTTCCAGAACTTTATCGCTGACGACAAGCTCACAGACACCGCGCTGCGCACCTTCCTCGACGGCGCTGAAGAAGATCGCGACATGCCCTCCGTCCTGGGGTTCGGTCTGGCGTGGTCGGGTTTCGGCCTCACAGTCAGCACGAGCGTTCACATGTACGACACCGAGGGCGCCGACGGCGAAAAGGACTACGCCGGCTTGCCCGGCATCGGGGCTGGCGCCTACGTCAAGAGCTGGGATGATGACTACGAAAACGGCTGGGACGCAGCCATCTCGGTGGAATACCAGATCAACCCATCGCTGCTCGTCAGCGTCGGCTACATCAAGGCCAAGATCGGCGGCAGCGAGAAGACCTACTCCGACTTCGAGTTCGCCCTCGACAGCGACTCCATCGGCCTCGGCGCGCGCTACAACATCACCAGTGACCTCGCGGTGACGCTGGGCGTGTCCAAGACCTTCTACACCGAAGGCAAGAACAAGGCCCTGGCACCCCTGGTCGCTGAGGGTCCCGAGACGTTCAACAAGGACGTCCTCGACATCGCCCTGGGTGTCGCCTACCGCCTGTAGACAGCAGCGCAGCGACGACAGCCGCTCAGATACTGAGCCGTCGCTTGCACTGATTCGTTGGAGTCCCCCGTCAGGTGCTGCCGGGGGACTTCTTCGTTTTGAGTGGCCTAGCGAAAAGCGCGCTATTTACCCGAAAAATCAGCCGGAAAGTGCTGAACCAGATGGCGAATCGGGATCGGCGCGGCCTGGCCCAAGCCACAGATCGACCCCTGCTCCATCTCCCAGCACACCCGCTCGAGCGTGTCTGCGTCGGTGTGGTCCTGCTCCAGCATGCGAACGATGACCTGGGTGCCAATGCGGCACGGCGCGCACTGCCCACAGCTCTCGTCTCTGAAAAAGCGGGCCCGCGTGAGCGTCGCCTGGGCGATGTCCCGGCTGTCGTTGAGCACCACTACCCCGGCGGAGCCGAGCATCGAACCGGCGGCCTGGAGCGGCCCAAAGTCCAGCGAGATATTGACCATGGACGCGGGCAGCAGGCCACTGGAGGCGCCGCCTGGCGAAAACGCCTTGAGCGCGCCGCCCATGACCCCACCAGCGACGGCGAGCAGGTCCGCCATGGTTGTGCCCAGCGGCAGCTCGTAGACACCGGGCCGGGCGACGTCACCGCTGATCGGATACAGCTTGGTGCCCGTCGCCTCGCCGAGGCCGAGCCCCGAAAACCAGTCGGCGCCGCGAGTGACGATGGCAGGCACGCAGGCGAAGGTCTCGACGTTGTTCATCAGCGTCGGCCGACCCAAGTAACCGCTATCGGTCGGAAAGGGAGGCTTGTGCCGAGGCATCCCGCGGTGGCCTTCCAGGGCCTCGATGAGCGCGGTCTCCTCTCCGCAAATGTAGGCGCCGTGGCCCAGCGCCAGCTCGACGGAGAGCCCGTCCAAGTGACCGGCATCGCGCGCCTCGGCGATGGCCGTCAGCAGCGCCTTTCTTGGGGCGGCGAACTCGGCGCGCAGGTAGATGACCATCTCGGCCGCGCCGATAGCCCGAGCGGCGATGGCCATGCCCTCCAGCAGCAAGTGCGGCCGCTGCGCCATCACCTCGCGGTCCTTGAAGGTGCCCGGCTCGCCCTCGTCAGCGTTGCAGATGACGATGGGACTGCGGTCCCGATTGGCACGCACGGCGGCCCACTTGATGCCCGCGGGAAAGCCCGCCCCGCCCCGCCCACGCAACTTTGCGGCCGAGATTTCGGCGATCGTGGCGTCTGGGCCGATGGATTGGGCATGGGTATGGGCGGACCACCCGGCGTCTTCAGCACCGCTGAGATTGATCGCCAACTCGGCGCTGTCTGGCGACAGGTGCACGGCGGGCAAGGCCACCTCACCCCAGGGCGCACCTGGCGTACCCGGCCGCTCGGCCTGCAGCGGCGTAAAGTGACCGCCACCGCCCGCATCCGTTCGTAAAATGGCGGGCGCTCTATCGCACTGACCCAGGCACGCGCAGCCCTCGACAGCCGCGCCGGCGCCAGCGAGCGCGGCCTCGACGTCGGCAGCGCCGGCCATCTGGCACGACAACCCCGTGCAGACCCGCACGTCGACATCCGGTCGCGCGAGCAAGTGATAGAAGCTCGCCACCCCGTACGCCGTCGCCTCGGGCACACCGGTGTCGGTCGAGACGGTCTTGCTGACCCCAGGCCGCAGGCCGCCGAGCTCATCGAATCGCGGCAGCAGACGCAGGTGATCGGCGTCTTTCGAGCGCGGCGTGTCGTGCAGCCGGTGAGCGCGCTTTGGCGACTTTGAGCCCTTGCGTTGCTTGCCCATGACGACCTCCAGAGCGCACCTGCGCCGCAGCGCCTAGTTGTCGCTCATTGCCGCCGTCGGTGCAAAGGCCCGCCGCTGCCTGTGCCCGCCGCTGCCGCTCCCCTCGGCCATGCTCAGTGCTTGTGGGCGCTAGCCTTTGCACGCGCCTTTGGGCCGAGAAGGTCCAGCAAATGGCGGTAGGAGTTCTGGGTGCGCTCGCCATTGGCGCAGTCTCGCGGCTTGTTTTCGCCGCAACGCACAGTCTTGTCGACGAATCGACGCGTGCCGCAGCGCGGCTTGTACGTCATCAGATCTCTACAGTGGTAGCCGTGGTCGAGCCCGTAGGCATGGGCGATCTCCATCCCGGCGGTCTCACAGATACGTGTCGTGTGATTGCG
>JAGSHB010000254.1 GCA_023954815.1 Myxococcales bacterium | reverse complement strand
TCGGCGCGAAGTCGCCACGGCCGACGATGGCACCCAGGTCGCCTATCAGGTCGTCGGGGATGGCCCGGAGACGGTGGTCCTGGCCAATGGTCTCGGCGGTAGGCTGTACTCCTGGCTCGGGCTCATCGATCCCCTGCAGGCGCGTTTTCGCTTCATCAGTTGGGATTACCGCGGCCTGTTTGAGTCGGCCCATGACGTGCGGCCCCAGCAGCTATCTGTCGGTGAGCACGCCCGCGATCTGATGGCGATCTTGGACGCGGAAGACGTCTCCGCTGCCCACATCATCGGTTGGAGCATGGGCGTGCAGGTGGGTCTCGAATTTGCCCTACGTGCGCCCGACCGCGTGCAGAGTCTGGTGCTGATCAACGGCACCTATGGGCAAGTCTTCTCCACCGCTTTTCAGCCGTTTTTTCCGATGCCTTTGCGCCACAACGCCTTGCACGGCGCCATGGAGCTGTTCATCGGTAACGCGCCCTTGCTCGGCGCGGTTCGAGTCGCTGCTCGCACGCCAGCAGAGGCCCTGTTCTGGCTCAGAAAGCGTCTGAGTCCGAGCCGCCAGTCGACCCTGACCCTGGGCATGCGTCAGTACATGCGCGACGTCACCACCACGGATATGAGCGTTTTTCTGCGGCTGTTTCAGGAGCTGGATGCGCACTCGGTCTACCACGAGCTGCCCGAGGTGACGGTCCCAGCGACGGTGATTAGCGGCGCATTCGATTACCTGACCCCGGCCTATCAGAGTCGCCACATCGCCCGGCGTCTGCCCAACGCGCACCACGTATCCTTGCGTTTAGGAACGCACTTTGTGCTGCTTGAGCGGCCCGAAGCGGTACTGCGGGCCGTCGAGGCTCATTTTTCAAGGATCCACTAGCATCCGAAGCGAACGTCGGGCTACTGTCCGCCGACTCATCGTACGGAGATCACGGAGATCACACCCATGAAGCATATCCCCTCAATCGCATTGTTCATGCTCTGCCTGCTCGTCGCGGTCGCCTGTGAGACCGAAGATGGTGGTGGCGCCAAAGAGTCCGTCACAGTCGGCACCTGGAATGTGGGCTTGGCCTACAACTTCGTGCCGCTCGCGAAGGAGCGCCAGCCTGAGGTGGTCAAAGCCCTCAGCGGAGCCACTGAAGATGTGCTCTGCCTGCAGGAGGTGTGGACCGATGACGACTTGGCTGCGCTGGAGACGGCGGCCAAGGCCGCTGGTTTCACCGAGGTCTACCAGCACAAGACGCCTGAAGACACCGCGGGGCTCGCCGCCGCCTGCACCGAGGGAGACACCAAGGAACTCGGCCCGTGCGCGCAGAAGAACTGCGAAAAAGCACCCGACCTCGTCGGTTGCGTGCAGGAAAAATGCGGTCCGCAGCTCGCCGCCATCAGTGGCAGCTGCCTCACCTGCTTGGCGAGCAACCTCAGCCTGACCTTGCCGCAGATCTTGGACAAGTGCGGCAAAGAGGGCGCCGCCTACAGCTGGGGTGGCTACAATGGCCTCATGCTCCTGAGCAGGAAGCCGCTGACCAATAAGAAGCACACCCTGCTCGACAGCGCCCTGGTGCGCCGCAGCGTGCTGACCGCCGAGATCGCCGCGCCTGGCGGTTCGGGTACGATTCAAGTCGCCTGCACCCACCTCACCGCGGGGCTGGAGTCGATTAAGTACCCGGGTACGTTCAAGAACTGGGAAGAGGAGCAAGCCGCACAGGTCGACGCCCTGCTGAAGATGATGCGCCCGGCCGCTGATGGGCCGTCCGTCATCCTCGGAGACCTCAACGCCAGCCCCGAGAAGACTGGAATCACCGGCGAGTACAAGGCCAACTACGCCAAGTTTGGCGCGGCTGGCTACGCCAGTCCCTACGCCGACCAGAGCGCGCCCAAGTGCACGTTTTGCGGTAGCAACCTGCTGGTCAGCGGTGGTGCGGACAAGGGCGGAGAGGATTCGATTTTGGATCACGTGCTCACACGCGGCTGGTCCGGCACGGTCGGCTCACCAGCACGTACCTACGACGGCACCGTCAGCGTCACGGCGGCCGACGGTAAGAAGGACACCAACCTGTCCGATCACTTTGGCGTGAGCGTCAAGCTGACGTCTAAATAGGTCGCTGAAGTCGGTCGGATTACACCTACCGGCACAATCTTCCCGCGCCGCTGCTTCCCTCGGGGAGGCAGCGGCGCTGGCGCTTTTGGGGCGAATTCATGGATAGATTGTGCAAATTCAGTGATGCCGTCAGATCGCGTTGACCGTCACAGGTCGGTCTGCTCACCCTACGGGCGCTGCCCCATGGGCGGCTTGCCTTTGAGACCGTGGTCTCTGTGGTACGTTGCGCCAACTCGCTTGTGAACACACACACTGGACTCGGAGCCCCCCATGAACGTCACTGACGCTTGGACCTCTGTCACCGCTCGCGGAACGACGCCTGCCACTCCATCTGCTCGGCACGCGCTCCCCCTGGTGATGCGCTTGGCTACCGCGTGCTGTCTTGCGCTGATTTCGGCATCGCCTGCTGCCCTTGCAGCGGCACCGTTTCAGCCATCGCCAGCAGTTCCCACGCCGCTGCAAGGCTGGGTGTCGTGGACGATGCACAGCCACAAGACGCTGTCCTGCACAGCCGATGGCCGCGGTCGGGCTTGTATCTGGCCAGGGCGGCTGACGGTCAAAGTCGACGACAACGCCGGGCGCTTCGCCCTGGAGGTCTACACGGACAGGCCGGGTTGGGTGCGGTTGCCGGGCTCTGCCAAACGCTGGCCCCAGGAGGTGTTCGCGGGAACTGAGCGCGCCTTTGTGGGAAAAGACGGCGCGGGCAGGCCGCAGGTGCAGCTCATGGCGGGGCTGCACAAAGTCACCGGTCGTTGGGCGTGGTCAGCGCCGCCTGAAGTGTTGACGGTGCCGAAAGACCTGGCGCTGAGTTCCATCGTGCGCGGCGGAAAACGGGTGGTGCGCGTGCGCCGCGATGGCGAGCGGCTGTGGCTGCGGCAAGGTGCGGGCCCGCGTGACGCGGTCGCCGACAGCTTGCGCGTTCGGGTGCAGCGCCGCATCGACGATGGGGTGCCGCAGCGGGTGACCACACGGCTGTTGCTCCAGGTCGCAGGTAGCTCGCGCGACGTTGATTTCGGTCGAATTCTACTCGCCGGAACGGTGCCTAGTGCGGTCAAAGATGGTGGGCTCCCGGTGCAAGTGACCGCTGGTGGTCGGGTTCGGGCCCATGTGCGGCCGGGGCGTCATCAGATCGAGGTGTCGGCGGTATTGCCCACGGATGCCAAGGTGCTGTCCCTCCCGCCGCACGCCACCGAGAGCGGCATTGAGGATACCGAGACGTGGGTCTTTTTCCCTGACGTACAGGTGCGCACCGTCGAGGTGAGCGGCGGCAGCGGGGTCGATCCTGAGCGCACGCGGCTGGCCAAGGACTGGCGCGGCGGGTCCACTTTTGTGCTGGGCACGGGCCAAGCCCTCAAGCTGACAACCACCCGGCGCGGCGAAACCGAGGCGCCGCCGAATCGTCTGCGGGTGCGTCGTCAGATCTGGCTCGACGGCGACGGGCTGACCATCAAAGACCGGCTCACCGGCGAGATGCATCGCAACTGGCGGGTTGATTTTTCGGGCGCTGGCGTCCTGGGCCGCGTGCACGACAAGCGTGCCAAGCGAGATCTACTCATCACCCGGCGGCCCGGTTCACAGCGAGCCAATGGCGACAAAGACGACGGCAAGGGCGGCAAGGGCGACCATGGCAAGGGCGACGGCGGCGCAGCTGGCGTCGAGTTGCGCCAAGGAAAGGTCGACCTTGAAGCTGTCAGTCGCCTACCCCAGATTCCGATCGCGATGAAAGCCATCGGCTGGGACGCCGACGTTCAGTCCCTCAGCGCCACCTTGCACCTGCCGCCCGGCTGGTCGCTGCTGAGCGCCACCGGGGTCGACCACGTGCCCAACACGTGGCTGTCGAGTTGGACGCTCTTCGACTTTTTCCTCGTGCTGATGGTCGCCCTGGGCACCGCCCGTCTCGTCGGTTGGAAGTGGGGAGTCGTGGCCTTGTTCGGGCTGGCGCTGTCCCACGGCGAGAGCGGCGCGCCCGAGTGGGTCTGGCTCAACTTGCTCGGCTCATTGGCCCTGGTGCGCGCACTGCCGGATGGCTGGTTTCGCCGCGGCGCGCAGCTCTGGCGGGGGCTGGCGATGGTGTCACTGGTGCTCATTTTGGTGCCGTTTTCGGTGCTGCAGGTGCGTCACGGCATCTATCCGCAGGTCAGTCGGCCGAGCCATAGCGGCGGCTGGACCGACATGAACCTGCCCGGCGCGATGAACGCGGACATGGCCAAGATGGAGCAAGCGGCCACGTCTGCACCTGAGCCCCAGCGGGCATCGCGGTCCCTGCTGCGGCGTAAGGGAAAATCCAAGCGCTACTGGAAGGGCAACAAGAAGGCCCTCCAGCAACTGTCGCAGATCGACCCGAAAGCGGTGGTGCAGACCGGTCCAGGCTTGCCCGACTGGACTTGGACGAAATGGCCCCTGCGCTGGAGCGGGCCTGTCGCAAAGGGGCACAAGCTTGAGTTGATCCTGCTCTCGCCGACAACCAATCTCCTGCTCGCCTTGTTGCGGGTCGCGTTGCTTATCGCCATGGGGTTGGCGCTTCTGGAGCTCCCCAAGCTGCGCACGGGCATGCGCCGTTGGATGAGCGCGGACAAGGCGACGGGCAGCGCGCTACTGGCCTTGTTGCTCGTGCCAGCCATGGCGCCAGGGTCTGCATCGGCGCGGGTACCGAACCCCAAGGTTCTCGTCAAAAAGGCCGCAAATACGGCCCCAAAGCAGCAACAAGCCCGTCAGCAGAGCAACATCCCACCGCCGGTAGCCCCGGTCGCAGATGAAAGTGGCGAAGGCGGCGCCGGCGTGCCGCCGAAGTGGGCGCTCGCTGCCCTGGAGCGCCGCTTGGTCAAGGCTGCGCAGTGCCCGACAGGGGGGTGTTTGGTGACGCCCACGGCGGCCATCGCCATCCGTGACCGCAAAGTGAGCCTGACCGCCGAGGTTCATGCCCTGCGCGACGCCGCGTGGACCCTGCCAGGCGGGATGATCATCTCCCAGGTGCGGATCGACGGCCAGCCGACGTGGCAGCTCCGCCGCAAAGATGGCCTGCAGGTGCGTGTTCCAGCTGGTCGTCGAACGATTGAGGTCACCGGTCAACTACCGCCGGGCCGTGTGGTCACGCTGCTGTTTTCCGCGGCGAGTCGCCCGGCGTTTTTGCAGATGGACGCACCGGGCTGGCGGGTCGATGGGCTCGGCAAATCAGGGGTGCCCGAGGGCTCGGTGCAACTCACCCATCAAGGCGGCGGGCCAGCGCAAGCCGAGGCCCTGCAGACCGAACTGCCCGCTTGGTATCACGTCGACCGCCAGCTCCTGCTGGGGCTGCCGTGGCGGGTACAGACCACGCTGAGTCGGCCCCGCACTGTGCGTGCCGGGCTGGTTCGCCTGCCCCTGCTGCCCGGCGAGGCGGTGATTACCGCGGGCATTCGAGTCGAAAAGAACAAGGCTGGTGTCCGGGAGGCCATCGTCCACCTGCCGCGCGGCACCCGCGAGATTCAGCTGGAAAGTGAGCTGCCAACGACCACAGCCATCGCCCTCAAAGCACCGACGGGTCGGCCTTGGACCGAGACGTGGACCCTGGTCTGTAGCCCCATCTGGCGCTGCAGTCACACCGGCCTGCCGCCGGTGCAGCGCCAAGCGGCCGATGGCTCTCTCGCTCCCCGCTGGCAGCCCTGGCCCGGTGAGTCGGTCGCCATCGCCATCGCTCGGCCCATGGGCACCAGCGGTCAGACCACGACGGTGGACCGGGTCGATTTGGTGGTGAAGCCTGGCACGCGCTTGCTCGAAGGCACGCTACGCCTCAAGATGCGGGCCTCCCAAGGTGGTACCCGCAACATCACGCTGCCCGCCGATGCAGAGCTGCAAACCGTCACGATCGATGGCAAAGAACGCAGCCTGAGGGCGACCAAAGGCGACAACGGCCAGGTGGTGACCGTGCCCGTGCACCCGGGTGCCCAGCGGACCAGCCTCAAGTGGCAGCAGCCGTGGAGCCGCGCGCTCAAAGAGACCGTTCCTGCGGTCGATGTGGGCGGTCCAGCCGCCAATGTCCGCATCACCATGAAGACGGGCGACGACCGCTGGCTGCTCTGGGCCTTCGGTCCGCGTTGGGGCCCCGCCGTCCTATTTTGGAGTCACCTCTTTGTCCTGTTCCTGCTCGCCATCGGCTTGGGCAAAATTCCAAACCTGCCCGTAAAAACAGGTCATTGGCTGCTGTTGAGCTTGGGTTTTGCGCAATTGCCAGCGCCGGTGCTCCTGCCGATCGTGCTGTTTTTCGTCGCCTTTTCCTGGCGGCAATCCTTCTGGCGCGCGCGTCCAGCCCCGGCCCACGTGGCGCTGTTCGACCTGTCGCAAATCGCCCTGGTCGGCATCGCGCTGTTCTTCCTCGTCGCCCTGTATGCCGCCATCCACTCCAACCTGCTGATGGACATCGATATGCAGGTGCGCGGCATGGGCTCCCGCAATGGCCACTTGGTCTGGTACCAGGCGCGAACCGGCGGCGCGTTGCCCTCGCCTGCGATGCTGAGCTTGCCGCTGCTGGTGTGGCGCGTGGCGATGCTCTTGTGGTCGTTGTGGCTGGTGAGTGCGCTGATTCGCTGGCTGCAGTGGGCCTGGCGCTGCTACGCCGACGGTGGGCTGTGGCGCAAGGAGCCGCGTCGCCAAGTGCCGCAGATGACGCCTGAGGCGGGTGGGATTCCAGCGCCGCCTCCCGGCACCGCGACGCTGCCCGAGCAATAGCGCAGCACAACGGCCCCGTCAGATGTTCAGGAAGACGGTCATCAGCACGTTGTGGTTGGTGC
>JAGSHB010000018.1 GCA_023954815.1 Myxococcales bacterium | reverse complement strand
GTTCGCCACCGGACGACCGGGTCTTTGGTCCGCCAAAGGCCTTCGGGTTAGCGTCTTCTCAGTACATTTGGAGTGGTAGTTCAGTTGGTTAGAACGCCGGCCTGTCAAGCCGGAGGTCGCGGGTTCAAGTCCCGTCCACTACGCCAAGAAAGCCGCCCTGCACACGCAGGGTGGCTTTCTTCATTTTTGCACCGACCAGACGTTGAGCCCGTCGCGGCCGCGACGATTCGCATGCGCGCGCATCAGACAAAACGGATGTGAGGTGACTGGGGAGCTGGTGACCGGGGAGCTGGTGACCGGGGAGCTGGTGACCGGGACGGTGGTCGCTGCGGAGGCAGTTACCTGGCGCTACCGCGCGCGTACTGAGGTCATACAGTCCCTGCGCCTAGCTCGGCTGCAGTGACGTGGCATACAGCGTAGTCAGGTCCGAACCACCCGACTCACGTACAGAGCCAAGCCGTACGATCGGCCGCCTACCGGCCCAGCGGGCCACTTGCTCGTCCACACGGACTTGGCTACCTGGCCCAATGCTCAGCAGGCCGAGTAGATCGTGGCTCGGCCGCGAATGTAGCGGAACACCGGGCGGCACCGCGCGGACAGCAGCCCGCACTTCCAATTCCGGCTCGGGGATGCGCTCCAGCCGTGCATTGAGCTCCGCGAGACAGTCCAGCAGGTGGCTGATCGCCCCGCGCTCGTCGCCATCGGTGTCCAGTAAGATCTCGATCAGCGCCCCGTCGGGCCCCGACACATGGCCGCCAGCGTCCTTCATGTCTTGAACGAAGCCGCACGCCACGTGACCCAGGATCTCTTCAATCGCCTTGGGCCCGTACACCGTGCCGCCCGTAAACACCTGTCTCGCCTCAACCAAGCAGCGCAGGGTACCGACGCCACCTTTTTGACTGGCCGCCTTTGCGACGGCCGGCGCCGCGGCAACCGCCTGACTGCGCGCGTGGTGCAGCACTTCGGCTGTCCGAGCGAACCGAGTGCGGGAAGGCGGTGTGAGTGCCGGCGTCTTACCACGGCGAATGACCCGCAGTTGCTCTCGCGCCGTTCGCGCAGACTTCGGCCGCATTGCCGGATCTTTGGCGAGCAGCGTCAGCAACCACTGCTCCAGCCCGTCAGGGAGCGGCGTCCCCGCCAACCGTGAGCTGAGTGTCGGTGGCTGCTCGAGCAACTGGGCATGACAGAGCGCCAATGGCTGCTGCGACGTGAAGGGCGGTTGACCCGTCCAGATCTCGTATGCCAGGCAACCCAGCAAATAGAGATCGGTCCGGCAATCGACGTCGACTCCACGCACCTGTTCAGGGCTCATGAAGGCGGGCGTCCCCAGCACGACCACATCATCACCCTGCTCGATCGGCCCGGGTTTCTGGGCAATTCCGAAATCGAGGAGCTTGCACCGATTGCTCTCCGTGAGCATCACGTTTTCAGGCTTGATGTCGCAGTGCACGACCTCAGCGCTGTGACAGGCAGCGAGGGCGGCAAGGACACCGTCGATGATTCGCATACCCGCATCGATCGGCAAGCCTCGTCCAGCGTTGACGACGCGATCCCGCACCGTCTCGCCGGCGACATATTCCATGTCGATCAGCAGGTGGCCATCCCGCGTCGGTCCAAAGCGGTGCAGCTGCACGGCGCTTGGGTGGCGTACAGTCCGCATCATCCGTGCTTCAGTGAGGAATCGGCGCGCACTCGCAGCGTGTGACGCATAGCGGGCGTTCAGCACCTTCAACGCGACATCGCGTTTCGTCAGACGATCCCACGCGCGCCACACCGTTCCCATGCCGCCAACGCCGATCTGCACGCCGAGCACGTACCGGTCGTCGATGACGTCGTCCGTCTGACCCACGAAGGGCTGCACCACTTCAAGGCGGTTGTGATCATGGGGACATTGGCGTCTGCCGCCACGGTAGTGTCGACCGCAACTGCGGCAGAAGAGCAGATCTTGCTTCAGATCATCATCTTCCATCATCGCATCCAGCGCTTGCGTTGCGTCATCTGGTCCACGAGCCGAAGGTATCTGGCCCAAGGGGGCCCGCAAGAAAATCGCCGTTGCCTAGGCAGCGCCCCCACCCCCACCCCGCGTTGCATCACCCTGGGCGCCCTGCCATGCTCCGCCTCATGCGCATCCTCCTGACAAATGACGACGGTATTCACGCTCCTGGCATCGCGATTCTGGCGAGAGTGGCCGCTCAATTCGGCGAGGTCTGGGTGGTGGCACCGGACACCGAACGCAGCGGTTCATCCCATGCCATCACCTTGTTTCGGCCGCTCCGGCTGCGAGACGCAGGGCCACGCTGGTATGCCTGCGACGGCACCCCAACGGACTGCGTTCACCTCGCGCTCAATCAACTGAAAGTGGAGCCGGATTTGGTTTTAAGTGGCGTAAATCCAGGCCCAAACCTCGCTCATGACGTGCTGTATTCCGGCACCGTCGCAGGTGCCCTTGAGGGAGCACACTGGGGATATCCGGCGGTCGCCTTGTCCCACTGCAGCGGCGATGAAGCCCAGTTGGCCAAGCTCGAAGCTCGCATCCTGCCGGACATCCTCAAACGCGTGATTCCGACCGCCCTGGAGTCCAAACTCGCGCTGAACGTCAACATTCCGCCGGTCGACAAGGCCCCCTTCGCCGGTCTCCGCGTTACGCGTCTCGGTGCCAGGTACTATAGTAATGAGGTCCATGAGCGGAACGATCCGCGCGGCCGCATGTACTACTGGATCGGCGGCTCGACGGTCACCATGCCCGACATCGAAGGCAGTGACTGCAACGCCATTCGCGACGGCTATGTCAGCCTGACGCCGCTTTCAGACAACCTGACTCGAGACAGCGCGATGTCGCCCGTCCGCCATTCCCTCTCCGACAAGATGGATCGCCCCTTCCAGGCGTGAGTCGTCCTTATTGCGCCCGTGCCAACACCCTCGTCAGCCCCAGGAGTTCCTATGCCACTGCACTACGCTGAGTCCTTGATCCGCGACGTCCCAGACTTCCCAAAGCCGGGGATCGTCTTCAAAGACATCGCGCCGCTCCTCCAAGATGGCCAAGCCTGGATCACCGTTTCCGATGCGTTGACGCGCGCCGCAGTCGACATGGGGCCGAGCAAACTTCTGGGCGTCGAGTCACGCGGGTTCCTGTTTGCGGCGCCTATCGCCTACAAAATGGGCGCTGGCGTCGTGCTGGTCCGCAAGCCAGGCAAGCTACCTTGGAAGACCGTGACGACGGAGTACGCCCTGGAATACGGCACGGACAGCATTGAGATGCACATCGACGCGCTGACTCCCGGTGAGCCTGTTGTCATCGTCGATGACGTGTTGGCCACGGGCGGGACGGCTGAAGCCACCGCAAAGTTGGTCGAAGCTGCCGGAGGCACGGTCGCCGGTTTCGTCTTTCTGATCGAGCTCAAAGGGCTCTCCGGTCGCAATCGACTTGGGGAGCGCCCAATTTTCTCACTTTTTTCCTACTAATTTTGTTTTTGAGCCGACCCTGAGATCGAGCAGAAGATGCGGGCGCGACGCACAGCAGCCGTCGCGGGATGGCAGCAAACGGCGCCGGCACCGTTGGGTGGGAGATCTCCAGCTGTTTGTAACTAAAAGGCTTTATGTGGGTTCGCTGCCCGTTCAGCTGCGTCCGAATTCTACACAAAAATCTCTCTGTTGGTTGTGGTCAACAGCCCCCCCCCCTGGGTCATTGACTTCGATGGGGCCGTGTGGCTACCTCCCCCCTGCCAGCCCCTTATGTGTGCCTCTGCACCCACTCCGCCCAACCCCGGGCAGTGCTTGTACGAGGCAGGAACCTGTCAAGGAGTCCGATGAGTCAGTTCGAGGTCATTCGGGACCTTGGAGATACGCTCAAAGAGCTGTTGAAGGACTCATTTAAAAGCAATGGCTTTACGACAGTCAGTGTGGGTACGGAAAAACCAAAGAAGGACAACATCAAGAGCCTTCCCACGGTCAACACATACCTGTACCACATCGGGTTTGCACAGAATTACCGCGAGCGGACCGACGCATTGGTCTCGACCCACGACCGTCAAGGCAACGTGGTCGAGTTCTTCCGTGACGGCCCGGTCTACCTGAACGCCTATTTCGCCGTCTCTGTCTGGGGAAACTCCCCGGGCGAGGAGAACCTGCTGCTGGGCTTGGTCATCAAGACGATGATTGAGAACACGCTGGTCACCGGCGACAAACTGAAGGGGGATTCGTTCTATCCGGACGACACCCTCAACGTTCACCCGAATCTACAGGCCGATCAGAACGACACGATGTCGTTCTGGCGGTCGATGAACGAGGAGATGCGTCCGACGTTGTTTTATCACGTTCGGTTTCGTATCGAGTCTGATCGCCGGTCCTCTGAGGTCCGCCGAGTTATTGGTCGCGATTTTGCCGTCAACCGTTGACGCAGTGACCCGTTTCAAGGCACCAAAGAGGGCGTAGCGTGAGTTGAGTTTGACCCGGCCATTCGGCCGCTGACCGTAACCGCCCCGTCTGCCATGGAGCAGGCCTCGGGCATCGTTTGTGAGGAGAGAGACATGGCTACTTCGTACCTGTCGCCTGGTGTCTACGTCGAAGAGGTCGACCGCGGAACCAAGCCCCTCGAGATGGTGGGCACCAGCACGGTTGCCTTCATCGGAGAGTGCGGCGTTGGACCCGTGAATGAGCCCGTATTGTGCACCAACTGGTCGCAGTTCACGAAGCACTTCGGTGACTTCCAGAACAGCGAGTACTTGGCGCACTCCGTATACGGCTTCTTCAACAATGGTGGCTCGCGCGCCTACGTTCTGAACGTGGGCTCGATGGAGCAGGCCACCAAGAAGGGTGACAAAGACGCCAAAAAGCCGGCATCGCCCGCAGCCCTGTACATCGGCTCGGACAATGGCCCCGGCACCCGTACCGGCCTTAAGGCGCTCGAGGATGTTGATGATGTCAACGTCGTCTGCGCTCCCGGCCAGACCGATCCGGTCATCCAGGACGCTGTCCTCTCGCACTGCGAGAACATGCGCTACCGTTTCGCCATCTTGGATTCCCCCGAGGTGATCGAGAAGGGCGGCGTGGACAAGCTTCCCAAGCCGCGTGACTCGAAGTACGGCTCGTACTACTTCCCGTGGGTTGAGGTGTATGACCCCTT
Source organism: Myxococcales bacterium (assembly GCA_023954815.1). Lineage (GTDB taxonomy): Bacteria > Myxococcota_A > UBA9042 > UBA9042 > UBA9042 > UBA9042. The sequence goes on along the minus strand of JAGSHB010000018.1, from coordinate 49,074 downwards.
CAAGGGCAACATCTTCATGCCGCCGAGTGGCTACATGGCTGGCGTCTACGCACGGAGCGACGGTGAGCGCGGCGTGCACAAGGCTCCGGCCAATGAGATTGTGCGTGGCGCCATCGGCCTCAAGTACAACATCACCCGCGGCGAGCAGGACCTGCTCAACCCGAAGGGCATTAACTGCATCCGTGAGTTCCCGAACCGCGGTATCCGTGTCTGGGGTGCGCGTACGATTTCGTCGGACGCATCGTGGCGTTACATCAACGTCCGTCGCCTCTTCAACATGGTCGAGCAGTCGATCGAGCTCGGTACCCAGTGGGTCGTGTTTGAGCCGAATGATCAGCGTCTGTGGAAGCGCGTGACGCGTGACATCGGTGCCTTCCTGCTCCGCCTCTGGCGTCAGGGTGCACTGTTCGGCAAGACTCCTGAGGAGGCCTTCTACGTCAAGTGCGACGATGAGACCAACCCACCTGAGGTGATCGACGCTGGCCAGATGATCTGCGAGATTGGCATGTGCCCGGTGAAACCCGCCGAGTTTGTGATCTTCCGGATCGGCCAGATGCCTGCTGGCGGTGACGTCTCGGAGTAATCCGGCGTCCCCGTTGAGACGGCCTAGTCGTCTCAGAGGGCATCCAGCGTGGCGGTGGCTCCTTGCTTCCGCCGTGCGAACGACCTAGACACGGGGGGTGTTGGCTTCAGACATTACGTCGAGCCAGCACCCCCCGCGTCGTTGCAACAACCTACAGCCGAAAGCGACAGGCTCCGGCTGAAAGAGGAAAGCCCCCATGGCGTTCAAGACTGAGTTCGAATTTACACTGCCCCGCGGCGTCATCGACAAAGATGGCAACGTGCACCAAAAAGGCGTCATGCGGCTCGCGACAGCCAAAGACGAGATCTTGCCCTTGCAGGATTACCGTGTGCAGAACAACCGAGCGTATCTCGTCATCATTTTGCTGAGTCGGGTGATTTCGAAGCTGGGCAACCTGAACTCGATCAACCCGTCGATCATCGAGAACATGTTCTCGACCGATCTTGCCTATTTGCAGGACTTCTACCGCCGTATCAACGAAGAGGGTACGGCGATGATGAAGGTCGCTTGCCCCGAGTGTGGCCACAAGTTTGAGGTCGACACCGGAGGTGGCGTGGGGGAATCGTAAGCTACCCCCTGGACCGCCTGTACCAGGAGGTAGCGTACGTCGCCTACCACTTCCACTGGCCCCTCGATGAGATCCTGGCAATGGAGCACAAAGAGCGCCAGACCTGGGTTCGAGAGATCTCCGAGATTAACAAGGAGATCAATAAGTCGCGCAAGACATAGCACCACGGTTCGGCATCCCTAAAGCCGGGTGCCGAACCGTGGTTGTCGCGGTCTGGCCAAGCGTCCGACCGACAGCGCGCATCAAATACCGGTCGCCTAACCGCGCCACACGCCTTGAGGGGATCGCCCTTCACCTACGCCGCTGCACTTTGCCAGCAGCATGGAGTCACCCATGGATACGCGGCCACCTGGCGTCTACATCGAACGGGCAGCCCAGCGCGCGCCCGGCCTCGGCATGCTCGCTAGCGGCGTTCCTTGCTTCCTTGGCCTCACCGAGCGTGGGCCCACCAGCCGGGCCACCCGGGTCACCAGCCTGAGTGAGTTTCGTGAGCGCTTCGGTCAACTCGACGTCGAGAGTTACCTCGACGCTGCCGTGGATGGATTCTTCCTCAACGGCGGCACCGAGTGCTACATCGTTCGGATCGCCCACCTCTTCGAACGCGGCCGCAAAGAGATCGCGACCAAAGCGTCCGTACGCCTACGCGACGCCAAGAATCGCAATACGCTGACCGTGCAAGCGCTCGCCGAGGGTATGTGGGGCAACCAAGTCCGCGTGAGCGTGCGGCCGTCACCAGCCAAGGTGCAGACCTTTATTACTGTGGACGCCAAGAAGGGCGAGCACAGCGTCATGGTGAAGAGCACCTACGGCTTTTCGCGCGGCAGCCTCGTCAAGGTCTTCGATGATGACAACGCCACCTATCGAGTGCTGACACGCGTGGACGGCCGAACCCTCTGGTGGAATGAACGGGAACCGCTCGACCAGGACTTCCGCTCCATGGCGCCGACCATGATCGAGCCGGTCGGTTTCGACGTGATTGCTCAGACCCACTCCGAGCGCGAAGTCTTCACCTGCGTCAACCTCGCCAGGCAGTCGCCCTTTTTCGTAGAGCGCGTGATCAACGGTCACTCCCAGCTCATCGAGGCGACGAATCTCGACTCCCACTCGGCGATGCCCGACAACTTGCCGGTTACCGTCGAACAAGTCTCGCTCGACGGTGGTACCGACGGCCTCTACACGGTGACCGCCGAGGATTTCATCGGCGCCGACCTTGGGCCAGGTAACCGCTACGGCCTCGCCGGCATCGCTGAGCTCGAGGAGATCGATCTCGTCGTCGCGCCAGACCTGCCGTGGTGCATGGAGCGATCGGAAGGTTTCAAATCCGTGAAGGACATGGAAATCGTCCAGCAGGCCATCGTGAGTCAGTGCGAGGAGAAGAAGGACAGGTTCGCGATCCTCGATCTCCCGCCCGACCAGAATCCCCGCGGCGCCATGCAGTGGCGTCGTCTGTTCAACTCGTCCTTCGCTGCCTTTTACTACCCGTACGTCGTGCCAGCCAATTCCAGATCGAGCAAACCGGTACCTCCGAGCGGTCATGTTGCGGGAATTTTCTCCCGATGCGACCAAGCTGAGGGGGTTTATCGCGCTCCAGCCAACGAAGTTCTCGAAGGTGTGGTCGACTTGGAACTGTTCTTGCAGCAGAAAGACATCGCTATGTTGAACGCCGAAGGAATCAACTGCAGTCAAGTTTTCGCCCAGCGGGGAATCCGCGTCTGGGGCGCTCGTACAACGTCCGCGGACACCGCACTGCGGCACGTCAATGTACGGCGGACCATCATTGCGATTACACGGGCACTTAATGTTGGACTGCAGTGGGTGGTGTTCGAAAATAACGACCAGGATCTCTGGCAGATGCTCTCTCGGGACGTCGCCTTCTTCCTGGACCAGCTCTGGCGAGACGGCTACCTCAAGGGTGATTCCGCCGAGGATGCCTACTCGGTGCGCTGCAACGGCGAGATTAACTCGCTTCAAGCGCGCGACCAGGGTCGAGTGAACGTGGATATCTGGCTGGCACCTTTCCGGCCAGCTGAGTTCCTAGGCCTGCGCGTCACCCAAGAGGTCGACGTACTGGCACGCGGAGACGGGGCTTAGGCTCCACGAAACGATAGGGCGCCAATGGCGCGAGGGCGTTAACTCGCCTTTGGAGGACCGGACATGGCATCAGCAACGACACGTCGAAAGGCAGGAAAACTCGTCGCTCCAGAAGCTTCACAGGCTTTCGGAACAATGCAGCCGCTCCCCGCAGCTGCGCCCACAATCGTGGTGCCCGACACAGCGACTCCTGTCGCCGCCGCAATGATGGCGGAACAGAAAGTCAGCGCGGGCGGCGATTCATGGGGCGCTGCCGGAAGCAGCAAGGGCGCAGTGTCGGACTTGGCGTCCGAGCTCAAGAGCGCACTCGCGATGGGCGGCAAGCAGACCAGCGGCAGCTCGGATCGGCCTGGTGACCCAGATTTGGCCTACGCATTCAAGCTGATGATCGGTGGCGTTGCCTATGCGACGTTCTCGGAAGTCGGTGGAATGAGCTGGAAAGCGGAAGCAATTCCGGTTCGCTCAGGCGGCAACAACGAGCACGGCTATCACATGCGTGGTCCGGGCAAGTTCGAGCCACTGACCCTGAAGCGCGGCCAGTTCGCAGCTAACGGCGAGTTCTACGACATGATGAAGTCGTCCCTCTCTGGCAACAGCAAGGGCAAAGGGGCCGGCGCCGAACGCCTCAACATCACGATCACACTGTTGAATCGTAAGTATCAGCCCATCGGCGAGTACCAGCTCTTCAAGGCATTCATCACCGAGTACTCGGGGCTGTCACTCAACGCCATGTCTAGTCAGGTCGGCTTTGAGCAAATCCGGCTGGCGTATGATTACTTCGAATACAAGTCGCTGTAGCTGAACCGAATTTCGGTGACAGTCTCCAGCGTGTCGAGGTGAAGTGTGGGCAACGAAACGAACAATCAGGCGAGTGAGGTTCTCCACCTCCACGAACGCGTCATGGACCGCTGGAATAGCGGGATTGGCGAGGGCGTGACGGTTGAACCCATCGTGACCGGCCGTATCTCAGGACTGCTCGACTCGCTCCCTGGCTTGGCCAGTCTGAGTGGTGGTTTTGGTCCACAAGCACTCGATATTGCATCGCTGCTGGCTATGGAGAGCCGGTTCGCCTATGCACTGAGCCCCGATCTTCGTGCCATGAGCATCGGCGATCTCGCTGACATCGTTCAGGTTGTCCTTGAGGAAGAGGAGCAAGTCCTCGAGGGTCTAGAGCAAGAAGTTCATCGCGCAAAGACCAAGAAGGCACGCGCCGCAGCCGCCAAGAAGCTCGCCGAGGCCCGCAAGAAACCAAAGAAAGCCAAGCAGATGGGCCATCGTCGGCGTATCGCGGCGGTGCGTAAAGCCATCGCCAAAGTTCGTCGGGAGGCATCCCGTCTTCGCACGCAGCAACGAGCCGATAGTCGCTCTCTGATCGACGGTCAGCCATCGGCCAGTGGTTCGCAACTTGAGTCGGCCAACGCAGTCGCACCCGACGGTGGGGTCTACAAGTCCGGGGACGTGGGGCAGGTGGGGACATTTGACCCCGGCATGCTCCACAGCGACCGCGACCAAGCCACGCCCGACTTTCAGGCACTGCCGGACATCGGCGAGTCTCTACAGATCCTGCGCAGCCGTCCGTCGCACAAGACCCAGGGTCCGCGGGACGTTCAACTGACCGCGTCGGATCTGACTGCTAGCGTGACAGCGAACCACACCGTCTCCCGTGCCTTGCGCATGGCCGAGTGGACGGCGGACATGGCTGTGCTGCGGCCCGACACAGAGACGGTTTGGGACGCTCCAGCGCCTGCAGTTGAAGCCAGTGGGGACAGTACGCCCCAGGGGCCAACGCCTTCTCTCTTCGCGACGCACACGCCGAGTTCGACCGTTACCCCAGAGCATCGTGCAGCCTACGAGCGCGCCGAGCGTCTGGCCGTCCAACGTCAGATTCATCGCCGTGAGATGACCCAACGCGCTCGCTTGGTGTCGCCGGCAGCCGCACAGCAAAGTGCAGCTACGACAACGCCGGCAGGCGTGCGGGCGGTTCAGCAGGGCCAGAGGCCAATGCACTCGATCGCGACGCCCTCGTTGGCGGCGCACCAAGATAGGGTTGCCCTGCTTCGCGCGGCGACTGCCGCTCAGGGAACGCGTGCCAGCCAGGAAACTGGACCTTTCGGTCAGGTCCTGCGTCAGGGGCCCGCTTCGATTGGCGCTGATGTGCAGCCACTGGAGTCCGGGGATGCCGCGCGTATCGCCGGTCCCGGACAATTGCCGGCACTGGGCGGCGCTGTGCGGCTGTCTGCATCCACGCTTCAGCGTCAGATTCGCGGGCTTCGCAGTATCGGCGCAAACCCCACGTCAACTTGGGATCAGTTCTCTGCTGTGTTAGGCGCAGATGCGCCAGTCACTGGCGTGGCGGCGTCTCTTCAACGGTGGCTCGATGTCAGCGAGCGTTTGTTGACGCCGCAGGCCAGCCGAGTTGCGGCGCCTCGTCAACTCGATGCGCTCGGTGCAGGCGAAACTCTGGCGATCGCCGCTGAGCCCGATCTGCCACCGGCCGGAGCGCCAGCGTGGCTGTCTCCAGTCTCGCGCGAAAAGGCGCTGCAGCAGGCGGCGGCAACAAACGCTCGCCAGGCCGCAGCCAAACAGGCGGGTACGCAGTCGATCGCGACTGTGACTACTCCCACTGTGAGTGTCCCTGGCGCTGCACAGACACTGTTTCCCACTGTGAGTGTCCCTGGCGCTGCACAGACACTGTTGTCGCCATCCGTCTTGGCGGGGCTCGCGGCGACACCATCAGTGCAGCGTGATGCTCCTGTTGCGCAGCAGGGTCGCCGTCAGCTAGCCCGGACACGTGGGCTCCTCGACGCGTCCACTGAGTTTGCGTCGCCAACATTGGCCAGCGGTGCGGCACAGGCGATTGGTCGGCAGGGCACGCAGGCGACTGCTCCGGTCGAAGGGCGCGTGGCCCGGCCTATGGGCGGCAGCGCCGTAGCGGCCTTTACCCTGGCTTCGACACTGAGCGCGCGGCACTTCGGCGGCTTGATTCCTGAAGGCACGCCAGCTGCTTGGCAGCCACGTGTCGGGCCTATGCTGGCAGCGGCCGAATCGGTGCAACCTGCACCGGGCTCGACGGAAGAGCTACAGCAGATTTCGGATATCACCGGCATCCCACTCGATAGCCTCTCACAAATGGGACCAGGTGCCGTGTCGCAGATGCGCGGTGCGTTGGCGGCTAGCGCGGGCACCGGTGAATGGTTGCTCCCCGGCGATGACGGCTACGAGACTTGGGTCGCACAGCAGAGTAGTGGTTCGACCGATAGGCCGGCCCGTCCTCCACGTTCGACGAACACAAAGGGACCGATCGGCGATGCGCTCGCGCGGCTCGACCATGCGGCCGCTGCATCTGGGGCTAAGCCACAATCTGGCGACCGTCAGGCAGCTCCTTCCTCGATAGGCGCGGTGCCCCATGCGGCCGCCGCCGCCATCGCTCAGGTTGTGAGTCAGCACGCACGCGGCGGCATTCTGGGCGAACGCCTCGCAAATCTCGCTGCAGGCGACGCTCCCACGGCAATCGGCAGCGGCCGTTCGTTGCTCGACTTTGCAGCGGGTACGCCGCAGCACGAGTCGACCCTCGGCGTGACACCCGGTGGACTTTCCGATGCCGCGACACCGTGGATCTTGCATCGTGCGATGGAGCGTCTCACCCCCGAGGCTCGCCGTAGCTTGATGGTCGGCGAGATGGGTACTGGCGACCTGCTGTCGATCGACCACGTGACTGGCGATCAGGCGACTGGCGACCAAGCGACTGGCGACCAAGCGACTGGCGGCCAAGCGACTGGCGATCTACCGGCGGGTGCAGCGACGGCTCGCGCAACTGCTTCCCGTCAGGCGACATCTGCCAAGTCAGCGGTGACTGCATCTCAAGCCGCTGCACAGCGCCGTCCATCGGTGGACAGCGCTGCATCGACAGTCGCCAACTTGTCGCCGATTCATCGTGCGTTGTTGAAGAAGCTCGGTGCACCTTCCATGGCTGCGGCTGCACAATCGTTGCTCGGTGGCGCTGCCCTGGATCTTCGTGAGCCCATGGCATTGCGCGCTGCGCTGACGCTATTTGGCGAGCAGTCGACGTCGCAGGGTGAAGTCGCCGACGCGTTTCTGTCTCGCTTCTTCGGCCGTCCAGCACCTCGGGAGACCGCTGCGGTGGGCGCCGAGATGACAGCGCTGTCTGTCGGACCCGAGGTTGCATCGCTGCCTTCGAGTTTCGATGCTGGTGAGTCCGCGGGAAGCCCGAGCGGTGACAAACAGGTCGTCTTTTCCGGTTTGGCTGGCCTAGCCGCCCTCCGTGAAATGAAAGGCTCCGGCGTTTCAGAGTCCGCACTGTTGGATCTGGGGCAAGTGGAGTCGGTGACTTCCCGGCCGAGCGCGAACGTGGACTCCGCAGCAGCGTCTTCGAGTAGCGCGTCTGCGCCTGGCGCGACCGCAAAGGCCGCCGACAAGGCTGGTACCGCCGCCAAGATTCACCGTTTTTCGCCGGTGGGTCTGTCACGTACGAAGCAATTGCTGTCCGGCACGCGCAGCGGATCTCGGTCGGTGGGAGGCCCTCGCGCCAGCCGTCTCGGTAGGTCACGTGTGGGCTATGGTGCCGCAGGTCTTGGTGGCGGCGCGTTGTTGGGGCTGATGCCGGGTGACGGTGGCGGTCTCGGTGAGGCGTATGGCGGTACAGGTACGAGTCGCCGCGCAGAGCGTTTAGGCGCTGCCGTTCAATCTCGTCGGGCTCCGCGCCCAGGTCAGGTTCTACGGCCGATGCCCCATGGTACGACCGAGCGGTCCTATGTATCGCCTGGAACATCGTCGGCCGCCGGCGCCCGTCAGGGTTACGCTGGCAGCGCTGCCTCCGGGATGGCGAGCAGTGAATTGGTGAGCCCGGTAGCGGCTATGCAGGCAGCGGCCGCGGGCAGCTCGTCTGCGGGCGGCACTGCGGCGGTCAAGAGCCAGCAGGCCAGCGCAATGGCTCGTGTGCTGTCGGTTACGGCAGCGCCGACGGCCAATGTACTACCGCTCGTCGCGCCGGCCGCGCGGGCGATTGTCGCGCAAGCGGCAGCCAAGCCGATGTCGGAATCGATCGCCACGAGTGGGGCGAACCCGTCGGTGGCAATGCCGATGGCGGGACATGATGCCGATGCTCAACAGTCCGGCGGGTCCGGAATGGGCGGCGACACACGCACTCAAAGGGAAGCAGGTGCCCAACCCCAACAGGAGTTGGACGCCCTTGCAATGAAGGTTGCGCGTTCAGTGATGGTACGCATCCAGCGCGCACGAGAGAGAAGGGGGATCCATGGCTGAGGGATTCGAGACAGCAAAGCTCGTTGTCCATAAAGAGGACAAAAAGGGTGACGTTCCATCCGAAGTGAGCTTTTCGTTCAATCCGGAGGCGGTTAGGGTCACAAAGACCCTGAAGCCAAGGGAGCAACGGCAGGCCGGACAGGACTCTGCGCACTTGCAGTTTACGGGGGGGGACTCCCTGAAGCTCGAGTTCGGTGAGATCTTGTTCGACACCTTCGAGGATCGGAAGAGCGTCTACTCGACGCATATTCAGGACCTGGAAAAGCTGATCCATGCCAACGCTGAATTGCACCGCATCCCGCGTGTGTTGTTCGTGTGGGGCCAGGGTTTCGGCAGTGAAGGTGGTCGCATCAATACGGGTACGTGGTACATCACCGCCCTAGATGTGAACTACATCATGTTCCTGCCCAATGGCACGCCGGTTCGCGCCAAGTGCAAGCTGACCCTGACCGAGGTGCCGGATGACAATCCGTCCAAGTCGGTCAAGTCCAGCCCGGACACGGCTCACGTGCATCTCGTGAGTCGCGGCGACTCTCTCCAGGCGATCGCATTCAACGAGTATGACGATCCAGCACAATGGCGCCGCATCGCGGAGGCCAACGGGATCGATGATCCGTTGAGCTTGTCGCCTGGTCGCCGACTGCTCATCCCGCCGATTCTTAAATAGAGTCTGGTTCTTAGGGACTGGCATATAGGGACTGGAACTCAGTGGCTGACCGATAGTGTCTGGCAACTAGTGACTGCGCCCGCGAGGAGAAAAGCACATGGCAAACGATATTCGCGTGCCAGAGATCACCGTGAAGATCGACGGCTCAACGTCGATCGCAACGGACTCCGGCGACAACTTGGAGACGCGAGGCGGCAACGGCATCTTATCGATCACGGTCGATTTGCGCTTGGACAGCCCCGATATGTTCAGCGTCGAATACGACATGATGAAGCTGGAGAAGCTCCATCTTATCGACTCGTTCAAGCCTGGCGCTGAGGTTGAAGTGGGGCTCGGGCTCGAAGAGCAGAGCGTGTTGTGTATCGGTGAAATCTCCTACATCGAGCCGTCATTCGACGTCGATCTTGGCTACCGCACCACCATTTCCGGCTATCACAAAATCCATCGTCTGACGCGCGGCCATCGTTCGCGGACGTGGGGTGAGGGACTCGAAGCGGAGACCATGTCCACGGACGCCGTCACCGCCGTGATCGGTGACTCCAAGGCGCAAAAGGGCGATACGTCTGATGCGCTGAGCGCTGATGAAATTGGCGACGGTAAGGTCAAGCACCTGTACATTCCGCAGCTCAATGCGTCTGATTTTGAACTGCTGACAGCGCTCGGTACCGAGTTGGAATACAAAGCTGACCCGGAAGAAGCAGCCAAGGTGAAGTTCACCCAGCCTGACCCGGGTCAGAGCCCAATCCTGACCCTCGCGCGGGAGCGCCTCGGTGAGGGCGGTGATGCGAAGCTCACGCTGTCGACGAGTTTTCGGATGTCGACTGTGCAGCAGTACAGCCGCGTCGAGGTGCGGAGCTGGGATCCGTGGACCAAGAAGAACATCGTTGGATTCGCCGAGTCGTCTGAGTACGCCTTCGACGGAACCAAGGGCTGGGAAGCGACTGGCAAGGCGCTGTACAATAGCCCCAGCAAGGGTCGTACCTACGTTGTGACCGATCAGCCTGTCGACTCCCAAGATGAGGCCGACATCCTGGCACAGGCGATCTTCGATCAGCACTCGATGGACTTTGTGACCGGCGAGACGGTGATCCAGGGAACACCGACGGTCGTTCCCGGCAAAACCCTGGAATTTACGGGGTTTGGCGATACGTTTAGCGGCGTTTATCTCATCACATCGGCGACACATTCGTTCCGTCCAGAGGACGGTTACCGGACCGTCATCGGGTTCGCTCGCAACGCCCACAAAGGTAAGTAGCGTTCTACGACTGGGGCGTGGCTCGTGGTGTGCAACTAAGTTCTTCTCGACCCTGAGCCATAGAGATCGACAGAATTCTGACCGATGGGTCAGTCTTGGTGGGCGCGCAGCGAACCGCTGTGCGAATTGCTAACCATTTGAGATAAGAGGTTAAATGTAGTCCGGCGCGCGACGCTCTTGATTGGCGTGCCGTTCTTTGTTTGTGCTTTGGCGGAACCCGGAGGCTAGGCGGTTGACTTCACCTTGAACGCAACCCCATTATCGCCCCGCGAACCTTAACCGACCGCTCCAGGCGGCCTCAGCTCTGGCGAGGCATACCATGGCAATGGACCCGTCCCAGTGGACCCAAGAGGAAATCCTCATGGCGTTGCATGACGTGCTTACCGATTGTGGCGCAGGCCGCACGGAGGGGCACCGCTGCCCTTGTGAGGAGCAGGTCGCCCTGGACTGCGAGAACGAAGACGGTTGGGTGAAAGTGAAGTGCACGCGCTGTCGCCTCAAGTTTGAAGGGTTGATGGGGTAGCGCTGACCTTGAACTCAGCGAGCGTTCAGGTTTCAGCAACAGGTTTCTAGCGATTTGGCCCTCGGAGCGGCATGGCAACGAAGCACTTTCTCGGACGTGGACTCAAGTTTCCGATGCAGGTGAATTCCACCGGTGGCATGGCCATGTCGGAGGCTGCCGACAACATCGAAGAGAGCATTCGCTGCATCATCGGAACCGCCGTCGGCGAGCGGGTGATGCGCCCCTTGTTTGGCTGTCGCGTCCACGACTTTGTGTTTCATCCCAATTCAGCTTCGACTCAGGGCCTCGTGAGCTTCTACGTGCGAGAGGCATTGCAGAAGTACGAACCCCGAATCGGCAACATCATCGTCAATGCAGCGGAGGACCCGGCCCGGGCCAACGTCATGCTGATTGACGTCCGCTACACCATCCGCTCGACGAACGTGGACCACAACATGGTCTATCCGTTCTACCTGCGGCGGGAGCAAGACCTATGATCCCGAGTCCGAATCTCGACGACCGTAACTTTGACGACATCGTTCAGGAGGCCATGCGGTTGATCCCGCAGTACTGCCCTGACTGGACGAATCACAACCGTGCCGATCCTGGCGTCACCCTCATCGAGCTCTTCGCTTGGATGACGGAGATGACGCTGTATCGCCTCAACCGGGTGCCGGAAAAGAACTTCCTGGCGTTCCTAGAGTTGATGGGCATTCACCTGACCGCGCCCCAGCCAGCCCGCGCGGTCCTGCAGTTTGCGATCAACCCCAAGGCTGACCAGGTCCGCATTCCTACTAACGCCCGCACGGGTACGAAGCCCGGACAGGATGGCTCCTACCAGACGTTCGAGACTGCGCAGGACGTGGTCATTACGGCGAACGAGCTCGTCAAGTGCATGAGCCAGCACCACGAGAGCTTCGCTGACAATACAGGTGAGCTCAGCTTGAGCGGCCCTGGCGTTCCCCTTTGGGCGGGTGTGCGCTCCGTCGAGCGGTTCATCTACCTGGGCGATGAGCGCCTCAAGTCCTTTAGCGAATCGAGCCTGCTCACCATCACCAGCACGACGACCTCTGACGCCGTCCGCCCGCTGGTGAAGATGTTGGAGTGGGAGTACTGGGACGGGGAGCGTTGGCGCGAGCTCATGAGCCCGAATATGCAGACGCAGCCCAACGAGGTCGCGCTGATTGGCCCAGTGGATATGCAGCCAGCGGAGGTCAACGAGACCAAAGGATTCTACGTCCGTGGTCGGCTGGCAGAAGTGCCCCAGAGCGCTGAAGACACGCTGTGCGATACCTTGAGTATGCGCCTTGAGTTGATCGGAGAGGGAGAACTGCCTGAGGCCTCGTTCGCGTCGATTGAAGGTGACTTGTACCTCAAGCTCGACATGGACCGGAACTTTCAGCCCTTTTCCCGTGAGCCCAAGGCCGACTGCACGCTGTACCTGCTCAGCGACACGGTGTTCGGCCACCAGCAGGCCAACGTGCGTATCGACATGGAGCTCGCCGATGTGGCCTCCGTGCCGCGCCCGCAGAACTCTGAAGATCTGGTCATCGCGTGGGAGTACTACAACGGCAAGCGGTGGCGCTTGCTCGGAAAGAACGGCTTCGGTGAGTACGACGAGGAAGATCCCGGACACAGCTTCCAGGAGGAGACGAATTCGCTCACGGCGTCGGGTTTTGTGGCCTTTAAGCGCCCGAAGGACATGCGCGAGGTCAACATCAACGGCAAGAAGGGCCTGTGGATGCGTGCCCGTATCGAGCGTGGTGACTACGGCATTCCCGGAACCTACGAGTTGGAAAACGACCGGTGGGTCTGGAAAGACGAGCGCCCCTTGCGCCCGCCGACCTTGAAGAACTTGACCCTCCGCTTTGTGGAGTCCGCTCAGCCTTTCGAGCACGTCATCGCGTACAACGACTTTGTGCACACCATCCACACCTCGCAGGCCCGCGAAGAGATGAAGGCCTTCCAGCCCTTCACACCGGTGACGGAAGAGAGCCCCACGCTTTACATGGGCTTCAAAGAGCCCTTCCCGAACCTGTCCAACCAGGTGTTCTTCGACCTCGTGGAAGACGCCGGTGGTGGTCGCAATCTGCGGGCGCGGGCAGGCGATACGGCGTCGACCCTGGAGCAGACCAAGTCCGAGCAGATCATTGCGTGGGAGTACTTCGGCGGTCGTGACTGGAATCCGCTGACGGTCCGTGACTACACGCATGGCTTTTCACAGAGCGGCTTTGTCGAGTTCGTCGGCCCGGATGACCACCGCAGCAACAAGCGCTACGGCGAGAACCTGTATTGGATTCGCGCCCGCCTTGAGCAGGGTGGTTACGACGAGCCGCCGATGCTGCGTCACGTGCTGCTCAACTGTGTGTATGCCGACAACCTCTCGACCTACGACAGCACCATTATGGGCTCGTCGAAGGGCACGCCGAATCAGTCGTTCAGCTTTGTTCGTGGGCCGGTGCTGCCGGGTCAGCAGATCTGGGTCAAGGAGCGTGAGCGGCCGCCGAGCAATGACCTCGACACGCTCATGGCGCTTGAAGGCGAAGATTGCATCGTGGACGACCCGGAGGGTGGTGTGCAGGTGCGTTGGCATGAGGTCGATAGCCTCTACGAGTCGCTGCCGAGCTCGCGCCACTACACCAAGGACATCGTCACCGGGAAGATCAAGTTCGGCGACGGCATTCGCGGCATGGTCCCACCCAAGGGCGACCGCAACGTGGTGTGCTCGCACTATCAGGTCGGCGGCGGTGAGGACGGTAACGTGCCCCCGGACGCCATCACGGTCCTGCTGCAGTCCATCTCGTACGTCGAGAGCGTGACGAATCTGTACGCGGCGAACGGTGGCTCCGACTTGGAGAGCATCGAGGAAGCCAAGCAGCGCGGTCCCCACAGCCTCAAGGCGAAAGGGCGCGCGGTTACCGCTGAGGACTTCGAGTGGCTCGCCAAAGAGGCGTCGAGCTCGGTGGCCCGTGTTTGCGCGCTGCCAACGACCGATCGTGAGGGCGAGGTGACGGTGGCCATCGTGCCGCGCGTCGCTGAAAATCACCCTGATTACATGGGCCGTCCGGTCGCTAGCACCGAGCTTTTGCGCAAGGTGCGGAACTATCTGGCCGACCGCAAGCTGCTCACGACCGTACTGAATGTTCGCCGTCCCGTCTTCCGTGAGTTGAGCGTGGTCGTCGAGATCATCTTGCTGCAGGCCACGGCATCGGATCGGGTCAAAGCTGAGATTCAGCGCCGTGTGAAGACGTTCTTGCATCCGCTCAGCGGCGGCAAGAGAGGGCAGGGGTGGCCCTTTGGTCGCGCGGTCTACCGCGTCGATCTGTACCACGTGGTTGAGGAGGTCTCGGGCGTCGACTTTGTCGACCGGGTCCGCATCGTCGACGAGCGCACCAAGCTTGAGGTTGATCAGCTCAAGCTCTCTGACGGTGAACTCGTTCACTGTCTGCAGGTCGAAGTTGTGGAGAAGGCGCACGAGCGGATCGCTCGCTAACCACCGCCGGGGTCTGAGTAGACTCCCGAGATTGGGGCACCCATGGTGAAATCAACACCGAGGTCGGGAAGAGGCGGTCCGCGTGGCGGCAGGCGTCCACGTAAGCTCGTCATTCCCGACGTGAACGGTCTGCGGCTGACAGACGCCCAGATCGTATTGGCACAGGCTGGTTTCGCGCCAGCAACGCCGCGCTTTGTTCAGTCCTACGACGCAGAAAACTCCGTCGTTTCGCAGCTTCCCGCTCGCGGAATGCTCGTCAACGCAGACACACCCATCGAGCTGCGCGTCAGCAAGACGAGCTGGATGCGGTTCTTGCCGCAGATCTACCAGGTCACCAGCACCGACGAATCTGACCTGCTGCTGAACTACCTGTGGATCTTCCAGCAGCTCCATGAGGGCGTCTCGGATCGCATCGATGAGATGCACCGTCTGTTCCGTCCCTTAGAGGCCGAGGCTCGCTTCCTGCCGTGGCTGTCCTCTTGGATCGCCCTGCACCTCGAAGACGATTGGTCTGAGGAAGTAAAGCGTCGCTGGCTGCGTCATGCGCCGGCGCTTTACAACATTCGCGGTACAAAGCGCGCACTTGAAGAGTTGCTGGAGATCTACACCGGTACGCGGCCCACCATCATTGAAAATGAGTGGCCCGAGGGTGCGTTCCGCGTCGAGGTGTCCAGCATCATCGGAGAGTCGTCCACGATTCTGCCGCCGATGAACCTCAACAACTGCTTCGTTGTGGAGCTCGCCATGTCGCCAGATTCGGTGACGGACGAGCAACTTATCCGCATTCACCGCGTGATTCGGGCCGAAAAGCCCGCACACTGCAATTACTTTCTCAAGTTTGCTGAACAGACCGCGAGCGACGATTGGAGTCCGTTCATGGTCATCGGCGAAGAAGGCATGTAGGGCGGCGCCGCTGTCCACAACCATCCATCAGGTTCGCGCCTGACACGAGTTTCGAGTATCCGGAGGGACGACAATGTCACAGACTGAGCTGAAGACGTTCAAACGGCTCAATTTCTTTCGCGGTTTTCGTACCACGGAACGAGATTGGAACGACGGCGAGCGCTACCACGTCGAAAAGCGCAAGCTGCACAACCGCATGTTTCACGGACCGGGCATCGTACCCCACGGCCTCGGCGGCTTTGGTGTGTCGGGTCGTGGTCGTGGTGAGCTCGCTGTCGAAGTGCAGTCGGGTTACTCCATCGACGGTCAGGGGCAGGACATCTTCCTCTGGGAGCCGGAGATTCGGCAGCTGAACCCCAACGATTTCAAGCTGCCGACGACGGTCTACCTCGTCGCGCGCTACATCGAAGAGTTCAGTGAGTTCATCTCCTACAAGGAGAACCTGGACTTCAAGGGTCACCGCCGCGTGTCCGAGAACTGCAAGATTGAGTGGACGGTGACCGAGCCGGACATCATGAGCGAGATCGAGCTCTGCCGGGTCAATCTGACGAAGTACGTCAAGCGCATCACCGATGCCAAAGACCCCTTCAACCCCGCCGAAAACGAGATCGATCTGCGCTTTGTGCCGATGGCCGGCTGCGTGGGTTCGTTCATCGACCCGAAGACGCTGTGGGAGCTGTTGGAGTTGATTCGTCGGTCCAAGGGGATCTACGCCTACCTCTTCCATCAGATGCGGATTCTGCCGGCGTCGGATGTGCTGCACGGCTTCATCACGCTCGAGATGCTGCTGCACAGCCAGCTGGTCGATCTGCGTAATGTCTTCAAGCTGTACCTCATCATCCTGAGTCATCAGTGGACGATGGTGGAGGAGATCGAGGCCAACGTGCCGCAGGTCTCGAGCCAGCGGGACTTCGCCAACTTCAAGAAGCATGTCGAGATCGCCATGCAGAAGTATGACGAAGGGGCCTTCTCCACGGAGTTCCTCAACACGCTGCTGAGCTACCAGGGTGAGTGCTACAAGTTCATGGAGCAGATGTTCGACAAGAGCCTGAGCCGGACCAAGAAGAAGGTCGAGGTCCAGGAGACGGACACCAACGTCATCATCGAGAACATCAAGGTTCGCTCGAAGCCATTCGAGGACCAGATGAGCATCGAAGGTATCGACATGGGCTTGATCGACATGATCGACCCCCTCGATCCGGCGAGCGAGAAGGATCACGGCTGGAAGATTTCCGGCGAGCGTGACCGCTACCGCACCCGTCAGAAGCTCAAGTACCCCGATGGCGTCGTGGTTGAGGATACCGGTGTCGCCTACGAGGGCGGGCAGCTGGAGTACGAGCTGCGCAACGTCGAGCCTGGCAAGGACATCTACATCGTCTGGCGAATGGATTATGTGCACGGCGACTGGGAAGCGGAGATCGAGGCCAACGACCGCCGTCTGGCCAACTGCATCTGCTCCGGTAGCGACCGTAAGTTCCGCTGGCGGAACTGGGTCTACGTGGTGCCGGCCGAGCATGTCCGCGAGGTGAGCATCCGCATTAAGTTCAAGCCCATCACGGCCGATCGCGATCTCAACTTCTTCAAGTTGTGGGCCTACCAGCCCCTGAAATCCGGCGGTCGGGCGAAGAAGGCGCCGGCCAAGCGTCGCGCCCGTAAGCGCTAGCAGGATGAATGGGCCGCCCCTGACAAGACTCAGTGGGCGGCCCGTTTCTTTGAGTGCCACGTAGGAGTTTTTGCCCTGCCTAGCGAAAATGTGTCACACTGAACGCCGTGAGCCTCGTCGGGAGTCTCTGAGCAGGACGCGTTATGGTCTTCGACTTCTTTAAGAATCTTGGTCAGCAGCGTGTTGACATGAGTGTCAACAAGGCCCGTGGCAAGGTCATGAGTGCCCAGTCTCGTGTAAAGGGCAAAGCCGCGAATTCGTTCAATAAGGCCGTAGATGCGCCCAGTAAGGCCGCGAAAGGAAAGATGAAGGGCGGCAAGAAGCCGAAAGCGCCCAAAGCTCCCAAGCGGCCAAACATGCCGAAGGGCAAGAAACCCAAGAAGGACGACGGAGGCGGCATGGGCTGGTTCTCAAAAGACAAGGGCGGCGGCGGTGGTGGCGGTGGTCATCAGGAAGACGCCTACGAGCCCGCCGAGGCTACGGTAGCCATCGACATTTCGGCGATGATGGCCCAGACCTTTCAGCCCTGCGTTGGCTGGGTCGTGGTCCTCAACGGCGAGCTGGCTGGGCGCGACTTTCGCTTGGTCGACGGCAAGAACACGATGGGAACCGCGGCAAACTGCGACATCGTGCTGACCGACCCGTACCTCAGCTCGCATCACTGCGCGATTCGTCACGAAAACGGCGAGTTCACCTTCGTCGATCTCGACTCCACCAACGGCAGCTACGTCAATGAGCGTCGCTGTTCGCGCGAAGACCTCATCGACAACGACAAGATTCGTCTGGGCCGTACTGAGATGAAGTTCAAGAGCCTCGAGTAGCACTCGGCTCAACCGAAAGATGCGGCGCGGGAGTGTGGTGAAAGCCCCTCCCGCGTTGTCGTTTTTGGGCCCGGATTTTTCCGTCGCCAGGAAGTCTGGCGGTCACTGCTGAGATCGCCGACGAAAATGAACGGCATTCGCGTGCGCTACGGGTTCAAATGGTCCCTGCGCTTTGTTATACCCAGTGGGCTTGCAAAACCCGTCTGGCACAAAGGCCGGGCGCACGAACCGTCGGAGCCCACTCATGCGTCATTTGCGCGCGCTGCTCGTCTTGTTCCTTGTCCTGCTTATGCCCCTCACCGGGTTCGCTGAGCAGCGCGTGATCGTTGACCATGTCGAGTTCGATGAAAAGAGCATGCTGCTGACCGTGCACGCCGACGTGCTCGATGTGACGTTCACGCCGATCGAGAAGCTGAAGGAAAAACAGCTGGAGATCCTGGCGTCCGGAAAGCCGCTGAAGATCAAGAGCATGGAGATCGAGACGGCGGAGGAGGCCAAGGAGCCCGTCGCAGTTCTGATCTTGATGAACGCTTCGAATTCCTACCGGCCAACTGGTGAGGGCGAGGTCGTCTCGCCGCTTGAGGTCGAGAAAAATGGCGTGAAGGACTTCATCAAGTCGCTGCGTGGCACGGACAAGGTCGCCGTGTTGGCCTACCGCCAGGACTCGACCCAGGACCAGATTTACCCCTTCGGCTCTAGCTTCACCCAGGCGGTCGATTCGGTCGCGGCCTACAAGGGCGCTCAGGAGAGCGATGACTTGGGGCTAGAGGGTTCTGAGAAGGGCATGCAGAAGTCCGACCCGCCTTTCGTGCGTGCGGTCCGCAAGTCTCTTGATTACTACAAGAAAGCCCTGCCTAGCTTGGGCTCGACCCGCCGTCGCTACCTGATCATCATGAGTGACGGTAAGGATACGCTGACCAAGAAGACCAAGATCGTCCGCAAGTTTGAGCGTATGACGAGCCGGTTCAAAGAGTACGGCATTCGCGTGATGGCGATTGGCTACTCCGCTGATGACCAGGACTTCCTGGCGACCATGCAGACCCTGACGGAAGGCACCAAGGGCCTGTACCGCCGCGTGAAGCCCAACGACCTGAGCACAGTTCCGGCGGTGTGGGATGGCTTCGCCGCCCGTATCAAGAAGCAGTACATCCTGAAGGCCACCCTCGAGGAGCTACCCGACAACGGCGAGCCGATGAAGGGCAAGGACCTGATGAACTACGTGGTCAGCCTCAAGGTCGACGCGGGTAAGGACGGGCCTGTCGAGGGCGAGTACCAGGACGTCAAGCTGCCGAAGCCGTCGTTCGACTGGAAGGCGCTGCTGATGTGGATCGGGATTGCGCTCGGTGCGCTGATCGGTCTGGGAGTGCTCATCGGTCTGATCGTGATGCTCGGACGTCGCCGCGGCGGTGGTGAGACGGTCTACGTGGAGCAGGAGTACGACGGACCCGATCGCGGCAAGCTGCATGTGCGCGCTGGACCGCTATCGGGCGAGATCTTCCACCTGATCGACGACGTCACCACCATCGGCTCGATGAAGGGCAACACCATCATCATCGAAGACGGTTCGGTATCGCGGCGCCACGCTGCGCTGAAGATCGATCAGATGCGCTACGAAATCGCCGACATGAACTCGACCAATGGCGTGTTGGTCAACGGCAAGCGGATCCACAAAATCTTCCTGCGCGATGGCGACAAGATCACCATCGGTTCGACCGAAATGGAGTTCCGCCTGAAGTAGTCAGATTTGCGCTAGTAGTCTGTATTGACGGGGTATTCGCGCACAAACTGCAACTGTATTGGCGCCTTCAGCTGTATCGCACTTCTCTACGCATCCCAGCTCTTGAGCCGTGCTTTCAGTGTGACGCCGTGCGTGCTGCGCTGCGAGGACGTATCGCTAGGTGCACATGCTGGTCTACGTGTCGTTTGGAACGGGGAAGCAGCCGTCCAGCTGTCAGTGCCCGCTAGGCTTGGCCCACTGCCAGTAAACGTGCCTCAGTAGGCAGCGCTCTAAGCGACCGCGTGAAGGCATCTGCTCGCTGCAACTCTGCCAGGGTGCCGCAATCGACCCAGAGGCCATCGGGCTCGTGCCATGCGATGCGCTCACCACCGTCGACCGCCGGGCGCAGACCGTGAACCACAAGACCACTGACGCGATTTTCCGGCAGATGATCGAGAACGCGAGCGCTGTAGACCGCCACACCTGTGTAGATGCCCAAGATGCCGCGATCCTCGTGCGCTTCGAGCTCGTCTAGGTTCATCGGCGGGCGGTGTAGAAAGCCTGCCATGGTGCCGTCGGGACGGCAGTCGAGCAGATGGAGATCGGGTCTACGGCGGTCCCGATGCACGACCATCGTCGCAATATCAGCCGAGTTGTGGCTTGCGATGACTGCACCGAGATCGAAGGTATGCCAGGCATCACCGTTGACGAGCACGAAAGCGTCATCCCCGTCGGCCGTGAGAAACTGCTGTGCGGCTTTGAGCCCGCCGCCTGTACCCAGGGGCTCTCTGCGTTGGGTCGTATCGCCAGGCAGGGGCAGGCGCTCGTCGAACCAAGTGATGCGCACCCCAAACTGGCTGCCATCGCCTAGGTGCGAGGTAATCACGTCCGGCAAGTAAAATAGGTTGATGCCGATCTCAGTGATGCCGGCCAACGCCAGCTGGCGGACAGCACGCTCAAGCAGGGGCATATCCCCCGCGGAGACCATCGGTTTGGGGAGCAGGCGCGTCAGGGGGCGGAGGCGGGTGCCTAGGCCTGCAGCGAGTACAAATGCGCGCATATACAACTCCCGGATAGCGCAGCTCGACATGCCGACCCGGCAAGCGTGCCCGCGGGCGGACCGGACGAGTCGTAGCGCGCCCTGTGGACGAGCGTCTTACTGGATATCGACCTTGTCGACGAGAACGGCGGTGTCGTAGACCGAGTCGCCAACGTCCGTGGTGAACAGGCGTAGGTTCACGTTGCCGTTGCCAGCGAATGGCCCAATGTCGACCTCAGCTTTGACCCACGGTGTCATGTAGACGCCGCCCTGATCGAAGCTGACATCGGCAGCGGTGAGACCCTTGTACTGGCCACCGCAGGAGTTTCCGCCCTTGTAGCAACCCTTCTGGCAGAGGTCGTCGACCTTGACGTTGACGATGGTCTTCTTGCCGGCGCTGGCGACCAGTTCTGCACGGAAAGCGTCCTGGTACTTGCTGCCGCAGAACTCCTTGAACTCCTCGCTGAAGAACTTCCACCAGAAGGAGAGCTTCTTGCGGCCAGGCTGCACGCAGAAGCGCTGCCGCAACTCGCCTGTTTGTGAGGTGTAGCCGAGGCCGGTGGAGAGGATGCCCATGAACTTGCCGCCGACGGGCACGGTGCTACCGAGCTTCGCGATGACGCGACCGTCGCCGGACTTGATCCAACCCGTCACATTGCCGGCCTCCCACGATGGGTTGAGCAGGTCGCTGAAGTAGGCGTCGAGATTCTGCGCGCCAACGAGACGGGAGAAGCTGCCGGGGTGGCTTGCGTCCTCAATCTGGACGTGTGCGACGCCGGATAGCTGCTTCTGGCCGATGACATTCTGAATGAAAGTCTTGCCCCACTTGGTGGCGAAGGCGTTGTCGATGTTGCCGTCGTATCCCACCACGGCTGCGGCGCCTGCGGCGAAGAACTCGGCCGCCAAGCTGCCGCTGAACAAGGAGCGACAGGCGCCGAGGTAAACCAAGCTGCGTGGGTAGGTCCGTTTGGCATGCCGCGGGATGAACTGCGACGTGATGCCGTAGACGCCGTCGGCGCCCATGATGACGCGGCCCCTGCGCAGATCGGCGGTGAGGTGGTCAACGCACACGCCCTTGCCGCCGGTCTGGTTCAAGAAGCAGTCGCTCTCTGGGCCGCACGCGCTCTTCTCAGAGCAGGTCTGCACGGAGGCGGCTTTCTTGAAGTAGTTGCAGCTAATCGCATGACCGGACCAGATGATCTCTTGGCTGCCGGTGGCCGAAAAGCCGTATTCTTTGCGGCGATTGGCGTCGAGTTGACCGAAGACCGCGTCGCCGTGGGTTGCCGTCGCAATGATGCCGAACTCATAGAAGTTACGGTAATGGTTGAGCGTAGCCTTGCTTCCGACGAGCGCGTCTCCGCCTTCAACTTCGTAGGCGGGGCATGCTGTCTTCTTGATGGTCGCCGCTCCGCTACCAATCTCATTATCGCCGAACTCTGCGCGGAAGGGATCGAGCAGCACCGCACGTTTCGACTGAACGCGCACGGCGCTTAGCGCGAGGTTGCTGGCTCCGAGTTCGTCAGTGCTGTCGTAACGTGGCTGGCCGCCCCGTGTGCCTTTCGGGTTGAGGTTAATCGCGGCGAGTACGCCATTCTTGAAGCGAACCCAGACGCCATTGCCGCCCGACGTTGCGTTGTCAGCTACGTCGACCAAGCTGCTGGCCTTGAGCACGTCCAAGGCGGCTTTCTGCGCGGCGCTTCCCTTGCCGGCTGCCTTCGCTGCGGCCTTCGCCTTGTCCAAGACGGATTTCATACCGGTGCACTCGGCGACAGCGATGTCGCTCACCACATCGATCTCGGCGACATCCGTGAAGGCCGCGTACTGCTTGTTGCCCACCTTGAACAGGATGGACGCGCGGATGCGAACAGTCGTCGGCTTGCCATCGCTGATGCTGAACTTCTGGGAGTATAGGCCGTCTCCCTTGATCTCGTCGCCGCTGACGGAGAGCTTGCCGTTGTCGACCATGGGGCCGAAATTCTTCAGCTGATTGCCGTTTTCGTCGGTCCGAAAGACCTTCAGGCTGCCGGCGATGAAGTTGGTCGTCTTGCCGAGGTTGACGATGGCATGCACGTTCGTCTTTTTGCCGGCCTTGATGACCCGGGGCTCCACGCGCAGCCGGTCGGCGAACTGGAAGACAGGGTTGTAGGTGATGGTGATGTGGTCGGTCGCGATCGCGTCGCCCTTCTTGGCGGTGACCGAAATCTGGTTGTCGCCCGGGGTCAACTCCACCTTGCCGGTTTGGAAAAATGGCGCGCCGTAGGCCTTGCCACCAGCGCCGTTGCTGTGCTTCCACGTGATCTCATCGGCATTGCCGAAGAGCACGCCCGCGATATCCACGACACCGCCAGACACCACGGTGTGACGCCGGCCGCTTGGGCCAACAATGCGGATGCGGAGCTCCTGGCTTTTGTAGCCCACGTGGTTGGCAACAGGTGGAATACCGCCGCCGCTTGTGTCCGTCGGATTGCCCGTGCCCGCGCCGGTATCGGCACCGCTGGTGCCGTCACCTGTCCCCCCGGACACACCGTCACCTGTGCCGGACATGCCGTCACCGGTGCCACCGCCACCGATGGTGTCGGGGACGGAGTAGGTCGTCTGACCGTTGGTGTCGCCGCTGTTGCCGCAACCGATAAGGCTG
Organism: Myxococcales bacterium; assembly: GCA_023954815.1. Classification (GTDB taxonomy): domain Bacteria; phylum Myxococcota_A; class UBA9042; order UBA9042; family UBA9042; genus UBA9042. Next base: position 25,851 of record JAGSHB010000018.1, on the reverse strand, counting down.
ATGGCAGCGAGGGCGAAAAAGAGAGAGGAGAGGCTGGGAGGGTGGCGCATGGGCAACGATCCTGAAGGGGAGGGCGGCTCAAGGCCGCTGGGGCGCGGGAGGATACCCATCGCTCTGCCGCCGGTCAAAGGAGAAATTGCCTCAGATTACCTAGAAGTGTCTGTGGTTTGGCAGAGACCGCGGGCAGGTGAGCAGCGTGATGCTAAGAAGTTGAAGCTGTCGCAGCGGTCAAATAACCCGTGGCTGACGTCGTGTGAATAAAAAAAATCCCGGGAATACAGGTAAATAGCGGCTTTATTTCGATGAGGTGCTGCTCACGTTGACGCCGCGTCTCGGAAGCTGAAACCGGTCCGTTGGGGCATCATCTTGCTGCCGGCGCGTCACCCGCGCATCCTCAATCGCATGGATGCACACGAGCCATTTACGACCTTGCCAGCCACGACCAACCTGCCGTTCTGTTTGCAGTCGCGAGAGCTGCCTCCTGAGATGGCGCCGCTGGTCGATATGCGATCGTCTACCGACGGGGTGCTGTTGATACACGGGTTCTCTGGTGGTCCCTGGGACATGCGACCGCTCGCCGCAGCGCTCGCAGCAGACGGTTTGACGGTGGTCGCGCCCCTATTGGCTGGGCACGGCGATGGGAACCTCGCCCCAACCACGTGGCACGACTGGCTAGCTGATGCGCGAAAAGCCCTCGACTGGCTCGCACCGCAGGTGGCGCGTGTGCACTTGGTCGGCTTGTCCATGGGAGGGTTGCTGACCCTGCTGCTTGGCCGGCAGCCATGTGATGCGCCCATCGGTACTCTGACGCTCCTGGCCCCTGCGATGTCGTTGCCGCGCAAGATAGCCGTTGCCCTGCGAACATTAGATTTGACGCGCTGGCCACGGGTCGTTGGACGCCCGCACTCCCAGGGCCCAAATGCCGCTCGGATGCCCGTGGCCAGCGTGTTGAGTGTGTTGGAGTTGCAGGAGGTTGTGCGGAGTGTGGCGCCGACCTGCCGCGTGCCCGCATTGGTGCTGCATGGGACGGAAGACAAGACGATCTCATGCGAGCGAGCGCGGCAGTTGGTGGAGCCGTTGCTTGGCGATGAGGGGCGTTGGCAAGCGATTGAAGGGGCGGGCCACGTGTTGCCCCAAACCGACCAAGCGGCAGAAGTGGTCGAGCTGGTCTCAACCTTCATCCGCCAAGGTTAACTCATCACGATATCGCCTAGTGGACTGGTTGTCTGTCGCTACGAGCCCTTGGGCGTCAGTACGGACAGATCGGCTGGACTGGCAAACCGAATGTGCAGATGGTCTCTGTGGCCCCTTGCGTGACGGATCAGTGTCCGCTTGGCGCCCCTGGCACAGGGGTACTGAAAGAGCGTCTGCAGGCGCGCCAAATCGCCGCCCTGACCTGCAGCGTGTGCGAACAAACGGCGCTGGATACGTGGGCTCATGTAGATCGCAGCGACGTAGCCGCTGCGCTCGAGACTGTCGACCAAGAACCACAATCGACCGTAGTCGATGCTGCCGAGCGCCGGGCGGCCCCAGCCCTTGCGGGTGGCTTCGAATGTCGGGTAGCCGATGTCGATGTCACGACCCGCGCGGTGTGACTTATGACCGCCAAGACGGCCGCCCCCAAAGCGTGAGACGTCATGGACGATAAACGGATGCCGGTTGGGCCAGCGCTGATGTACCGCGCGGAAGGCGTCCTGAAGGAGTTTGACGACGTACGGGCGACCCCACGTCTGGTGGATGCGCGCGGCACGTACGCCGGGAGCTGTGCGCAAACGGACTGCTTTGGCGAACCCAGAGGCCGCGCGAAAGCGCAACGGGACCTTCAGAACAGTGCCCTCAGGTAGCGGCGTACCGGCTGGGTCCCACTGTATGCCATTGGCAACGGCGAGCGCCTGCGGAGAGGTACAGGCGCGGTAGGCTACCGAGCGGATTGTCTCGTTTGATTTGACCTTCTGGTCGCGAATGGCATTGAACTTTCGTGTGCGAACGGGCTGGCCACTCCAACTGACAGCGAGGCCGTGACTGATGCTTTCTGGGAGCCGGGCCAGGCGCCGTGCACGAACCCAGGTCACCTTCGGCTTGGGCTTGGTCACGAGCAGGGCAGGGTGCTGCCGGTGTGCGGTGCGAGATGCCCACACGGCGGCGCCGACACCTTGTGCCGCGCGCAACCCCGGAGTCGCGAGTGGCGCGTTGCGCTGGCCATCCTTCAAAACGCTGGGCGAACCAAACCCAACCGCCGGCCACGCAATCGCGATGACGATGAACAAGTTGAGAACTTGTGCGGGGGTACGTGATTCCATAGGCACCGATGAGCGTGAATGGTCGTTGTGAAAGGAGGCGTTTAAGCGCAGGCAGGGCAGCCGTCGCCGCGGAACCTAGCAGAGCGCAGCAGAGTCGACCAGTGTTTTCAGTTTATTGTTGTTTAACGCTATGTAAGTAAAGAGATTGTGGCTGCTTATGAGAATTCTGAGTGCTGGTTGTCCGGCCCACAGGCTCAGGCTGTATGAGCTGCGGTCCATGTAGCGACGATCGCCGCGGTCTCCGCTCGCAGTACCGCATCGCCGAGGTGCACGGGGGCGGCCCCGGCGCGCTGGAGTAGGGTGCGCTCCTCGTCGCTCAGCCCCCCCTCCGGTCCGATCACCAGCGCGAGATCGTTGGTCTGGTTGTCCGCCACCCACTTGGTCAAGGCGACCGCTCTGTCACGCTCGTCACACCAGGCTACTCGGGTGCCTTCGGGCAAACTGCCGAGCCAACTCGCCAGGCGCTGAACACCCGAAATTGTCGGTAGTTGGGAGCGACCACATTGCTCGAACGCTTCGATTGCGATGGCATCCCATCGCAGTTTCCGTTTCTCCGCGCGATCGGCGGCGAGCTTCACAACGCAGTGCGTCAGACCTAGCGGCGCGATGTCCGTCGCGCCCACTTCGACCAGCTTCTGCAGCAGCCAACTCTGCCGCTCGCCCTTCAGAACGCCGACGCCCACATGGATGCGGCGTGCGTGCTGCGGCGCGTGATGCAAGGGCGCGTTGGCCAGCAGCGTGTCCCCACTCAGCTCGTAGGTCCGCCTGGCACCGTTTCCGTCAGCGACCATTACGCGCTGCCCATCTTTGAACCGGAGCACCTTTCGCAGGCGGCGCCACTGAGCCGGATCCGGCCGCAAACGGCTCGCGGTCAGGTCGGCATCGAGCCAGAGTTGTTTCACGGTGCCTCCACCCGAGCCCTCAGGCGTTGAGCGAAACTAGCTTCGCAAGTAGGTGAGCGCCATCCAGTCGCCGTCGACCTGATCGGCCATCAGCGTCAGCCGTGGATCGGCGAACGCGTTGACGAAGGAGTCGCGTTCCTCCGCCAACACACCCGAGACGATCAGCGTGCCGCCCGGCTGTACCCGATCGATGAGCGACGCCTTGAGCCGCTTGAGAATACTGCTGATGATATTTGCCAAGACCAGGGGATAGCGGGCGCTCCCAAGCGAGTCTGGATCATCGGTCAGATGCAGCTTCAAGCGCCCACCAACACCGTTGAGGGCGGCGTTGTCCCGGGTATTTTCGAGACCTGGCTCGTCGATTTCTGTCCCGACGGCGGCGCCAAACCCGAGCTTGAGTGCCGCAATAGAGAGGATGCCGCTGCCCGTGCCGACGTCGAGCAACGTCTGGCCTGACAGCTGCGCTCCATGCGCTTTTTGCCCGTCAATCCAGGCTTCTAGCGCCGTAGCAGCGAGTTGGGTCGTCTCGTGTGTACCGGTACCAAATGCCATGCCGGGGTCGATGACGATGCTGATGAGCTCAGGATCGGGCGTCGGTCGGTCAAAGACGGGTTCGACCCGCAGTCGACGACCGATGCGAAGCGGCTTGTAGTGCGCCTTCCACTCGGCGTTCCAATCACGCTCCTCCAGGTCCTGTTGCAGTACTTCAAACGACAAACCGCGGTCAGCGGCGAGCGATTGCAGGGCCGTCTGTGCGCGACTGCCGTCACCTGCGGGTACGTACAAAATGACGCGACTCATCCCGTCGGGCAGGTCCTTGCCGGTCAGGGTTGCGCCGTCGTCGATTTGCATGCCGTCGGGGGCGAGCTCCGTCAACGGTCCTTCCAGGCCCACGAGTCGCGATGACGGCAGGGTGAACGTGAGCGTAGACCACTGGCTCATTGTACTTCCTCAAGACGAACCAGCAACTGCCCGGCTTCCACGGTTTGCCCTGCGACGACACCCACTTCCACTACGGTGCCGCCGCCCGCAGATTTGATGTCGTTTTCCATCTTCATGGCTTCAAGCACCGCGACGATGCCGCCCGCAGGTACCACGTCGCCTGTTTCAACGGCCACGCGTACTACGCGTCCCGGCATGGAGGCCTTGATGTCGCCGCCAGCGTCCGAGCCGCCGCCGGCGAGGGCGCCGAGCCATGTGCTGCGTTCATCGGCGACATCGAAACACCGAGCATTTGGGCCCTCTGCGATCCATTTGCCGCGATGGTCGTCATACGATCGGAAGGTGCGATCAGCGCCGATTCCCGTCACAGCGATACGTCCGTCGGGCAGGTCCTGCGTGTTGACGTTGTAGCGCGTACCGTTGACGTCTACGACGGCGGTTTGGCCGTCATCCGAGATGATCGACACCTCGTGTGAGGCTGCGTCTTCGGTGAGGATCCATGTGGTTGCCATGATGGGCTCCTATCGTCCGCGTAGATGTGCGGTGCGGGCGGCGGTGGTCCAGTTGCTGGTCTTTGAAGCCGACTGGGCGACGGCTGGGCGACTCGCTGCGCGATGTCCGAGGATGGCGGCCAATGCGATGGCTGCATGGCCTTCTGCGCCCTCGGGCGGCTCTGGTACGGTGTAATCGCCCAGATGACCGATGATACCTGTGTCGTAGCGACCACCCTGAAATAGATCGCTGGCCAACAGCCAGCGCAGATACGGTACGTTGTGGGCGATGCCTGCGATCTGAAACCGTTCCAGGGCGGCATCCATGCGGGCAATTGCTTGCTCGCGAGTGGAGCCGTGCGCGCTGACCTTTGCGATCATCGGGTCGTAGAATCTGGGAATCTCGCCGCCTTCGACGCAGCCATCGTCCACGCGAATGCCGGGACCATGGGGCGGGCGATAGACGTGCAAACGCCCAGGGGAGGGCAGGAAATTCTGTGCGGGATCTTCCGCATAGATTCGGCACTCCACCGCGTGACCACGCTGGCTGACGTCATCCTGCCTAAAACTGAGCGGCTCTCCCATGGCCACGCGCAGCATCTCGACAACGAGATCGATGCCGGTCACCAACTCGGTCACCGGATGCTCGACCTGAAGTCGGGTGTTCATCTCCAAGAAGTAGAAGTTCTCATCTTGATCGACGAGGAACTCAATCGTCCCAGCGCCGACGTAATCGACCGCTTCCGCAGCCTGAACAGCGACCTGGCCCATGGCGTGGCGCGTCGCATCGCTGAGAAAGGGGGCAGGTGATTCTTCGATGACCTTTTGATTGCGGCGTTGCACCGAGCATTCGCGATCGAGCACATGGACGGTATTGCCGTGGGTATCGGCGAGAATCTGCACCTCGACGTGGCGCGGCTGAACGATGGCCTTTTCGATGTAGACCGTGTCGTCGCTGAAATACGCCAGCGCCTCGCGCCGTGCACCGTCGAACGCGGAGACGATGTCTTCACGCTTGAACACCAAGCGCATGCCCTTCCCGCCGCCGCCAGCTGCAGCCTTGAGCATGACCGGGTAGCCGATCTCATCTGCGAGCTTTTGTGCTGCCGCGCCGTCGGGTAGCCCCTGATCGGTGCCTGGAACAACAGGCACGCCCGCCGCCGTCATGGTCTCGCGGGCCAGGGTTTTAACGCCCATCTGCCGCATCGCAAAGGCGCTTGGGCCGACGAAGCCTACGCCAGCAGCGTCACAAGCCTCCCGAAAATCGGCGTTCTCGCTGAGGAAGCCATAGCCGGGGTGCACGAGGGTCACGCCGAGCTCAAGGCAAGCGGCGAGTACGCGATCGGCCCGCAGATAGCTGTCCACGGATTCGGCGCCTCCGAGGAGCACGCGTTCATCTGCCATCCACGTGTGAACGGCATCGCTGTCTGCTTCGCTGTAGACCGCCACCGTGGGCAGGCCAAGCTCACGGCACGCGCGAATGACACGACAGGCGATCTCTCCACGGTTTGCGATGAGTACCTTGTGTTTCACGCCGTCTGCGCGGGTGTGCCCCATGGCTTCCTCCACTGCGCCCATCAAGTTGGGCGCGGCGCGTATCGTCGGAGGCGATCGCAGGGCCGTCAAGCCGTCCGGCTCAACGTTGCAGTCGAGGCGTGCGGGCTCCGCTCGTGAGCGACCGAGATGATTCGTACTTGCGTCAACCGGGCGAGATGGGAACACTCCGCCGCCCAACCCGCTGAGGAGCTCATCAATGCGTCAGTCACATCTTCACTTTGGCAGCCAAAACGTCGCTATTATCGCGGTTTTGCTGGCTGCCAGCCTGTCAATCGGCTGCTCCGGCAATGATGGCACGACGACGCCACAGCCCTCCGAAGATGCGGGTGCGACCGACACGACGGCGCCGACCGATGTAGAAACCACCACTGATACGGCGGCAGACACGGGCAGCAAGAGCGACGGTTGGGTCGATTCGGGCGGCGTAGTCAGTGAGAACACCAACGTGCTCTGCAATGACGGCAAGGACAACGACAATGACGGCACCACGGACTGCGATGATCTGAGTTGCTCGACGGGCATCGGCGTCACCGTCTGCGGCGGCGGAAACACCGACAAGGAAAACACCGACGAGACCTGCAAGGACGGCAAAGACAACGACAGCGACGGGAAGACCGACTGCGACGACACGGACTGCAAAGAGTCGACGTTGGTGACTGTGTGTGACGTGGCGGTCGACCCGAAAAAGGAAAATACCAACGCGGCCTGCGACGACGGCAAAGACAACGATGGCGACGGCTACACCGACTGCAAGGACTTCGATTGCTCGAAGAACAGCAGCGTGACCGTGTGTGGTTCAAGCAGCGGCGGGAAGTGTGGCAACGGCAAGTGCGATAGCGGCGAGACGGAGAAGAACTGCGCCAAGGACTGCGGCAAGGCTGGCCCGAACTCCTGTATCGGCAAGTGTGGTGAGTACGACGAGAAGGCAAAATGCCAGTGCGATACAGAGTGCGTCGCCGAGAAAGACTGCTGCACTGACTACAAGGCCGTGTGTACGTCCACCAAGCCGGTGTGCGGCAACGGCAAGTGCGAGTCCGGGGAGACGGCGTCCAATTGTGCGAAGGACTGCAAGACCACGACTCCAACGGGTTCGTGCAAGGGAAAATGTGGCGACTACGATCAGGCGGCGAGCTGCCAGTGCGATGCCGATTGCGGTTCATGGAAAGACTGCTGCAGTGACTTCAAGACTTTGTGTGGGGACATCGGAAAGCCCTCGACCAGCTGCCTCGCCAAACCGTGGCACCAGCAGCTGAAAAACGCCGCGCCGCGTCCAAGCGTCGCCGTTGCTGGAAAGGCAGTGTGGCTCGCAGCGCACGATCTCTCCTATACATCCGACCTTGGTGCGACGATGAGCGTGATCCCGTGGGCCGTGAAGGCGTGCGTGGGCGCAGCCTGTACCCAACAGCCTGTGCAAGCTGAGGCCGTCGTGGCGCTAGACGGTGGCGGCGCGGTCGCAGCTGGTCTGTACAAAGAAGTGACTGGCGTTAACTGGAACCAGGGCGTGGTCAGTGGTTATGACAACCAGGGCAAATCCACGTGGAGTCACAACCTGCTCGGCGCGGGCACGGCCCAAACGGCGGAGTTGTCCACGCTTGGCGCGATCGCCCATGGAAAAGTCGGCACCACCCTCGTTGCCGCGAGCATGAAGGCAGGCGGCAACGCCATCGCACGCGTCTGGGCGGTGAGCGCCGCCGGGGCGAGCACCGAGACAACGTGGCAGCTCAAGCCCGGCATCGCAGAGGTGCGCGGTCTCGCCTGGTCGGCAACCGGTGGCTTGCGCGCCGTCGGTATCGCTGCAGGCGGTGGCTGGCTCGGTGGTGTGACAGGGAACAACAATTGGCAGGTGGCGCTCTCTGGCGTGACGCTCGCCGCCGACGTCACGCTGACAGACAAGGGTGACTGCTACGTTGTGGGTCATACAACCGTCTCCGCGGGACTGAACTCTTGGCTCGGCCGCTACAACGACGCAGGCAAGCAGTTGTGGGTCAGCAATCTCGGCAGCGGCAAACAAGATCGCTTCGACGCCATTATGGCTGTGCCGCAGGGCGCGATGCTTGTCGGAGCCACCAGTCCGGCTGCGGGTCAGTGGCGGGCATGGCTCGTCGCCGTGGACAACAAGGGCATCATCGTCGGCCAGGAGAACTATGGTCTCCCGACGTCGAATGTGTTCGCCACCAGCCTCGCCTTGCCCGACCCCGAGGGTATCTTGATCGCTTCACGTATCGGCTCTGAGTCGCATCCCACCGGTACGTGGCTACTCCGTGTCGACGGTAACGGCGACGGCCCTTGCAGCGGGGCAAAGGGCGCCACCTGCGGCGGATCATCGCAACCCTGCGATGATGGTCAGGCCTGCACGGCCGACGCTTGCGATGCCAAGACCGGCAAGTGCACGCACAAGCCTGCTGCCAGCGGCGCGCCGTGTGAGGATGGCAATTCGTGCACAGGCTCGGGCTCCTGCAACGCCGGTTCTTGCAAGGCCGGCGCCCCGCTGACCGATGGGCTCGCTTGCGGCGGCGCGGGCAAGTGCAAAACCGGCGTATGCGTTGGAGATAAGGCGCAAAAGCCGAAAGTGGGCGACTTGGTCATCAGCGAACTGATGGTCCGGGCGAAGTCGGGCAACGGCGACAATGGCGAGTGGATCGAGCTGACGAACATCTCCAGCGTGACCATTGATCTCGAGGGGCTGGAGTTGCTGTACAAGACCAGCGTGAAGTTCAAGCTCACCGGCAAAGGCAAGCCCCTGACCATCAAGCCCGGCGGCCGCTTCGTCATTGGTCGCAGCTCCAAATCCAGCGACAACTTCGGCGCTACAATCGACCTGGTTCAGACGGTCATTTCGATGTCCAACAGCGGCGGCAAGCTGACGCTGAAAGCCGGCAAGACAACCCTGGATGCGGTCTCTTATGAGAAGGCTGCGGTGGTGTTGGGCTCGGCCCTTCAATTGTCGTCAGACAAGATGACGGCCAAGGGCAACGATGACGCAAAAGCCTGGTGCACGGCGACCCAGAGCTTTGGCTCGGCCGGCAAGAAGGGAACGCCCGGCGCCGCCAACACCCTCTGCAAGCCGTAACAATACCGGTCAAGCAGGGGCCCACGGTCGCGGCTCATTCGTAGCCGGTGGTCGGGCTGACCACTCGGTGTCTGTACGGCAACGCCGCGAGTTCGTATCATCCGTATGATCTATGTTTGGGCGCACGCACCCAGGGCCATGTCGCGCACGATGCCGATGACTGACCCGGCCCGGTTGCGACGTGCCTTCATACGGAGGGTGCAGATGAGTCGTCTCGCGATACCGATGTCCTTGTTCTTGTTGCTCCTTGGCCTGTCGGCATGTGGTGGCTCGTCAGGATCCACGGGCGGGGCCGCAGCTACCGATGCTGGCGCAGATACCGCCGTCGCGTCCGCGGATACGACGTCTGGCGGCGACAGCGCGACGAGCGACGCAGCCGCGGGCGATGCTTCTGGTGGTGATGCGAGTGCCGGAGGCGCCTGCGGTGAGTTGACCGAAGTCGGCCTCTGCACGGGTGTCACGTTGACCTGGTGCGAACAAGACAAGATCGAGACGGTAGACTGCGCCGACGCGATCGGCTCGGACGGGCAGGTTGGCGTCTGCACCGCCGCAGGCGAGGAGTACGGCTTCGTCTGCGCGGCAAAGGCAGGGGACACATGCGCCTTTGCAGACGATGAAGGTGGGGTTGAGCAAGTCTACTGTGCTGGCAAGGACGCCGGCTGCGTATTCGATGGCACCGCTGACACGTGCAAAGAGAACGTGGGTACCTGCGACGACGACGCGATCGACACGTGCATTGCCGACTACTTGGTCTGGGGTTGTGAAGAGCCGCAGCCCGCCGTCTACGACTGCGCCATCCTTGGCGCCAAGTGCGTCGCGAAAGACGATAGCGCAACGTGTCAGGGCGTCACCGAGGGCAAGCAGTGCGATACCGACGTGTTGTTGTGCGCCAGTGGGCTCAGTTGCGTCGGGGTAACTGACGACAGCTACGGCACTTGCACCAAACCCTGAGACCAATTCCTCAGTTGGGTTGAAAAGCCTCTCGTGCCCCCCTACCTTCCGCGCCCTTAGAGGCGCCATAGCGGCCATCTGCATCCAAAATCGTCTAGGAACGCCCCATGCCCGCTCCCTTTATACCCACGTCATCTCTGCTGCTCATCGCCCAAGCCGGCGCGGAACCAGGCGCTGACCTGACCGGCGTGGTGGTCGTGCTGGGATTCCTCGTCGCCATCGCGGGCGGGGCATTCGTGCTGACGCGCAAGAAGCGCGGGCCAGCGCCGAAGGGTGTTTCGCGGATTGAGGATCGCGAACAGCCCGAAGAGACGCTCACCTCCAAAGAAAAGGAAGCCAGGCGTGCAGCAAAGGCGCTGCGCCGGGCGGCAAAGGGTGGCCTGAGGGTCGACGCAGACGGCAAAGCAGAGAAGCTGGAAGCGGTCGATCTCGCTGGGCAGCAAAAAGCGGCCGAAGAGGCTGCGGCGGCTGAGGCTGCGGCACAAGAGGCCTCACAGCAGGCTGCGATCGAGGCCCTCCGCCAAGCGGCAAATAAGGGCGCGGCAGAGGCGGAGGCGCGGGACAAGGTCCGTGGTGGCCTCAGCAAGACGCGCAATGAGGGCTTTGTTGCCCGGCTAGGCAAGCTTTTTGCTGGCAAACAAATCGACGAAAACCTGCTCGACCAGATCGAAGAGGTGCTCTATCGCGCCGATCTCGGCGTACAGGCGACAGAGGCGTTGCTCGGAGCGCTCAAGCAGGCGCTGTCGAAACAGGAGCTCGGCGATGCCGACAAGGTGTGGGACACGCTGCAAGATCAGAGCCTGCAGATGCTCGACAAGGTGGCCACAGGCGAATTGTTGTTGCCGAAGAGTCACGGCCCGGCGGTGTTGATGGTCGTCGGCGTCAATGGCAGCGGTAAGACCACTACCATTGGCAAGCTCGCCCACCGCTACGCAGCCGAAAACCGCAAAATCCTCATCGCGGCCGGCGATACATTCCGCGCAGCGGCGGTCGATCAACTCGAGGTCTGGTGTGAGCGCGCTGGCGTCGACATGTTCCGCGGTAAACCTCAGCAAGATCCGGCGAGCGTGTGCTATGGCGCCATCGAAAAGGGCAAGGCTGAGGGCTACGACTTGGTCATCTGCGACACCGCTGGCCGCCTGCACACCAACGCCAATCTGATGGCCGAGCTGCAGAAGGTGCGGCGTGTGATCGGCAAGGCACATGACGGCGCCCCGCATGAGGTATTGCTTGTCCTCGACGCGACGATGGGCCAAAACGCGGTCGCTCAGGCCCGTCAATTCGGCGAGAGCATCGAGGTCACCTCCATCGCCTTGACCAAGCTCGATGGAACGGCGAAAGGTGGCGTGATCTTGGCCATCGCCGAGACCCTCGGCATCCCGGTTAAGTTGATTGGCGTGGGCGAGCAGATGAGCGATCTACGTGACTTCAACGCCAAGCTCTTCGTCGAGATGCTGTTTGAGCGGGACGCTGCCTGATCGCGACCTTGCCCTATCGCGACGTTGCCGGAGCACGGTATTGCCGCATGGATGGGGAATGGCCGCAAAAGTTCGGACATTGTAAGCTAGCGGGCGCACCCGATTGCCCTGTCGTGCGGGAGTGACCACTGTGAAGATTGTTCGACTTGCCTTCTTGATTCTGACGCTCCTGCTGCCGGCGGCGAACGCCGTGGCAGCTGCGAGCGAGAATTCGGCTAAAACACTGAACAAGCAGGGTAAAACTAGCAACCCGGCTGAGACGAACGCCGCCGCCAAGGCCACTCAAGTACGTCTAGTTAATGTTGGGCCAGGCGTGACCGTGCGCATTGACGGCGGGCAGTGGATTCCCCTGCGGCGCGGTCAGTCCACGACGGTTCGCACATCAAAGAAGACCCTGCACTACACCGTGGCTCGCGGAGATCTCTGGCAGTACAGCGCCCAACTCGATCTGCACGACGTGCTCCAACGAGAGGTGCAGCTGGTGCCGCCAGGGGGGCATCTGAAAGTGGTCAATCGTAGCGGAGAAAACCGCACGATCACGTGGGGAGGCGCTGTTCTCGGCATTCTCAAACGCGGTCAGACGCGGCTGATGGGCCCTCTTGCGCCTGGCACGCAGCCCATCCACGCAACAGGGCAGCGCAGTCGTGACATCTATGCCCGTCGCGTGACGTTGGCTCACGGCGCCACTGCGGAGGTGGTTTTGCCGCCCGTATCGGCCGGGCTCGTGATCCCCAATCCACTGACAGAGCCGGCGCGTCTGCGCGTTGATTTCGAAGATTATGGTGAGTTGCAGCCTCGTGAACGGGTGACGGTTCTCGGCCTCGCACCGGGCGATCACAAAGTGGAGTTGATCGGGCGGCGCAGCGGCAAGCTGTGGTCCTACAATTCTCAGCTCGGTGTCCGGGGTGCCAGCCCACCGCAGCCGGGGGCCCTTACGATCGTCGTCGATAACGCCACTGGGGAAGACCTCCGACTCATCTACGCCCTCTCTGGTCTGCACAACGGTCCCATCCGGGCCGGCGAAAAAGTGAAGCTTCAAGTGGCACGAAAGACGTTTCGGTTGGCCGCGACAGGAGTGCGAAGCGGCTTGCCCTATGTATTTGATGTACGGCCGCGAGCTGGCGGTCTGCAGAACTGGCGACCGGAGCGTCCCCAGGGGCAGCTGCAGTTGACGAACGCAACCGGTCAGGAGGCCGTTGTCGACATTGATGGCGAAGCCAAACTGACGTTGAAGCCAGGGCAGCAACTGACCGTGAGGAAGGTGCCCGCAGGGAGCCTGAAGCTACGGGTGAAGACGAGCGAGCAGACCTTCAGCAAAGGGGTCGACTTGCCGCCAGGTGGCCACGTTGGGTGGCGTATTTCCGCTGGCCGCACGAGTCTCATCATCAACAATCGCTACCGCGAGCAGGTCACGCTGGTGGTCGACGGCGCGCCCCGCGGAGAGGTGTCTCCCGGCGCGATCTTCCGGATCGATGGCATCAGCGCCGGTCCACATCGCGTTGTGGCCAAAACCAACTGGAGCAAGCGCACAGAGACGGCCACCGTGCTCGTGCGCGATGGCACACGCACCCGGTTCACCCTCACCCCACCATTGGCGACCCTGCGCGTGTCCAACCCGCTCTCAGAGCCCGTGGATGTGGTGGTGCGCGGATTGGGCGTGGGCACGGTGAAGGCTGGACAAACGCGTGCATTCGACACCGACAGCGGCCGCCTCGTTGTGGACGTACACGCCGTAAAATCAGGCCAAAGCGCGACTTGGAGAGGGACCATCGCCCCCGGTCAGCACCTCGTGATGCCGACGCCAGCCCTAACCGGATCGATGGTCATCATCGGCAATCCGACAAGCGCGCCCATTCGCATCACGCTGGACCGAAAACCGCCGCAAACTGTCGCGCCGGGTCAGACGGTCAAACTGAGCGGGCTCTCCATTGGAAAGCACCTCATCGTTATTCGTGGCGCTGGATTTGAGCAGCGGCAGCGCGTCCAGGTTCGCAGAGGCCAGCCAGCGCTGAAGGTCCAGCCGCTGGCGCCGTAGCGAGCGAGCCGCGGGGTAGGCTACGACTTGCCGGCCGCCAGGAAACGCTGCACGCCGAGACCGAGCGACGCCATGTTCGGCTTCATCCGCTCGATCAGGTAGGCCTCGATCGTCGGAACGATCTTCTTGGCGAGGAATCCGGGCAGACCAGGGATCCGCTTCGGATCGACCGCCATGTCACCGCTGATGACGATCTTCACGTCACTGCCGCTGACCACCACTTTGTTGCGGCCCTTGCAGGTGTACATCCCTTTGAACACGGCCGACTCAATCCGCCAATCGACGTAGTGCTCGCCATCGTTCCAGTCCGCGTGATCGAGCCACTCGAGCATCTCAGGCTTGATGACCTTGCGCGCAGCGGCAGGTACCTGACCGGCGTCGGCACGCCAGCGGTTGAGCAGGTGTGGGCCGTTGGGGCCATCGCTGCGCTCAACCGTCTCGATCGCCGACACATTGTCCATGTGCGGTACCAACTCGGGCAGACGGTCTCGGATGATCTCGTACACTGTGGTCAAGTCGGCGTTCTGGACGCGTCCCTCAGCTTGAAACTTCATCGTCTATCTCCTGTGGTGGGTCGGAAGATTGGTCTATTTACCCGTAAATTCGGGCTTTCGCTTCGCCATGAAGGCACTCATACCTTCGGTCTGGTCGTCGGTCTGAAATAGGGTCGCAAAGGCGCGGGACTCGGCGTCCAGTGCATATTCCAGCGGCAATTGGGTGCCGCGATTGATGATGTTCTTGCACTCAGCTACGGCTAAGGGGGCCCGCCGCGCCATCTTGTTCGCGGTCTTGAAGGCTGCGTCCATCAGCTCGTCCGGATCGTGCAGGCGGTACACTAAACCGATGCGCTGGGCCTCGTCAGCAGGGTAGATATCACCGGTCATCGTCCAATGCTTGGCCGCGTTCCGGCCGATCAGCCGCGCAAGGCGCTGCGTGCCCCCAAATCCAGGGATGACGCCGATGCTGACCTCAGGAAAACCGAAGCGGGCCGTATTGGCCGCCAAAATCACGTCGCACACAAGCGCCAATTCGCAGCCGCCGCCCAGTGCAAATCCGTTGACCGCAGCGATGAAGGGCTTGCTGCTCGTCTCAATACGACCCAGACAGGCGTTGCCGGTGACCGAGAACTTCAGCGCGCCGTGGTAGTCCAGCGGTGCGAGTTCCGCGATATCAGCACCCGCGACAAAGGCTTTGCGGCCAGCGCCGGTCAGCACGACCACACGGATGCTGTCATCTGCTTCGATCTCGTCGAGACGGCGCCCCAACGCCTCCAAGACACTCAGATTCAGCGCGTTGAGCTTGTCTGGGCGGTTGATAGTGAGTAGCGCAATCGCGCCCTTTTTCTCGAGTAGAACGATCGATTCAGGCATCAGGCTCTCCTTGTAGTGGTTCCGTATCACAGCGAACCGTCGCCGCAAAGTGCGGGCAGCCCCATCTGTGACAATCGGGTCGGCGGGTGCACAGTCGATGTGTGGGCAAAAAAACAAACCACCCGCCTGCGCAACGTGGCGCGGGCGAGTGGTTTGATCGTACTGTCTTTGCTGAGCGTCGGGCTAGTTGCCGCCGCGCTTGCTGGCCTTAAGCGGGTTCAGCGAGCGGGCTTCTGCCGTCTTCTCGATGCGTTTGTGCGTAGCGAAGTTGCACATACCCAGGGTCCACTTGGCGGCCGGGGTCTTGTAGCTCTTGCAGTAGCTCGAACCCTCGTAACCACGGATGTGGCCACAGCCGTCACACTCGGTGTGCACGGTCTGGAAGCCATTTGCGGTCAGGGTAGCGATGAGCTGCTGATCTGCTGGGACGATGTTGCTCATGGTCGACTCACTCGTTTGGTGCGCCGGCTCCGGTGCCGACGCTTGGGGGCGCGGAAACTAGCGACGGCCCCGGCGACTGTCAACTGCGGTGTGACTGTTAGGGCTAATTTGCCTTGCACTCGCCGTTTATGCAGCTCTCATTTGCGCCACAGGGGTGGCTGAAACACGCCATGTACCCGTGACAGTTGAACGCAGGTGGCGGTGCACAGATGGTGCCCTTGGAAGAGGGAACACAGAAGGTAGCGACCCCGCCGAGTGGGCAATCTTCACCCTCACTGTCTTTGCTGCACGGCTCTTTTTGTACGCAGAAGCTCTTGTTGTTCTTGGTTGCGCAGCGGTTTGAGGCGCACTGCCAATCGTCGACGCAAGGATCGCAGTATCCCCGTGTGGCAACGCTGCACGACGGTCGCGGCTTTCCGCCGATCACTTGGTAACAGAGGCCCTTGTCCCCATGGGGTACGCACTGGAAGCCAGCGGCACAGCCGGTGTTGCCGCTCGCCTTTGGGTTGCAGTGCTGGCTACAGAATCGCTCGGTGCTGCCGTCCGCTTGGAAGCAGGTGTGGTTGTCGCCGCAATCGCCGTTGGTCTTACAGGGGCTGCATTGGCTGCCATCCCCACTGCACGATCCGCGGGCAGGCATGCACGCAAAATCTGTCACTTTGGGGCCATATTTGCGGCAGAGGGCGTCTCCCGAACAGGCGTCCTGATTGACGGTGCAGGACGTGGTGCAAAATCCGATGCCCTTGTCATCCTTGGCGCAGATCGGTGCTTCGGGGCCACACTCTTGGGCCGATGTGCATGGATCGCAGTAGCGAGGCAGGGTGCAGACGAGCGCGCCTTCGACGTTATTGCAGTGGGCGAGCCCGCCGCCACAATCGGTCTCTGTCTCGCATCCTCGGCTGCAGATTCCAGTGCCAGTCTTGTCATTGGTCACGTAACAACTCAGGCCGTATTTTGCACAGTCCAGATTGCTAGCGCACGTCGCTCCGACGAAGTTTGTGTTGGCGATCACCGCGTCTGCGTCTTGGGAGTCGCCGGCATCGGGCTTGCTGTCTTCGCCCGGAGTGCTGCAGGCCAAAAGACCGGAAAACAGGGCGATCAGCGCCATTTTTCCAATGGCATCGCGCTGGCGTGGACGAATTGGGTAGTCGGCTGTCGCCATCGAGACTTCCTGCACATATCGGACTGGGGTCGATGCCGCGCGGAGTGGCTCGGGGTCCTGATCGTGGTATAGCCTACCCCGTCGCTCCCCACCAACGCGCCTGTGCCGTCGCCCCCATTTTTTCAGGAATCTTCTCATGGCCACTCTCTACCACTACATGGACTGCCCGTATTGTTTCAAAGTGCGTGCCTATCTGAACGAGCGTGAGATTCCTTACGATCAGGCTGTGATCGAACGAGGGTCGCCGCCGCCTGAAATGTCTGCACTCAATCCGCTGCGCAGGCTTCCGGTGTGGGTTACCGATGACAACAAGCCCGTCTTCGGCAGCAACACCATCATCGACTACCTAGAAGTGGTGGAGCCCGACGGCCTGCTGCCCGAAGAGCCCTTGCATCGTGCTCGCTGTTGGATGGCGGACGAATTGGCGCGGGACGGACTGCTCGAGCCCCTCATCGCGATCGACCGTTCCATGGCAGGCCGCGAGCCGGGTGACTGGGACATTGTTGTCTACCGCAAGAAGGTACGGCGCGTGCAGCGGACGTTGGAGGTCTTCGGCGCGCTCCTCGGTGGCAGGGAGTGGCTGGTCGGTGATGATCTCAGTGTGGCTGATCTGGCGATCGCCCTTCCACTGACGATCGTCGAGCGCTACGGCGTTGATCTCGATGACAAACCCGCACTCAAAGCCTTGCGAGACCGCTTGAATGCCCGCTACAGCATCGTCGAGGCGCGGAAGCGTCCTGGAGCTGGCCCAGAGGGTTGAGTCCACGCAGTTTCATGGTCCGGCAAACCGTGGTAGAACCCGCGCCTTCCATGCCCTGCGCTGCGGACCACGGTTGAGCCGCGCGCCCACGGGCTTGTCCCATCGGAGGACCCCCAATGTTCGTCAGTCGTTTGCCCATCGTGACCGCACTCGTGCTCTCCATCGCAGCGCTTCCCGCGTTTGCGGCTCCACCGCGGCCCACCGCAAAGAAAGCAGAGCCCGTTGCCAAACCAGCGCCCAAGGTCGCTGCTGCGGCTGATCAAGCGAAGACTGCGCCCAAGAAAGAAGCCGCCAAGCCCGCCGCTGCCCCTGCTGCCGCTGCTGCCCCTGCCGCTGGTACTGCTCCTGCTGCCGGCGCAGACGGCACACAGCCCGCAGAGGGTGCGGTGGCCGCAGACGGCACGCCTGTCGCCGCGCCGGCCCCGCCTCCTCCACCCAAGCCAGGACACGTCATCATCATGAGCGACGCCGACGGGCTCGTCGCTGAAGTCGCGGGTGCCCTCCACGGCTTGAAGAAGGGGAGCAACCGCTTTGAAGTGAAGGCGGGGGACTACAAGATCACGGTCAAGACCAAGAAGGGCGCGCTCGTTGGAACGTACCCTGCCAGCGTCAAGCCGGAAGGAGAGGCTTCGGTTAGCGTCGTGACAGTCGGCACCGTGGTTCTCTCCGCGCAGGACGGCTCCAGCCTCGAGATCGACGGCAAGAAAGTCGCTGCGGCGGACGGCAAGGCGTCGAAGACCCTACCTGCCGGCAGCTACAGCGTGGTCGTCAAGCGCCCTGGCTACTTCGGCACCAAGGGCAAGCTAGCCGTCGTCGCTGGCAAGACGCACACGATCGATCCGGCGCTCGAGCAGTTCAAATCGAACAACAAGAACCTAGCTTGGGCTGGCATCGTCGGCGGCGGCTCGTTGGTGCTCGCCGCCGTCCTGATGGAGGCGTTCACGGACGCGGGCACAGCGGGCGGCGATGCCACCCGTTGGAGCTTGATGGGCCTCGGAACTGCGGGCTTTGTCGGCGGTACCATCATGATGAAGCAGATCATCAAGAAAGAGAACAATCCGCCCGTTCGCCCGGGAACGATCAAGGCCAAGATCAGTCTGGCCGGCAAGGGCGCTCGCCTAGCGGTGCGCTTCTAGTAGCTGGTTTGCCCCTATCACCCCATGTTTCTGGGGCGTAGCGTGGCATTTCGGCGCCATCACCGCGACACAGCGTATCGGGTAGAACTGCGACCGGTGCGCCGCGCCCGAACGTCGCTTGCCCCTCAACGTTGGAGGATGTGATGCCTCAGCAGCTTGCAATCGACGAAGTCGCGACCGGCCTGTGGCTGGGACCGTGCCCAAAGTCTCCCGGGTTCATTCAGTCACTTGCATCAGATTTCGCCATCACGTCTTTGGTGAGCGTGCAGACTGACGAAGACTTGGTCGCTGTCGGCATGAACTGGCCGCTGATGTGGGACTTCTTGATGCGCAGCGGTATCAGCGCGAAGCGCACGCCGATCGTCGACTTTGATGATGATGCGTTGCGAGACGGACTCGAGACCGCAGTCGCCGCTGTGCAGAGCGCCCGCCAAGCGGGCCGCGTCACCTACCTCCACTGTACAGCCGGGGTAAACCGCTCGCCGTCCGTGGCTATTGGCTGGCTCGTGGCACACGGCGGCTTGGATTTGGACACCGCATGGCGGCAAGTCACCGAGCGGCGTTCCTGTGCTCCCAATCGTCGCGCGCTAGAGCACTGGCTCGCTCGGCGGTAGTCCCATCAGTGTTGTTTGCATCGGCGTCTGCATCGGACTACCCGACGTAGGAGACTGCAACGTCCCGCTGGATCGGCTAGGCTACGGACCGGAGGAGCGATGAATCAGCCGAGTCGGCAAGTCGAAGTGCAGCTCGGGCACCTGTGCAACAATCGGTGCGTGTTCTGCGTCAGTGGTCAGTTGAGCGAGCAAAAACGGGCGCCGCAGCTCGCCGAAGCACCCATTCGCCGCCAACTAAAAGAGGCACGAGACGCTGGCGCCACCAAGATCACCCTGCTCGGTGGTGAACCGACGCTACAACGTAGCTTCCTGCCCCTCCTACAGTTTGCAGTCGACCTAGATTTCGATGAAATCGTCATTTTCACCAACGGCGTGATGACGCCACGCGACAGCTTTCGTGCACGGGTCCAAAAGATCCTTGCGGGGCTTGGCGACCGTGCCCGTGAGCGTGTCGTTTGGCGTTTCTCCTTACAGGGCGGCGATCGCGATCATCACGATGCGACGACCGAAAATCCCGGAGCATGGGATCGGATTACCCAGTCGATGACCGCCCTGAAGGCCTCAGGCGCGCGGCTGACCGGCAACATCTGTGTGGTGGAGCAGAACTACCGTTCCGTCAGCGCTCTGGCCGAGATTGCCGAGCGCTTTGAGTTCGAAGACTTGCACCTCGATATGGTGCGGCCCAGGGATTCCGGCGACCGGACGGACGAACAGCTGCGGGCGATGATGGCGCGATACAGCGACATGGCACCGGAGTTTCGGGAACTTCTGACGCAGTGCGATACCCGCCTGGGCCCTGATTTTGACGTGAACATTGGCAATCTACCCTACTGTATCGCCCCGGATCTCGCTCACAAGATGCACCACGACGGCGAGTTCACCGTCACAGTTGCGGCGAGCGGGCAGGGCACCACGCAAGAGGGTTTCGACAAGTACAAAGACAAGCGCTCCGACAAGCACAAACTCCCCACGTGTGGAGACTGTGTATTTGGCGACCGGTGCGGTGGGATTTTCGACAAATACGCCGAGTTTCATGGCCACGAGGAGTTCTTGCCGGTCACTGCTGAGCAGCTGCGGGCCGTTGATAGCCGAGGTGCTCATTTTGTGCTGCTCGCGGAAGCCGCCATTCGTCGCTGGGCGGCCAGCCTGACGCCCACTGCGGGGCGTCTAGTTATCGGCAGGCTCGATGAGCGCGCCGGTAGTATCGATGCTGGCTTCCACGCCGCTGCCGGGGGTAAATGGCAGTTCATCCTGCGAGATCCGCGCAATGCAGGTCGGCGCGGCGGATGGATGCGGCTCGCTGGCGATGAGGTCGCGATCGAGTTGGTCGGCACGCCGGCACTTGGGGCCATCGACTCACTCAGGGGCGTTATCCAGGGACTCAGTTCATCCCTGGGGTCAGGACAGCCGCCGGTCGTCGATGCGAACGCGATTCGGCACGCTTGGCGTCAAGCCAAGAGTGACGCGGTTGCCGCAGGGCAAAAGCGCAAACGCTCGCAGCAGCGTGTAGCTGCTGTCGCCGAGCGGCTCCGAGGCAAGGACCTGGCTGGCCTGCAGTATGTGGGCATGGCGCGCGGCGAGGGCGATGGGGGGCTATCGCTTGAATGGCGTGGGGACGCTGGTCTGATTCGGCTCCACATCGCGACAGAGGAAGGGTCTGCGAGGCCCAACTTTGATCATGAGTCGACTGGGGTCTCTGCTGCAACGCTGGCCGAGTTTAATAGCGCGCTCGGTGCCGCGTTGCGACAGCGCCGGTAGCCTCGCCTTTGAAGCTTGCGCTTTCTACGGCTCAGCGCCGGCTCCTGAGCAGATTTCTTTACGGATGAACGCCGCAAGTTAGCCTCAAAAGCGCGACCCTCTCGTACTTGAAGCTCAACATTTGCATTCGGAGCGCTCCATGGACGCACTCATCCTGCCTGTCGCTATCATTGGCGGCATCGGCATCGGTCTCGTCGCTGCCCGCATCTCGCTGGCGATGGTGATCGACCTGATCACGCGCGAGCCGACGTAGGGTCGAGTTACGCCATTTCAGGACTCTCTCAGCACGAACCTAGCGCGCAGCAGCTTTCGCCGGCGCGGCCTTGCAGGTGCCGTCTTGATGCACGAGCTGGCCGATTCTGGAGAAGTCCGGGATGTACCAATGGCGCTCGTATGCGTACCAAATGAACCCAGCCTTGCCCTTGACCGTATCGAGTGGAACGAGCCCGAAATAGCGGCCGTCCTTGCTGTTGTCGCGGTTGTCTCCCATGACCAACAAGAAGCCCTCTGGGATCACAAAGTCCGGGAAATCCTTGTTTTCAGCGGGTAAGTAGCGTCTCGCGCTGCGGGTAAACCGGAGGGCATCGAAGCTCTTCGGCGGCCAGTTGGGGTCATTGAGAGAGGCGCCCCACTCGTTGTCGGAGCCCGGCGTGGCCTGCCTGAATTGGGCCACAAACTTGGTGCCGCTGAGACATTCCAAGTGTTGCGTGCAGCCAAAGCCTTCGACCTCACGAATCTTATCGAGCGCGGCTTTCTTGGACGGAAACCGCCGGATGATTTGGCCACCCAGGCTACCGTCGACGGTGCCAGCCCACAGACACCAGCGCTTGGGGTCGTCTGGGCAGGTGTCGATGTGCTCGACCGCCTCTCCGCAATCGCCCGCCGTCACGACCAGCTCGCGGCCGATGGGTTTGCCATTGATCTGGATGTGATTGTTGACCAAACGCACTCGGTCCCCGGCGGTGGCGACGACGCGCTTGATGAGGTCCTTGCCTGCGCTATCTGGGTCGTCGTCATAGGGATACTCGAACACGATGACTTCGCCCGGAATCGGCTTACGGAACGTCAGAAACTTGATGCGTGTGAAGGGGATTTTCAGCCCATACAGAAACTTGTTCACGAAGAGGTGGTCGTGCACGTGCAGGGTCGGAATCATCGATCCTGTCGGAATTTTGAACGCCTCAAAGACGAAGGCTCGAATCACCAGCGCCAAGATCACCGCGCCCATGATGGCTTCGATGTACTCACGGGTCGGAGACTTGCGCCAGCGCGCCATGTAGCGGTCTAGGGCACGATCCAGGGCGTCACACGCGTCTTTGACGGCGACGAGGTCTCGCTGCTCAGGCTTCGGCTCGCAGACGTGCTCGAGCTGCTCTCTGAGGTTGCCGATTTCGGTGCGGGCATCTGGGGCGATGCGATTGCCGTGGCGCTTCAACAAGCGCTTACTGTCCCGCAACAACCAACCGACGATTTCATCGAGCTCAGCCAGTTGCTTTTTGCGCTGTCGCTCGCTTTTCGCCCGTTTCTTGGCGCTCATAGACGCTCCATGTCGGGCACTCGGCCCCTGAGCGCGGCGTGATAACGCGGCGGGGCACGGCGGTCAAACACCAGACGACAATGGTTGTTCCCAAACAAACGCGCCTGATGGTGTGTCACTCGGACTCCCATCAGGCGCGTCGTTCGGAGAGAGGCTACTTGTCGGCGCGAACCATGATGTCGTCGATAGCCGCGCCCGTGCCGGTATTGCTGACGCAATCGACGGAATCGAACGCGAATCGCACCGTGACCTCAAGGCCGTGCAGCGCGCTGATGTCGTACTTGTGGTTGCGCCACTTCTTCAGGTTCTCGGCGCTCTTGACGACCGTCCACTTCTTGACCACAGGCTTGGCGCCATCCTTCGTTCCGGTCGCCACGACCTTGATGCGGTCGTATTTCAGTGAGGACTCCACGTCCTGGTAGCTGCTGAATGTGAGGAACGTCTTGGCGCCCGTCGTCTTCGGCTTCGGAACGGAAAACGCCACGGTGGTCGCCGTACCTTGGACCTTCGACGCACCACTTGGGCAGGCGAAGTTCTTGCCGTCGTTGAAGTTCAGCGAGCAATCAGCGCTTTGCGGCTTGATACCCGAGGCGTCCACCGCCCAGCTTGCGCCAGTCTTGTTGGCGTTACCGATGGTGAACAGGTTCGTCGCCGAGCAGTGAATCATCGCCGAGTAGGCTGCCATCGGGCGGGTGTCGATGATCATGTCGTCCACAAACCAGCCAGTTCCCGTGTTGAACTGCGCATCGACGCTGTCAAAGCGCAGCCGTAGACGAACCTTCTTGCCAGCGAACTCGGACAGATCAACGAAGGCCCAAATCCAGCCCTTCTTCCAGTTTTTCGCGTTGGCCATCTGGGTCTCTTGCACCTTGACGAAGGCGTTGTCCGTCACCTCGACGAAGCGCTTGTCCCAGTTGTTGCCCGAGTCGCCGACGTCGTTCCACGTCTTGAACCACAGGGTCACGTTCTTGCCGGCAACTGCAGTCAGGTCGAGCACTGGCGACCAAGCCTCACCACCCACCTTGGCCTTGTCGTCGTAGCCCGTGCCGTTGTTGAAGTTCAGGCTCTCCGTGCCGCCGAAGCCGCCAGGAGCTGCCGGTGTCTTGTCGATAGCGAACGCGCTCTTGGTGCCCTTGAGCGGCGCCGTGAACTGCCAGCCGTTGGGGTTACTCGCCAAGAAGGGCTCGGTGAACACGCCACCGGCTTTCAAGCCAACGACCGGTCCGGCGTAGACGTCGAGCGTGTCGATGTGCCAGCCAGCGCCATTGTTCGTGCCGCCGTCCTTGCTGTCGAAACGGAAGCGGACCTGGAACTTCTTGCCCTTGAGCGCGGAGATATCGAGGGCTTCGAGCACCCACTTGTTCTTGTTCAGGTTGCTGTCCAAAGCGAACTGCGTGACCGTCTTGAAGCCGTCCGTGGACAGCTCCACGTAGCGACCGTCGAGCTGCGCGCCCTTGTCGAGCGAGCCGGGCACTTCCTTGGTGTCGATGCCGTTGAAGCTCCAGAACGCCAGGGTCATCGCGCCAGCCTTGATCGCCGTTGCATCCACGAAGAACGTCGACACAGCCTGGCCGCTCACGGTCTTGGTGCCGCTCGCATAGGTCTTGCCGTTGTTGAAGTTGAGCGAGGCGTTGCCCGTCAGCTTGTGCGGTGTCGCGTCGGTAGCCCAGTTGACGCCGGTACTGTTGGAGCTGCCGAACCAGTCGGGGTCCTTGTAGTCGATGTGCTCGATGAACGGCACCGTGCGGCTCTTGCAAGCGGTCGTGCTCAAGGTGAACACGCAGCTACCGGTCGTCGCAGCGCACTTGTCGATGGTGCAGGGGTTGCCGTCGTCGCAAACCACTTCCTTGCCCTTGCAGGCGCCCTTGCCGTCGCAGGCATCGGCGGTGCTGCACTTGTTGCTGTCGTCGCACTTGCTGCCATTGGCCGAGTTCAGGTTCAGGCACTTGCTCAGGTCGTTGCTGCAGACGTCGACCGTGCAGCCGTTACCATCGGAGCAAGCCTTCTTCGAGCCGCCGCACTTGCCGTCCTTGCAGGCGTCCTTTTCGGTGCACCACGCGCCATCGTCGCACGTCTTGGTGTTCGCCTTGAACGAGCAGCCCACGCCGTTGATGCAGGTGTCGTCCGTGCAGACGTTCTTGTCATTGCAGGCGATCGGGCTCTTGCCGACGCACTTGCCTTGGCCGTCGCAGCTATCGACCTGCGTGCAGGTGTCGCCGTCGTTGCAGGGGCCGGTGGTGTTCTTGTAGCTGCACTTGTCATTGGCGCAGGAGTCTGCGGTGCAGGGGTTGTCGTCGTCGCAGCTCTTGCCCTTACCAGCGCACTTGGCCTTGGTGCACTTGTCACCAGTGGTGCAGCCATTGCCGTCGTCGCAGTCGGTTCCGTCCTTCAAGGCCGGGAATACGCACCCTTTCTTCGCGTCGCAGCTATCGGTGGTACAGGGATTTCCGTCCGCGCACTTAATCTTGGCGCCAGCGATGCACTTGCCCTTGCCGTCGCATTTGTCGCTCTTCGTGCACACCGTACCGTCCTCACAAGCGAGGGTATTGTTGGTGTTCACGCAGCCTTTGGCCTTGTCGCAGCTATCGGTGGTGCAGGGGTTGTTGTCGTCGCAGGACTTCGCCTTGCCGGCGCAGGTGCCCTTGCCGCAGACATCGGCGTCGGTGCACTTGTTGCCGTCATCGCACGTGGCGGTGTTGGTCGGGAACGCGCAGCCCTTGCCCTTGATGCAGGTGTCGTCGGTGCAGACGTTGTCGTCCTTGCACGCTTTCTTCTTGCTGCCCGGCTGGCAGGCGCCCTTGCCGCAGATGTCGCCTTCAGTGCACGGGTCGTCGTCGTTGCAGGCCTTGGTGTTCGGCGCCGTCTGGCAGCCTTTGACCTTGTCGCAGCTGTCGTTGGTGCAGGGGTTGTTGTCGTCACACTTGATGGCTTTGCCGCCGCAGGTGCCGTTGGCGCAGACATCCGCTTCGCTGCAGACCGAGCCGTCGTCGCAATCGGTGCCGTTGGGCTTGGCCTTGCTGGCGCACTTGCCGTCAGCAGCCTGGCAGGCGTCATCCGTGCAAGGGTTGTTGTCGTTGCAGACCTTGGCCTTGCCGCCGCACTTGCCCGCCTTGCAGACGTCCGTCTCGGTGCACTTGTTGCCGTCATCGCAGCTAGAAGTATTCGGCGTGAAGCCGCAGGCGCCGGTCTTGATGTCGCACTTGTCGGTGGTGCACGGGTTCTTGTCGTCACACACGATGGCCTTGCCGCCGCATGTGCCCGCAGCGCAGGTGTCGCCGCTGGTGCAGGCGTTGCCGTCAGTACAGGGCGTGCCGGCCGGCTTTTGCGTCTCTTTGCAGCTGCCATCG
>JAGSHB010000116.1 GCA_023954815.1 Myxococcales bacterium | reverse complement strand
TGCCGGCGCTCGAAAAAGCCGAAAAAGCCGCCAAGAGCGCCGCCGATCAGGGCATGGTCCGCGGGCTGAAGAAGCTGATCATGGACAACCGCATAGCCCCAGCCCAGCAGCAGCGAGCGGTGCGAGATGCGCTGCGCATGGCTCGGGATCGGAAGATTGGTCATTCGGGGTTGTAGAGGACCTAGTAGTGCCGGTTGGCCCTAGCGCTGCTACCCCAAAACCGACCGATAAACATCCACATACCGCTCGGCCATGGTCTGCACGCCAAAATGGCCGATCACGTGCGCACGGCCCGCAGCACCGGCCTTTTGGCGCACTTCCGCCTCGCCCAACCACGGCTTCAGCGCCGCTAGCGCACCGTCGTCATCGTCGATCGGAAACGTGCGGACGAAGTCACCCTGGCTGGCCAAGTCCTCACAGGCGGGCAGGGCGCTGGTCACCGCCGGCAGCCCACACGCGAGCCCCTCCAGCACCGCGTTCGGCTGGCCCTCGGTATGCGAGGTGTGCATGAGCAGGTCGTACTGCCGCAGGTCGCTGGCGATGTCGGACGAAAAGCCGGGCAGGGTGGTTTGGGGATTCAGCCCCAGCTCTTCGCACAGGGCTGTCAGCTCGGGACGCGCGGGCCCTTCGCCGTAAATGGTGGCCTCGATCGGCGTGCCCGCCGCTCGCACCCGCGCGGTCACCCGGAGCAGCTGCGCCCAGTTCTTCAGCGGCTTCAGCGTGCCAATACCGACGATTTTCAGCGGTTGACCATCACTCTTGTCGTGGGGCGCGGGCAGCTCCGGCACGGCGATGCCGTTGGGGATCACATGTTGCCGCGGCGCAACCAGCCCAGCCCGTTCGATGTCGGTGAACAGGTGAGCGCCATTGGCCACCGTCGCCGTCGACAAGCGCAGCAGCCGTGCAGCCGACTGCAGCTTCACGTCCCCAGAGTCCGTATTGCGGGTCAGCTCACCACGAATATTGGAGATGATCGGGCGTCGATGCAGTGGCCACGTCAGCAGCGGGTAGATCGTCGGGGCGGTGTGCCAGCAGTGGATCACATCCGGCCTGTCCCGCAGCACGACCTTGCCAAAAGAGGCGATTTTCTCGGCCCGATTGCTGGCATTTGAATCGTAGACCCGGCTGAGGTGGCTGCGCACATGGGCATCCCACACGCCACCTGGATTGACGATGAAGCCGCCCAGGTCGACGAGGTCTTTCGCCCGCTCCACGAACAGGGCCAACTGCCGCTCTGCACCGCCGCCGCCCAGCAGGCCGATCACCAACAACACACGCATCAACAAGCTCCCAGCAACCGCCGGAGTGGGCTAGATCAGGGTCTTCGCGCTCAAGAGATGGCGCGTCGCCGCGTCGCAATAAACAGCAAACACATCAGCAGCGCCAGGGCCGTCGCCGGTCCCGAGCTGCTGGTCCTGTGGGTGCTGCACATGCCGCTATCGCTACCGCCGTTGCCCGCGTTGCCGCCGCCCGATGTTCCGCCGCCGCTGCTGCCTGCGACGCCATCTTGACCGGTGATTGCCGCGTCGCTGCCAGGTGCGCTGCCCGCATCGCTGTCCGAGCTGACGTCAGCGCCCGTGCCGCCGCTGGCCGACTTGCACGAACCAACGCCGCCTTGGGCCACCTCACACACCAAGCCGTAGGGGCAGCTGTTCGGGCCGAATGGATTGCACGCCTGCCCGCATTTGCCGTCGTGACAGAACAGCCCGATGCATCCGGTATCATTGGAGCACGCCGCGCCGAACCCTTCTGGCCCTTTGGATGAGCACACCCCCATAGGTTTGTCGGCCTTCAGGCGAACGCAGCCTTTTCCAGCTGGACATCCGCTATTTGCCCAGAAAATCGAGCAGGTTGTGGCGCAGCTGCCATTGATGCAGAGGTCGCTCTTGCACTCAGAGTTGCCGCCGCAAGCGCCTTGATTCGGCACACAGGCCACCTTCTTGCCAGCCTTGCAGTACTTGGCGCCCGATGAAAATTCGGTGCATTCCTGACCACAGGGGCAGTCCACAGTGCTCTGGCAGGTCGCCGTGCATACGGTCTTCCCGCTCAAGGTTACACACTTGCCGGTCGCGCACTCACTGGGCTTGGCGCAGGTGTCGCCGATCTTCTTGTCGCCGAGCTTGGTGCACGCGCCGCCGCCGCCCTGCAACGGGTAGCAGGCGTAACCGCTGGCACACTGGCCATCTTTGGAGCAGGGCTGCACGCAGGTGCCGAGGGTGCCGCCGCCGATGCACAAGCCGCTGACGCAGTCGCTGGACCCCTCGCAGCTTTCCCCGTCGCCAGCTTTCTTGGCTGCGGGGAAGCAAGCCGACGCGCCGCCGCTAACCGGGAAACACTGATAGCCGCTTGGGCAAGTTGGCTGGCCGGACCCACACAAGACGGTGCAGACATACTTGCCATTGGATGGGCCACAGAGACTTGTGCTGCAATCGTCATGGCTGCCGCAGGATTCCCCGAGCTTCTTGCTTCCACCCTTGAAACAGCCCTTCTTGCCGCTCGATAGGCTGAGGCAATTGTAGCCACTCGGGCACGAGCTGCTCGCACAATCGGCCACGCACTTGCCCGAGCCGCCACTGCCAACACAGATGTTACTGCTGCACTCTGACGAACCCTGACAGGCCTGCCCGGTCGACTTCTTATCGGGGGTGGTGCTGCCGCCGCTGACCTTGGTGCAGGCACCGTACGATTTGCCCGCGAATTGACTGCATTGTTGTCCCGTCGTGCACTGTGAATTGGAGGTGCACGGCTGCTCACAGGTCGCTTTTCCGCCGAAGTTCACGCACAGCTGGCTCTTACACTGGCTGCTCGCCGTGCAGCTGTCGCCAAGCTCCTTCAACTTGGTGGTGCCGCCGCTGGGTGTCTTTAGGCATCCGCCTTTCGTCGTCGATCCTTGGTAGGGATAGCAGGTGAACCCACTGGGGCAGGAGCCGGATTGGGTGGGATTACAGGGTTGACTGCACACCGACTCGCTATTCGACAGGGCTTGGCAATAGGTTGGGCTTCCGCAGTCAATGTCGCTTGCACAGGCGTCGCCCAGCTTTTTTTGGCCAGAAGGGACCGCCGCTGCGGGGCCATTGCACACGCCGGAAGAGCAGGAGATTTGGCCCGCGTAGAACTCGCCAGCGGGCGCGTTGTCCACGACATAGGGGCAGTCCTTGTTGGAGGCGCATGAGAGCCCTTTGCCTGTGGGGTAGAGGAAGCACAGCCCTGCGATGTCGTCTGCCTCAGGGGTGCGAGAGCCCATGAAGTGATCAGCTGTTGGCGCCATGGTCTCCGGTTTGGACTTGTTCGGATACAGGTTGTGCTGCAGCCCGAACATGTGGCCGATTTCGTGCACAGACACGTTCATCACATCGGTGGAGTAGTTCTTGCCGCTCGTCGACCAGGTCTGTAAGTAGCCGTTCATGGCGATATCCGCCTCGATAATCGAGCCCGCATTAGGGCCTGTGGTGTAGAAGACCGGCGATGTGACGCCCAACGTGAACTTACCCTTCTGCCAGGCACTCCCTTCGATCCAAGCGAAGTCGTTGACGCCGTTGGTGTTGTATCCGACGGCCGTCAGCTTGAGGTTGTTGCTCAGCGCGCCTTCCGTGAACTTGAGGTTGGAGCAGGTAGGAGGCTCCCAGATCTTGAACGCTTTCCGCACTTCGTTGAGGCAGGTCGATACGTTCACGTCCGCCGAGCAGGCTGAGTTAAGGCGATAGCTGACCGTAGAGGTATTCCAGCGCACAACTGGGCCTGAGTTGCCTTTGATCAGGCTGATCGATGCCGCCTCGCCGATAGTTGGAATCACGACCATGAGCCCGAAAATCAAGCCGAATAGGCGAAATCGAGCTAGCCGGGCAGGAGCAGAGGATACGCGCATGAAGACCCCAGGGATGAAGGCGCCGAGAGGGTAGGCAATGCGCGCGGGCGCCGCAATCTCACCCGATCATGCAGCGCTGCAAGTCGTCCACAACCGCTGCGGTATCGATGTCCTGGGCGATCCCGCCGTCGCATCACGATGATCGATTCAATCAGGTGCCGGGCGTGAATGTGCTGCAGCTAGCAGAGGACGACGACGGATTGGTGCAGTGCGTGTTGCCCGTGCACTTCTTGTATTCCTTCCACTCGGTCCACGTGTAGTAGCTGCTTGACGAGGAGCAGCTATAGCTCGCGCCGGTACAGCCATACGTCCGGATGCGTTTGTAGATGACCTCGCCGCTCTGCCCGCACTTGTAGTGGGTCGACTTCACCGTGGTGCTGCAGGCCGTGTACTTCGGCTTGTAGTACTTCGTGTTGGAGTCACAGCAGGTGCCGCTGCTGCACTTGGAGGGTGACGAGCTGCAGTAGGGAGTGCTGGAGGAGCTGGTCTGTTTGCAGTATTGGCCGCTGGAGCAAGTCTTGTAGGTCGACGGCGTCCACGCGTAGTACGTGCTGTAGGTCGAGCAGCTGCTCGAGCGACCATTGCAACCGTAGTAGGAGCGCTCCCGCAGGACCTTCTTGTAGTCCGCTGAGCACCTGTACCTGCTGCTCTTGTAGCTCGTGCCGCATTTGGTGCCCGAGGGTTTGAAGCGCTTCGTCGTTGTGTCGCAGCAGACACCCGACGTGCATTGCTTCGGCGCCGCGTAGGTTCCGCAGATGCCTTTGCCGTCTTTGATCTGGCAGGACTCCGTGCTGGCGCAGGTCTTTTCCACCTTCCAAGCCGACCACTTGGCATAGGAGGTCGACGTGGAGCAGGTCGTGGAGCTCCCCGAGCAGCCCGGCAAGGCCTCCCGCTTCATCACCTTATTGCCTTCGCCGCAGGTGTATTCCGTCTTGATGGGCGTGGTTCCACATGGTGTGTACTTCGGCAACTGCGCGCCTGTGCCCTTCACGTCGCAGCAAGCCCCCGACGAGCACTTGATGCCGCTCTTGCAGTACGCGCTGGTGCTCGACGAGACGTAGCAATACTGCCCCTGGGCGCACGCTTGGTAAAACACGGCCGGCGTCCAGTGCCGGTAGCTCGATGAGGTGTAGCAAGACGAGTAGGACGAGCCCGAACACCCCTTGTAGCCGGTGGCCTGGAACACGTTGTTGCCGACACAGAACCGCTTGCTCCCATATGGCGTGGTGCCGCACTTGCTGGTCTTTGGCTTGATCTTGCCCACCGCCGTGTCGCAGCAGACGCCTGATGAGCAGGATGAGGTGGAGGTCGTCTTCAACACGCAATCGAAGGCGCCATCGTTGTTCTCACAGGTGCCGTAGCTGCCGCACGACTTCACGGGGGCCCAATTCGACCAGGAGTAAGCGCTGGATCCCGTCGGGCACGAGCCCGCTTTTCCATCGCACACAGGAAAGGCGAATCGCGTCTCAACGGCTGATTTATCGGTCGAACAGCGCAGTTCCGTCTTGGGTTTCGTACCGCACTGGCTGCCCTGGGCCTTGAAGCTCTGCTTGCCCACATCGCAGCACTCGCCCTTGGCGCAGCAGCCCTGCTTGTAGTCGTTCTTGCACTGCCCGCCGCTGCAGCTGTCGCTCGTGCAGATATCTCCGTCATCGCAGTTTTTCGGCTGGCCATTGCACGACCCCACCACGCAGTTGTCTTTCTCGGTGCAGGGATTGCCGTCATCGCAGGCGTCGCCATTTTCGGCGTCCACCATCGTACAGACCTTGGTGGCCACGTTGCAGCTGCCCGTCTTGCAGGGATTGGAGCCGGCAGAGCAGTCGCTGTCTTTCTGGCAGCAGTTCGGCAACGTGGTGATCTTGCACTCGCCGGAGCCCTGGTCGCACGTCCCTTTGGTGCAGCTCGAACCGGTGCTGCATTGCGAATCTGAGGTGCAGCAGGGCTTGCCGCTCGCCGTCTTGCAGCCAGCGTCTTGGGGCGGCGTGTAGGTGTCCTGAGTGGTCGTGCCGCCGGTGTCCTGGGTGGTCGTGCCGCCGGTGTCTTGGGTGGTGGTGCCACCTGTATCCTGGGGCGTGGTGCTGCCGGTGTCTTGCAGACTGCCCGAATCGCCCTGCGCGTCCCCGGCCGGAATCGTAAAGTCGCAGAAGCCGTTGCTGCACACGTAGCCAAAGCACTGTGAGTTGTCGCTGCATGGCACTGGGCCACCGCCACCACCACCACCACCTGAGTTGCCACAGGCGGAAACCATCGCTGCGAACGCGACGACAAAAGGCAAACCGATGCGTGAGTGAACAGTCATGAGGCCTCAGAGCGGAGCGACGATGGCGCAATTCAGAGAGGAACTGCCGGGCGGGACTGGGCGGCAGGGTAAAGATTACGTACCGCTGCGTCACTAGCTTTGTTGTGTATGCTGGCCTGGACACCCCGGAGCGTTCATGACCGATGACACCATCAAGCTCGTAATCGTCTTTCTGTACATGGCCGGCCTGCTGCTGCTTGGCTGGTTTGCCTCCAAACAGGTGAAAGACGCTCGAGATTACTTCGCTGCCAACAAGACCCTCGGATTTTGGGCGACGGCGTTTTCAGCCCGTGCCACCGGCGAATCTGCGTGGCTCTTGCTGGGGCTTACAGGCCTCGGCGCCGCGGTCGGCATCCACGGCATGTGGATCGTGCTGGGCGAGACCCTCGGCGTGTTCTTGGCCTGGACGTGGATGGCCAAACCCTTCAAACGGCTCACCGATAGGTACGATTCCATCACGGTCCCGGACTACCTCGAGTCCCGCTTTCGTGACACCCGCCAACGGATCCGCAAGGTCGCTGCCGTTGTGCTCGTCGTCTTCGTGACCATCTATGTCAGCGCGCAGATCGACGCCACCGGCACCGCCTTCGAGAGCTTCCTGGGGTGGAACTATTACGCCGGCGCCCTCACCGGATTCGCCGTCGTCCTGGTCTACATCACCACCGGTGGCTTCCTCGCGGTCGCCTGGAGTGATGTCGTGCAAGGCGCCCTCATGTTCCTCGGCTTGGTCATCCTCCCAATCGCTGGCGTTTTCGCAGCTGGCGGCATCGAACAGGTCACCACGGGACTGCACGCGCTGGACCCCAAACTCCTCAGTCTCAGTCACGGCGGATGGACCCTGGCGACGGTCATGAGCGCAGTTGGCGGAGCGATGATTGGGGCCGGATTTCTGGGCTCTCCGCAGATCGTGGTGCGATTTATTGCGATGCGCTCGGAGTCAGAGATCGGTCGCGGAACTTTGGTGGCCGTGATCTGGACGATTTTGGCAGATAGCGGCGCTGTGCTCAGCGGCATGCTCGGCCGCTACCTGCTCACCACCCCAGGCCAGGACGTCACCGCGGTTCTCGGCAACGGCGGCCAAGACGTGTTGCCGCTCATGGTCGCCCATATCTTCCCCATCATCATCGTTGGGATCTACGTCGCCATCGTGCTCAGCGCGATCATGAGTACCGTGGATTCGTTGCTGGTCATGGCCGCGAGCGCGGTGGTGCGTGACTGGTACCAGCAGGTCAAAAACCCCGAGATGCCGGACGCGGAGCTGACCTCCATGGCCCGCAACGTGACTGTCGGTCTGGCAGTCTTCGCCCTCGCCATCAGCATGGCCATGGCGGCGTTGGTTCCAGGCCGCACCGTGTTTTGGTTTGTGATCTTCGGCTGGTCCGGCTTGGCCGCGACCTTCTGCCCGACCATCATTTTGTCGATCATTTGGCCCGGGTTCACCGCGCGCGGCGTGATCGCAGCGATGTTGACGGGCTTTTCGTGTGTGCCGCTCTTCAAGTTTGTGGTGTTCAAGCTGCCGGTCATCGGCGCGACGATGGAGCCCCTGAGCGAGCTACCACCGGCATTTGTGCTGTCGTTCGTTGCCGCTTGGCTGGCGTCGGTGACCGATCCGACCCAAGCCGAGGTCCGCGCCGCCGTGAGCGATGAGCTGGCATCCGCAAAAAAGTGAACGCCGTTCGCCAGTTTTCCGGGACGAGTCAATTTAGCAGTTCAGCCCCCTTGATGACTGGCCTCGGCTGGTCGTAGCCTGCGCGCTCCAATCACAAAGGAGCCTATGATGACCGCGCCCTCCCTGAGTCCGATTTTAGACCCACAAGCCCTCGCCCAGAGCCTCGGCGCCTGTCATGTCATCGACGGTCAGTTGGTCCCCGCCTCCGCTGGCGGCACGCTCCCCGTCTACAATCCGGCGACGCTGATGGAAATCGCCGCTGCTGCTGCCGGTGACGCCGCCGATGTCGACATTGCAGCGCGTTCTGCCGCCAAGGCCCAGAAGTTGTGGGCCAAGGAAAAGCCCCGGGATCGCGGCAAAGCCGTCGCCGCGTGTGGTGCATTGCTGACCGCGCATGTCGAGGAGTTGGGTCGGCTCACAGCCCTAGAAACCGGCAAGGCGATCCGCACAGAGAGCCGCGTTGAAGCCAATGTGCTCGCTGACGTCTTTGTCTACTTCGGCGGCCTCGGCTCCGAGCTTGCAGGCGAGACCATCCCCTTTTCCCACGAGATGCTGACGTTCACCCTGCGAGAGCCGGTCGGCGTGGTCGGCGCTATTATCCCGTGGAATGCGCCGCTCCTGCTCATGGCGCTCAAGGTCGCGCCAGCCCTCGTGGCGGGCAACAGCGTCGTCGTCAAAGCATCCGAGGAGGCGCCCTTCGGTGTGCTCCGCGTGTGCCAGCTCATGCAGCAAGCCCTGCCGCCGGGTGTGTTCAATCTCGTCGTCGGTGATGGTCCCACTTGTGGTGCGGCGCTTGCGGAGCATCCGGCCGTGCGCAAGCTGACCTTCACCGGCTCGGTAGCCTCGGGTCGCAGTGTCTATCGGGCAGCGGCCGAGAAGCTGATCCCGGTCACGTTGGAGCTCGGTGGCAAGAGCCCGATGATCGTCATGGCTGACGCCGACTTGGATAAGGCCGTGGCCGGTGCGGTCGGCGGTATGCGCTTTACCCGTCAGGGCCAGAGCTGCTCCGCCGCGAGTCGCATGTTCGTGCAGCGCCCGTTGCACGACCGGTTCGTCGCCGCCCTGTGTGACAAGGTCAACGCGATGGTCATGGGCGATCCGATGGAGGAGGCGACCGACATCGGCACCATCATCTCCAAGCGGCAGCTCGCGCGGGTCCAATCCTACATCGATCTCGGTCAGTCTCTCTGTGCTGAAACCGAGGGCGCCAAGGCCCATATTTGTAGCCAATTGCCAGCGGATCCCGCGTTTTCTCAGGGACTTTTTGTACGACCAGTGATTTTCACCGGCCTCCCCAACGACTCGCGCATCGCCCAGGAGGAGATCTTCGGCCCCGTCACCATGGTGATTCCGTTCGACACCTACGAAGAGGCACTTGAGATGGCCAACGACAGCGAGTTTGGCCTCGCCGCGACCATCTGGACCACAGACTTAGCGACCGCAATGGACGCCACCCACCGCCTCGAAGCCGGCTTTGTGCAGGTCAATCAGAACTTGGTCGTGCAGCCGATGCTCAGCTACGGTGGCGTCAAAGCCAGCGGCCTCGGCAAAGAGGCGAGCTTGCAGTCCATGTTGGCGCACTTCACCCACAAGAAGACGGTGCTGATCAATATGGGTCGCTGACGCATCTAAGTGTCCAGACGGTCCCCTACGGGCGTCTTGACCGGCTCGCCAATTGTCGGCCATTTTGGAGTCATCCCACAATCGGAGTCGGTGGCCATGAGCGAGGATCCAACCTCCCCGGTCCTTTCGGGCACGCGCCTCGCAGTTGGCCAGAGCGCCTCCATCACCCGGTCGTTTTCGGCCGATGAGGTGGTCGCTTTCGCTGCTCTGAGCGGGGACGACAACCCCCTCCATCTCG
This sequence comes from Myxococcales bacterium, assembly GCA_023954815.1. Taxonomy (GTDB): domain Bacteria; phylum Myxococcota_A; class UBA9042; order UBA9042; family UBA9042; genus UBA9042. The sequence goes on along the minus strand of JAGSHB010000116.1, from coordinate 10,690 downwards.
ATGAAGCCGCAGCGGCAGCGGATCCAAGGTTTGGCCAGCGAATCGTGCACGGCATGTTTGTCGCGAGCCTATTTTCTGCGCTGCTAGGCAAGAGACTGCCGGGCCCAGGCACCGTCTATCTTGGCCAGAACGTCAGCTTTCGCGCGCCCGTTTTTCTGGGTGAGACCATCACGGCCACCGTCTCCGTTGTCGCGATTCGTCCCGACAAGCCCATCGCCACCCTCACGACGACGGTTACCAAGGCCGACGGCACGGTCTGTGTCAAAGGCGAGGCGACGGTTCTGATCCCTTCCTCTAAACAATAGGGCCCACAGATGACTATCGATCTCAACAAGTTCTCCTTCGATGATTGTCGCTCCGCCCTCGCCGGCAAACGGGTGCTCATCACTGGCGCTGGCAAGCATGGCGGTCTCGGTCAAGCCATGGCTTTCGCGTCGGCCATGGCGGGGGCTGAGAGTGTGGGTGTGCATTTCCGTGGTAGCTACAGCGATGGGTTAGAGACGGTCGAGGCCATCAACGCCGCCGGTGGCAACGCCTTTCCGGTTCAGGCTGACGTCACCAACACTTCAGATGTTTGGGCGACCCGCAGCCACGTCATTCGGCGCATGGGGGGCAAGCCGCCGAACTTGCTCATCTGCAATTCCGGATTGAGTGAGTCGGGGTATCTGCTCGGCCGCGCACCGCGCGAGAAGGAGGGAGAGCGTCCCGCCATGCGTCGTGCCCGCGCCCGTCAGGCCTTCATCACCAACCTCGCCGACAGTACCCGCGTCGTGAACACTAAGGTCGATGGCTTCCTCTACCTCACGCACCTGTGGGCAGGCGAAGCGCTGCATTTCGGTGAGTCTCTCCAGATTCTCTACATTTCCTCCAGGCAAGCGGTGGAGCCAGGCGCGGGTGTGCCGGGGTACGTATTGGCCAATTTCGGCGTGTTGGCATTGCCGCAGATTTTGCGCGTAAACCTTGGAAGGAAGGGCTCTCAGGTCACATCTAGCTGCTTGGCGCTGCCTTTTGTACGCACGGCGATGACCCAAGCCTACGCCGACAACCCCAAGGTGTTTGGCCGCTGGCAGCCGCGCATGTTGGAGCCAGAAGAGTTCGCCCGCGCCTTCCTGTCCTTGCTGGCCCACCCCGCGCAGACCCTCAACGGCAAGTTGGTGCAGCTCGATGTCAGCGCTGATCCGTCGGCTGGTGAAGGCGGGATCACCACGCAATGGTCCGAGGTGCAGATGCAGCCGGTGACGACCCCGCTCGTCTAGCGACGCATGACCGCGCGGGGCCGATCGAGTCGCAGCGTTCACCCGCCAGGTTCAATCCCTCCCGTAGGAGCTTGTGATGTTTGTCAGTTTTCGTGGATCGACGGCGAAGCTTCTCATCTGGCAGTGGAAGGCCTCCCTCAGCTACGTCGCGCTCGGCGCGGTGGCCATCGCGGCGGATCAATATGCCCATTTGGCTTGGCTGAAGATGAGTACGCTACCGCTCGCCGTCATCGGCGGCGCCGTCGGCATCTTCGTCAGCTTTCGGACCAACAGCGGCTATGACCGCTGGTGGGAGGGTCGCAAGCTCTGGGGGCGCATGGTCAACACCTCGCGGCACTTCACGACGCAGACGGTGATGTACATTGAGCGCAGCGCGAGCGGTCCTGCGTTTGCGAGTGTGGCGGTCGCGTTGGTCATGCGACAAGCCGCCTATGTGCACGCGTTGCGATGCTTGTTGCGAAGCCAGGACCCCTTCGAAGACGAGCGCTTCTCGGCCTGTCTGCCCGATGCCGACCTCGACACGCTGCGGGGCGAGTCGAATCTCACCCACGCCCTGCTTCAGCGGCAGGCGGACATCGTCGCCGACCTCGGTCAACGCGGCGTCATCGATCCGTTTCAGCTGCAGAGCTTCGACAACTCCATCCGTCATCTGCTCGACATTCAAGGCGGCTGCGAACGTATCAAGAACACCCCGTTCCCTCCCAGTTATGGTTTCCTGGCCACCCGGCTGACCCAGGCCTACGCGGTGCTGCTGCCGCTTGGCATCGTCGATGACCTCGGTTGGCTGGCGTTGCCGATTACCTGGCTGGTGTGCATGGGATTTACGGTCATGGCGGAGGTGGGGCGCACGCTAGAGACCCCGTTTTCCATGTACTGGCCCGCGCTTCCGCTACAGAACCTGTCGACGACGATCGAGGTCAACCTGCGCCAGCGCATTGGCGACACCAACCTGCCGACGATCCCCCAGCCGGATAAGCGTGGCGTGTTGATGTAGCTGGCTGAGGCATGGGCTACCCCCCGGGCCTAGCCGATTCGGCGCGCAAACGCCGTATTCATCGGCCCGCGACCCTTGATATCGACTTCGCCGCGGGGCTCGAAGTGAAGGTCCGAGTCGGTGCGTCCAGCCAGCCGCTCGGCCACCGCCGCGCTGACGTGAACCTCCGCCGGCACGCCGTGGGATTCCATGCGGGAAGCCACGTTGACGGTGTCGCCCCAGATGTCGAACTGCACCCGGTCTCGGCCCAAGACCCCTGCCACCAAGCTGCCCCGGTGCACGCCGACCCTCAGCGAAAAGGGCAGGTCCCGGGTGGCGCAGAGGTCCTTCACTTCGTCTTGCAGCGCTAGGCCGAGTTGAACCGCGACTTCTGTGTGGTCATCGACGCTGTGCGGCGCACCCACCACGGCCATCCACGCATCGCCGATGGTCTTGATCTTCTCGGCTCCCAGCGCGTCACAGCGGCGGTCGAAGCGGCGAAACAGCTCGTCCAGAAGCGACACTAGCTCTTCGGCATCGACGGTGCTGGCGTAGTCGGTAAACCCCACCAAATCAGCGAAGATCACTGAGACGTCACCAAATGCATCAGCGAGGGGTTGTTCGCCGGCGTCGAGCCGCCTCGCGATGGAGCGGGGCAGGGTGTTGGCGAGGAGCACGTCAGCGCGTTCGTGTTCGGCTGCGATGCGGCGCCGCAGCTCGAAGTGCCGGCGGTCGGCCAGCTCCAACGAGTAGCAAGCCAGCGCCCCGGCCACAGAGCCAAGCCCGCACAGGTGAATGGCCATCGCGACAACACGGGCGTCCACACCGGGGACGCTCAGGGCCGCCACCGTGCCAACAGCGATGGTGCTCACACAGATCAAGGCGGTGTAGATAAAAGGCATCCGAACCAGCACGTACAGCACGCTGATCGTCGTCAAATAGCCCAGCGAGACATAGACCAGCGGGTGACCTTTCTGCAGATACAGCACCTCCATCCCCATGCCCCCCATGGCCGTCAGTGAGAGCAAAGCGACCGCCGCAAAAATGGGTTGCAGGTGGGGTTTGGTGATGTCCGCCGCGAGCGTCGGCACCGACACCAGTATGACGCCGATGAGGATCGTCGGCGTGAGCATGCAGAAGCGCCACAGGTTTAAATCCTCGGCAATCGCGGGGAAAAAGTGCGCTTCCGCCGGAATTGCCGGCAGCACCGATAGCAGCGCGCACCACCCCATGACCCGCAGCTTGCCGATGTTGCGGTCGAAGAAGTCATCCCAGTACGCACGTTCCAGTTTCTTGTCGTAAAAACGCAACGAAAACGGATGCAGGCTTGGTGAGCGCAGGGTCTCCATCCGCGGCGCGGCCGACTCTGGCTGGGGCGGCGGCGCTGGCGGCATGTCCGTCAGTGGGGCCCCCAGCCAGTGCGTCGTGAGGACGCCCTTGCCCTTGATGTCCACCGGGCCGCGCGGGGTCGTTTCGAAGGCTCCAGCGAGCAGCTTCGCCGTCGCCGGACTCAACTGCACCTGACCCGCCTCACCTGTCGACTCCATCCGTGCGGCGACGTTGACGGTATCGCCCCACACATCCCACGCGAATTTGCGCTCACCGATGACGCCGCCCACCAGGGATCCCGAGTGCAGGCCGATTCTGAGCTGCAACTCAATGCCCTTTTCTCTGGAGAGCGCTTGCACCTCGGTCTCCATGCGGTGGGCCAGCCATGCTGCGGCAGCGGCGTGCGCTGGATGTCCCACCGGCGCCCCAGCGACCCCCATCCAGGCGTCCCCGATGGTCTTGACTTTGGCGATCCCCAGCTGCTCTGCCAGCGCATCAAATCGGCAAAAAAGCGCGTCGAGCAGCCCGACCAACTCGGTCGCTGGCAGGCGGGCCGCAAGCGGCGTGAAGCCAACCACGTCGGCAAAAAGGACCGTGGTCTCGGCGAAACGCTCGGCGAGCGCACCGGGCGACTCATGGAGACGCGGCACAATGGATGATGGCAGCACCCGCCGCAGCAAGCCCTCGACCCGATGCCACTGGCTTTGCATCGACACTTCATCGAGGAAGATCTGGCGCCAGGACCGGTCGGCGAGATAGCACCCTGCGGCCCCGACCCCGTTGCTGACCCAGGTGAAGAGGATCGCCGCCGTGGTGGTCAGCGGATCCAAGTCACTGATCAGCAGCGCCGGGACCAGCAGCAGGTTCAGCGGCACGCAGACCGCCAGCGCATAGGCAAAGCGCACGCGCACGACGAGGTACATGAACAGCATCCCGATCACGAAACCCAGCGCGCCGTAGCCCTCTGGCGCGACCTCGATGGCGCGGATGGTGATGGAGCCGATCCAACCCAGGGCGAAAAACGCCGTCGGGATGAGGACGAGGGTGATCAGCTGTCGGTAGCGTTCGACGAAAGGCTCAAACCTGCGCACTGTGACGAAGACGTACATCACGGTGCAGATCGGGATGACGACACCGAGACGAATCGCCATCACTGGGCCCAGTACGGCCGCATCGAATACGCTCAACTCCACCACGCCAATGGCTAGCATCACGGCGAGCCCAACGAGGCTGCCCAGCTGAAAATAGCGGCGATTGGCGTGATAAAACCAGCGCCGATAGCGACGCTCGAGGTCCTCGTCGCGAAAATGTAGCCACAGCGAGTGCGCGGCGGTGTTGGGTGACGCTGGGGTCGGGGTCATGGTGCCGGTGAGGGTAGCGCAGGTTGGCGCTGTCGGCATCTGGCGATTGCCACCCGGTGGGGCCGGCACACTTGTCTGATGTCATCTCCGCCCATAAGCCCGCAGCGCTTTGGCATCTTCAGCTGGAATCGTCTGCAACTGCCCGGAACCATCGGCCCAAAGTGGGCAAGCAAACTCAAGAAACGTCCCGCGCCGCAACACGTCTGCCGGATTTTTGCCACAGATGAGCTGCTGGGTGGGGTCTGCGTCATCGCGGGGCCTCGTCCGACGATTCCGCAGGTGGCGTCCCGTCGTCGGACAACCCTGAATTTGCAGCCCGTTTCGATTTCCGCGACAGTGAGCCCCCTCCCCAAATCGAGGCTCCCATGCATCTTCGCTTTGTCCCTGCGCGTGCTGTTCCTACCGCGGCAACTATCGGGCTGTTGGCTCTGCTCTCTCTGCTGCCCGCGTGCGGTGGCGACGACAATCCCGGCGCGTCAGTTGCGGCGACCGATACCAGCGCAGCGGAAGACGGTGGGCTCGTCTCCGACGCGGCTGGCTCGAGTACCGATGGCGCTACGGGCGACGCAGCGACAGTGAAAGACGGCGCGGTCCAGGACGCAGGGGCGGATGCATCTCAGGCGGTCAGCGACGCCACAGCGGGGGACGCCACACCGGGGGACGCTGGCGAAGGCGATGTTGGGAGCGCAACGGACGCCGGCCAGGGTGATGCGGCGGGTTCGATCACGCCGGACGCCGTGGCCGGTGACGGGGCGTCATCCAAGGATGGAGCGAGCGGCGACAGCCAACAAGAGGCCGAGGCTGGATCGCCGCCAAAGACTTGGGATTTCGGGTTGATCTCCGACAAATCAACTGCAAAATGCACCTTTTACAACAAGCGCAGCGCCATCAAAAGCGGGGTGTCCCTGGACGTATGGGACGTCACCTACATCTCGTTTGAGTCCATCGCGGGCAAGCTCAAGCAGATCAAAATCAAGGCGTTCGCGGCGCGGCCCAAGGGCAGCAAAGTCCTACCCGGCATCGTGCAAGCCCACGGCCTCGGCGGCTACGCCAAGGAGACCCACGCCACTGGCGTCGCGGCCACCACCGGCATGTTCGTCATCGCGTACACCGGCCCGGGCGGCGGCACCGACAAGACCAACACATCTGAAGGGCTGCCGGCGGGTCACAACAAGAACGGTCGGATGTTCGATGTGATCCCAGACACCCGAGGCACCTGGTTTTGGGGCCACACCATGGCGGCCATGCGCGGGGTGACCTGCCTAGAGACCCGCAAAGACGTCGATGCGACGCGTCTCGGCATGACCGGCTACAGCGGCGGCGGCGTGGCGACGTGGCTGGCATCGGGCCAAGACCCCCGCATCAAAGTGTCGGTGCCGCTCTCAGGGGTGCTTGGTTGGGAGGAGGCGGTCAAGAGCCCCAACGCGTGGCAACACGCCCTACTCAAAGTCGCCGGCCTGACGACCCAGAGCCCGCAGTGGAAAAAGCTCATCAGCGACCTGGTGGCGCCGTCGGTCGCGCTGGCCAAGGCCAAGGGGCATCTGTTCTTGGTCAACGGCTCCAGCGATGAGTTCTTCCCGCTCAACGCCCATTTGAAGACCTGGAATGCATGGCCGGGGACCCACAAGCGGATGAGCATCGCCGGCAACTACGACCACGGGGTCTACCAAGTCTACGGCAAGGCCCTGCCAGGCGGGCCTGGGGCCATCACCAAGCGGGCTGCCATGCGAGCCGAGGGCGCCCAGCGCGCGTGGTTCCGGCATTGGTTCAAGACGGACGCCAACTACACCACTATCCCCAAGACCCCCACGTTTCAGTCCCAGGCCGTGGGCGCCGCGACGATGATCACGGCGGTGGTGGACCCAGGCGGCAGCAAGCTAACCATCGACGATGTGCGGGTGTGGTGGAGCAATGACAAGGCGAAGCTGTGGGGCGACGTGCAGCTGACCAAAGGCGCCGGCGGCGTGTGGAGCAAGCTGGCGCTCTTCCCGACGGCGGCTCACACGGTGATGTACGTGGATGTGACCTACCGGACCTCAGGACTGTTGCCGGAGCGCTTCAGCGTGAGCAGCAAACCGAAGCTGCCAGCGGGCTTTGTGCCCGTGATTTGGGGCAAGCCGTAGGGGTTTGGGCGTATTGGGACGGCTCCTCATCTCGTCTGCTCCCGCCGCAGCCGCAGCCATTGCGAGTCGCCGCGCCGCGAGGTCTTGACGATGGGCAGGGCGATTGGGCGATACCGCTGCACGGACCGGTCAAGTTGTGGCTGACCCGAAGCCAACACAAGTGCGGGTGAGGCTATTGGCCCGACAGCGCAGCGGCGGTCAGCGGCATCTCGCGCTCCTTGGCGACCTCGAGCGCGGTCCGTTTTTCATACTCGGGTTTGGCGGCGACTGAAAACCCCGCACCGATGAGCAGCTTCACGATCTTCGCCGTCTCAGCATCGTCCGTCTTACCGTCGACAAACCCATGCACCATCGCCTCACCGTTGGCGCAGGTCTGGGGCGTAACGCCGTGGTCGACAGCTACCTTCACGAACGCCAGGTTGCTGCCCAGCGCGCACCGCCGAATCTCCGGGTCGCTGGACTCATCCTTGAAGTTCGCGCCTGCGGCCAAGAGCAGCTTCAGCGCGCCCGCGTTGTTGTACTGCGCGGCCCGACTCACAGCGCTGTCCAACTCCGAGACCGAGGGGGACTTCGCCAGCTCCGACTTCACGTCATCGAGGTCGCCGTCGGTCGCATAATACGCGAGCATGCTGCCGTAGGTGTTGACCAGCGCCACCACCTGCACCGCACGACCAGCGACGAGCAGGAACGTCGCCGCCACCGCCAAAATCGCGACCCGCACCAGGGGCTTGCCCTTCGCATTGGCGAATTTGTCGCGAACGAAGCCGCCGAAGAGCGTCAGGCCGATAATCAACAGGCCCACCGCCGCCAATCCACCGCTGACATCGTAAGAGTTCGGTAGCGGCGTCTTCGCGCCCGAGACACGCAGCACCAGGTCCAGATCCATGGCCGTGTTGACGACGCCAATCCCAGCGATGAGCAAGCAGCCAGCGCCGATCAGCAGGGAGATGTAGCCCATCAGGGTTATCTCGCGTTTGGGGGCCGCGACAGTCGATTCGGTCATGTCATTTCCTGTGGGATTCGGCCTGCGGGCGCGCCGGTATCAGTCGCCAAAGACAAACACCGGCTCCGGGTAGTACCGCACCTTGTTGTTTTCCCAACACCAGCGCAGGTGGCCGTCGAGCAGCTGGTTCTTGATGGCCAAATCCAGATCCGCCTGCAGCACCGTCAGGTGAAAATCCACGCGCAATGGGCGCTCAGGCACCAGAAAACGGGTCGATTTGCGCGGAAACAGCTTGCCGGCGAGGGTCCGTTGCAGGACCTCTTGCTTGGAAAACAGCGGCCGCAAGAAGAGCACCGACGCGTCCTGAGCTGCCAGGTCCGTGCCGGATTTACTGCTGGGCGCGTAGACCACACGGGTGCCCAACTCATCGAACTTCTCTTCGATACGGGTGAGCACGTGCACGATGCGGCTGAGCGTCGAGCCCTCATCGCCCAGCACCCGGACCCCCATGGTCTCGCCGCCGCGGGTGGTAAAGGCCATGGCCAAATCACGGCCGTAGATGCGCTCGCGGGCCTGCTCTTCGGTACGGACCTTGCCGACCCGCACCTCGTCCTTGGAAAACAGCTCGGTGATGAGGGCCTTGGGGTCGACCGGGTCGAGTAACAGGGCATCCCAAGACTTGAGCCGGATGGAGGTCGACCAGTACTCCGCCACAAACACCAGGATATCGCGGCAGCCGAGCTGACTCATCGCCTGCACGCGGTGCATCCCGTCGAGCACGATGTAGTGGCCGCCCTGGTTCGTCTCGTCTTCGACCTCGGCCACCACGATGGGATTTTTCATCACCCCGTCGTGCTGCACATAGTCGCTGATGCGGGCGACCTGCCTGTCGACCACACCCTCATGAACCAGCACATCGGCCATGGGCACGACTTTGAGCCGTTCAAAAATCTCACGCATCGCACTGCCTCCGCCCGCGCTTCATCGCCTCAGAGGCCAACTGCGCCTGGGCGGCAAGACTGCATCGGACATCGCACGGGTGCAACGGTCCTGGACCGACCGTCTCCCCCAGCAAGCACAACTCATGTACGCTCCGGCCATGACCCGTACTCGACCGTATCGCTACTATGACACGTGTCTCAGCCTGTGCCCTGAGTGCCTGCGCAAGGTGGAGGGCAAAATCCTCTTTCGCGACCAAGGCGTGTGGATGCACAAACGCTGCCCGCAGCACGGCCAGTTCAAGGTGCTGATGGCGGATGACGAGGCCTACTACCGCATGGCGCGGGAGGTGTTCGTCAAGGCTTCGGAGATGCCGGAGCGCTTCAATACCCCCGTCGATTATGGCTGTCCTTACGATTGCGGCATCTGCAGTGACCACGAGCAGCATGGCTGCCTGTGCATCGTCGAGCTGACCGACAAGTGCAACCTCACCTGCCCGATTTGCTACGCCGGCAGCGGCACCCATCGCACCACGCAGCGTAGTTTGGCGACCATTGAGGGCATGCTCGATGCCATCGTTCGCAACGAAGGCGAGCCGGATGTGGTGCAGCTCTCGGGCGGTGAACCGACCCTGCATCCCGAGTTCTTCGCCATCTTGGACGCCGCCTTTGCCCGGCCCATCAAGCACATCATGGTCAACACCAACGGCCTGCGGCTGGTGACGGACAGGGCCTTCGCCGAGCGCCTCGCCACCTATCGCCCCCGTTTTGAGCTCTATCTGCAGTTCGACAGCTTCGAGCGGGACGCGCTGATGGAATTGCGCGGCGCTGACCTGCGTAGATCGCGCCTGCAGGCGGTGGAGATCTGCAACGAGCTCGACATCAGCTGCACCCTGGTTTGCACAGTCAAAAAGGGGCTAAATGACCGGGAAATCGGCAAAATAGTCGACTGGGCGCTGACCCAACCGAGCGTCCGTGGGGTGACTTTTCAGCCGATCCAGCAGGCTGGTCGCACAGACAACTACGACCCCGGTAGCGACCGGCTGACCCTGACAGAGGTGCGTCGCCAGATCCTCGAGCAGACCACCGTCTTTGCGCCTGAAGACGTGATGCCGGTGCCGTGTCACCCGGACGCCATCGCCATGGCCTATGCCCTCAAGACGCGTGACGGTGCCCTCCCGCTCACCGGCATGATCCCGAAAGAGGTGCTCATCGAGGCGGCCCGCAACACCATCACCTACGAGACCGAGCCAGCCGTGCAGAACGCGCTCTTCGACATGCTCAGCACCGCCCATGGCCCGGAGTCCGGCACCGAGTCGCTGCGGCAACTGCTGTGCTGCTTGCCCAAAGTCGACGCACCGGATGGTTTTGGGTACCGCGACCTGTTCCGCGTCATCATCATGAGTTTCGCCGACGCGTGGGATTTGGACGTGCGCAGCGTGAAGAAGTCCTGCGTGCATATCGTGCAGCCAGACGGGCGGCTCATCCCTTTTGAGACCTACAATCTGCTCTACCGAGATGAACTGGAGACGCAGTATTTGTCGCCCATCCGCGCCGAAATCAAAGCCGGCCGGCGCAACGAGCGGTAGTCTGAGGAGCCGGCTCGGCAAACACCTACACCTCGTCCGTGTGCTCGCCGAGCTCCGGTGGGTGCCGCCAGACGCCCGTCCGCGCGTTCTGCAGCTTCACCGGCACGCCCGGCAGCCGCAGCTCACCGAGGCGCGGATGGTCGACGCTCACCACCATGTCCCGCGCTTTGACGACCTC
>JAGSHB010000080.1 GCA_023954815.1 Myxococcales bacterium | reverse complement strand
TGCCAACCACGGCAGGGTTGGATGTTCTGGCCGGCGAATGGGCTGTGCGACGACGGAAACCCGTGTACGCAATCGGCGTGTGACGCGAAGAAGGGGTGCGCCTCTGGGCCAGGGAAAGCGGGCGTGCCGTGCGATGACGGCAATAAGTGCACCGCGAAGGACGCTTGTAACGGTCTGGGCAAGTGCGCCTCGGGTATCAACACCTGCGGCTGCAGCAATGACGGTGAGTGCCAAGTGGGCGCTGACGGAGCGCCCGCCGGCGACAAATGCAAGCCGCTGGCCTGTATTGGCGGCAAGTGCGAGGTCAATCCCAAGGCCGAGGTGGTCTGTCCCGACTCCAAGCAACCGTGCCTCGCTTCGGTCTGTCAGTCGCAAACCGGCAAGTGCAGCTTGGTGCCGGCCAAACAGGGCAAGGCTTGTGATGACGGCAACGCATGCACGCTGAAATCCGCCTGCGCGTCGGGCAAGTGCGCTGCGCTCATCGAAGCGGACTGCGACGACAAGAACAAATGCACCGCAGACAAGTGCGATGCGAAAGCCGGTGCCAATGGTCAGGGGGCGTGCGTGCACTCGGCCATCCCTGGATGCGGAGGCGGCTGCCAGAGCCATTCAGCCTGTGACGACAACAATCCCTGCACCCAGGACACCTGTGGCGCAGATGGCAAATGTAGCCATGTGACGCTCGACGACTGCCCGGCCAAGCAGTGCAAGTCGGCGAAGGACTGCCCGCAACCGGGCGCGCCATGCATGCAAGCAACCTGTAGCGACGCCGGCGTCTGCAGCGTCGCGGCAGTGCCGGGTTGCGGCGGAACGGGCTGCCAGACAGGTGCGGCTTGTAACGACAACAACCCATGCACCAAAGACACCTGCGGCGACGACGGAAAATGCAGTTTCACACCTATCGTCGGCTGCAAGGCGTGCACGTCGAGCGGCGCCTGCACAGACCTGAACCCCTGCACCACCGATACCTGCACCAAGGGCTTCTGCACCCATTCGGCTACGCCGGGCTGCAAGCAGTGCAAGACAGACTCACACTGCGACGACGGCAACAAGTGCACCAAGACGGCCTGTACTGGTAAATTGGCGAATGGTATCGGCAAGTGCCAGTCCAAACCGATATTGGGCGGCGGCTGCGACCAGTGCACTAGCGACAGTCACTGTAAAGATACGAACCCTTGCACAACCGACAAGTGTGGAACCACCGGCGTCTTTAAGGGAAAATGTCAGTACAACAAAGTGAACTGCTTCGACGGAAAGCCCTGCACCTACGACGTCTGCGATCCAGCAAAGGGCGGCTGCTCCCACGCGAAGATCCCCAATTGTGGCAGCGGCTGCAAGAACTCCACGCAGTGCGCTGACAACAGCCCCTGCATCACGTCCTACTGCTCGGGCGGGGTGTGTAAGTCGAGCATCAAGAACTGCAACGACAACAACGCCTGCACATTCGACGCCTGCGACAACAACACAGGCAAGTGCGTCTTCTCTCCCATCGCCGGCTGCAGCGTCGGAAAATGCAGCGCAAAGGAGGATTGCAACGACGGTGATCCGTGCACCTACGACACCTGCTCCAACTTCAGTGGCAAGTGCTACAACTCGACGATCCCCAACTGCGACCCGACCGCACCGAAGTGCAAGAGCGTGGCGGACTGCGATGACAAGAAACCGTGTACCAACGACTACTGCAGCTCGTTCACCGGCAAGTGCTCGCACACCAACATCAACAACTGCGTGACCGGCAAGTACTGCAAGTCGAAGAGCGACTGTGACGACAAGAAGAAGTGCACATCAAACCCGTGTGTTGGCAACAAGTGCCAGACGGTCCCGATCACCTGCAATGACTACAATCCGTGCACAAATGACTACTGCCAGTCCTACACCGGCAAGTGCATTTACACCAACAAGCCCGGTTGCACGGTCGAAAAGTGCACAACGACCTCGCAGTGCGACGACCAGAACAAGTGTACGTTGGATACCTGCCTATTCGGCTTCTGCCAGCACAACCTCAAGCCGGGTTGCAGCTGATACGAATCGCCTCGGCTCGCTCCTGGCTTGTCCTGATTCTGCATGCTCGTCTTCAGCATAGCCTACGATGTCAACGGTTTCGCACCTTGGCCACGAAGTTCATGGTTGCATCAACGAGCGAGCCGCATCATCGGCGATCCGTCTACAAACCTCGAATGGCCATCGTCGGGACCAACTACTTGAGGGGCTAGGACAACCGTGGACGATGCTGCCCAATTGCGTGGTGAGGGGCCTGCAATGACGATGCAGGCCGCCCCGAGCGGAGAGACTCTAGCAGTCCGGTCCGTGCCTCAAAGCGGGAAGCATGGGGGCACGCCAGGGGGCCCTGTCAGTCTTTCGTTTCGCCTCTACTTCAGCGCCATTCCGCCGGGGAAGCCGTAGCTCACATAGTTGTCATAGCCATAAACGAGCAAGCCCACGGGGACCGACGCCTTGACCTTGTGGGTGCCAGGCTTCATAGCCATGCGCGTCGCCTTCCATTTTCCACCAGAAAAGATGCTCCAGGTCGAGGGGTTGACCGCTTGGTTGTCAACTAATACCTGTGCATTTGCAGGGCCCACGATGTTGATGTAGCTCTCTTTGTAATTCTTCGGTACCAAGACCACGTATTCCTTGAGGTAGCGGTCCGTGGGCATCGCGAGGATGAACGCTGGATCGCCGATTTTTGCGTCGCCAGCCTCCTTGATGTTGGGGCACGTGGCGTTGCTTGTGCACATGATGGGCTCACCCAGTTGGTTCATGTGGTAGCCGCACACCTTTGAGCCGGAGAACTTGGCGCTGCAGGTGTCGTTGTTGGCGTTCGGAGCGTTGGCCGACGCCATGAATTGCCCCACGGAGATGGGCTTGCTCGCCAGCATGACAAAGTCACCCTTGGACTCGAACTCGAAGAACTCGCCCTTCTTCAGCACAGGGATGACGCCCTGTGGCGGGTCGGTGTTGATCTGGGTACCGTCCTGCGAGGCGAGCACGCGCCAGACGTCCTTTTCCTTGCCTCGGGGCTTGAGCTTGCTCGCGACGTATGTCGTGCCCCAAGAAGAAACCGGGATGAGCTGCTCCTCCAGGTGGTCAGCACAGCAGGTGACAGGGCAGTCTTGGTTGGTGGTGCAAGGCCAACCTTGGTGAGCGCAGGTGCCTTGTTTGGCTCCCTTGGCGATGACGCACTTGTTGGTGTCAGGCACGTTGGCACCCTCAGAGCCGCCGAAGACTGAGATGGGCTTGTCAGCCTTGATCCACGTCCCTGTGAGGTCAGCCCCAATCTCGTTCGTTTCGATGTTGAGCACTTCGCCTTGGCTGAGCGATACCTGCGCGATTTGTCCCTTGGTCAGCGCTGGAATGCCCTTGCCCGGCAGAGTTTTGCAGGTCGGCTGTACCGTCACATTGGTCTTGCCAGCAGCGGTGGCCACGATGGTCACGTAGCCCCGTAGGTTGTTGAAGTTCTGCTGACGACTCATGGCGAAGTACTCTTTGCCGAGCGCATTGGTCGGGAGCAGCAACGATGCGTCGTTGCTGAAAACATCATAGTTTTGTAACGGGTTAAACTGATAAGCGACGATTGGTACATTGCTTTGTATGCGGTAGGCATTTGTACTAATGCCGCTTCCGTCGATGTTGAGTGGCTTTCCGCCAAGGGCGCCGCCCGGCAGGTTGATGATCTGCAAATCGCCGCTGGGCACCAAGTATTTGGCAGACTTGCCTGCGCCTGTGGTCACCGTCACCGTTGCGGGCTTGAGTTTGGTGTTCGAAACAATGAGTGAGTACTGCATATTCTGGGCATCGCACAGCTTGGCGCCGCAGGGCACCTGCGCGTTGTCCAGATCCACGGCCCAGTAGTCACAGCCCACCGCCGTGTTGCTTTTGAAGTCCGCCCCGCACGGGTCGACGCACAAGCCGCTGAGGCAGGCGAGCCCTTTGGCGCCACAGTCGGACTTTACGGCCCAGCCAGAGCCATCGTCTTTGCAGCGCAGCGCCTTCTGACCGTCGCATTTTTGTAGGGCAGGGGTGCAGAGCTGACACTTGCCATCGATGCATGTGGTCGAGCCGCTACAGGCCATCACAAAGTCGGCGTCTCCGCCTGTGCCGTTGCACTTTAACACTGATTTGCTGGGTAAATTCGGGTTCGGCGGCGGCGCACAGAACGTCTGGTTGGGCTGGCACAGCGCGCATTTGCCGGCGACGCAGTGGGGCGTGTTGTCTGGGCAGGTCTTGTAGTCCCACGTCTTCCCATCGGCTTTGCAGATGGAGACGAACCCATTCTTGCAGACGCTCGACCCAGGGACGCATTTGATGTCCGTACACTTGTAGTTCTCGCAGTTGCCAGTCGTCTTGCTGCAGTGAAGGTTTGTGATGCACTCCACGCAGTAACCCTGAAGCAACGCACAGTAAGGTGTCTGCGTGAAGCCCTTGCACCCCGATGCCTTTTGGCAGGTGTGGGTGCCAATTGGGCCGGTGTCTTCGGCAACGTCGGCCGCTGGAGCGGACGTGTCTGGCGCGGGTGTCACAGTGTCGGCGGCTTTGCTTGTATCCGCAGAGCCGCTCGTGGCGGTGTCCGTGACAGCTGCCGTCGCAGTGTCTGTTGCGTCGGCTCCCGGGGTGATCACGAGGCCCGTATCCGTGACCGCAGGCTGGTTGGGTTGGGTGTTGCCGCAAGCACCCATCACCAACCCAACAATGAGGGAAAGGCAAATGATGTGTGTGGTGTGGCGGGTCGGGCGAGCGTGCAGGCGCATGGTTCTCCAATCAGGTGGGTATCCGTCACAGGCCGCGACGGCGCTGGGCAGCGTGAAAAACTGCCGCGCGACTTCGAGTTGCCGAGCAAGACCATACACCTCACCGCTCCGCGCTGCCACAACCGGTGTGACTTCCCGCTTATAGACCGCTTTGAGCGCCCCCAATGAGAGAGGAGAGCCAGCAGAGACATGGGTAGGATCGAGAATTCGTCGCGCCCCATAGGCGTTAGGGCTGTTCGGCCCGTTCCGCGGCGGATTCGGCTTCGTCGAGTGCGGCTTGAGCAGCAACTTCAAGGCGCTCGTTACCGGTCTCACGTGCGATGGCGACCGCCTCAGAGGCGGACGACACTGCAGCTGCCAAGTCTCCAAGTGCGAGGCGGCACAGGGCAATGAGTCGTAGGGTTTCTGGCAACGTGTCGAGGGCGTCCATGCGGCGCATGGCGGTTTCTGCTGCGATAAGTTCAGCCAACGCCTCGTTGATGCGCTGATTGTCTAGCAGTACGTTGCCCAGGTTTGTGCGTGCGGTTGCCACGCCCTGTAGATAGTCGATGGCTTGGCAAAGGGCGGCGACGTCCCGGTAGACCTGCTCGGCCCGGCCCAAATCCTGAGCGATGTAGGCGGCATTGCCGACCGATAGCAGTGCGATGGCCGCGCCAACCCGGTCGCCGCCTCGATCATGGTGTCCCCGGGCTTGGTGGTAGTGGGTCACTGCTGCATCCAAGTCGCGCCGACGCGTGGCCAGGTGCCCGAGGACGGTGCGCAGGCGGCCGAGGCCGTTCTGCACATCTTGGGTTGGGACTGCGTCTTCGAATCGTAGCAGTGCGTCCTTTGCCAGCACGCGACTTGCTTCTGTTTCGCCTGCACGTAGCAGCACCATCGCACGTCGACCTGCAGCGATGGCGGCCAGCCCAATACCGGGAATTCCCGCCTCTTCGGCATCTGATGCACGCTCCAACGCTGTGAGCGCGCCGCGGTAGTCGCCCCGGCGAGACCGGACCTCTGCCTGCACGATGGCTGCGCGCGACCTTGCAAAGACCGCTGACGGCGTCGCTCCGCCGGACAACTGCACAGCTTGATTCGCGGCCTCCAGCGAGGCATCGAGCGCGCCAACATGGAAGCCGACCTCCGCCACGCCTAACGTCGCCTCCAGGAGCAGGTTGCGTGCTTCTTCCGCAGCGTCCTCGTCCGCGCGCCAGCGCTCTGCCGTGTTCACTGCGGCGCGCATCGCCTCAAGAGCGTCACGATTTGCAAACGCTCGCAGCGCCTCTTGCCCGGCCTTGAGCAAGTAGCGGGTCGCTTGGGCGTGATCGTCTGCCAATTGGAAATGTCGGGCGAGCATCGCACCGAATCCAGGCGGTCGCGTGCCCGCAAACCCCATCATCCAGCGGGCGGCGCGTTCGTGCATGGCGCGGGCCGCCGGCGCGCTCTCGCCCACCACTTCGGCAACGATGCGTTGACGCAACCGTAATTCGGGCTCGGCCCCAAATCGTCGTTTGCTGGATCGAACCACCATGGCCTTGCGGCACAGTGCGTCAACCTCAGTCTCATCGACCAAGCGACCGAGCATCGCGGAGAGCAAGGCGATGGGCACGGGCGTACTGGCCACGGCGAGCGCTTCGATCAGTTCGCGTTCCGCTGGCGGGAGTCGACCGATACGGCTCCGCACGAGATCGCTCAGCGAGCGCGCCAGAACGGCGCGAATGTCCGCGCCGCTCTCCAAGGCCCAACCAGCGGCCCTTTGTACGATGGCGCCTTCGTCCCGAAGACTGTCAACGACTTCCTCAACCCGAGCTGGAATGCCGTCGCTAAACTCACGCACCTGCTCGGCGAGACCCGCAGGCACATCATTGGAGCCGAGCAGCGTCGACAGCATCGTCCGCGTCTCGGCGACATCGAGTGGTGGCACCTCGACCGCAACGATGCGCGTGGGGGCGATGGGGAGGCGGCCTAGCAGTTCGTCGGCACGGGACGCATCTAGCCCAAGGACCACCAAAATCGGGCGGTCCGCGCAGGCTCGGATCACGTGGTCGAGCAAATCGAGCGTCGTCTCACGAGCGTGGTGCAAATCGTCCACAACCAAAGCCAGCGGACCAGGAAGACCCCGCAAAAAGGCCGCATAAGCCTCAAACGCGCCATCGCGCTCGGCATCTGTAGCGGGTCGTGCAGCTTTTAACAGCACGGTCTCATCGGCGCCGACACCCATGAGCCGGCTCAGAGAGTCGAGACGCCGGCGCAGCTGGGCATCGCCGCTACCGTCGGCCAGCCCTGGAAGGTTGGCGAGGCGACCGCTGGGTAGGAGGTCAGCATGTGCGTGGAGAATGTCAGCAAAGGGCTCATACGGCCGCGGCAAGCCAATGGCCGAGCAGCGCGCCCCCTCGGGCCGCCAACCGCCGTCACCCTGACGCAATTGCTCGATGAGCGTCGTCATGAGGCTGCTCTTGCCGCATCCCGCCGCTCCGTGGATGGCCGTGACCATTAACGTGTCGTTGCGCCGGACTCTGTTGGCTACATTGATCAACTGCGATAGGGCGAGCTCGCGGGCGACGAGCACCTCGTGACCGGTGGTGAATCCCCAGGTCGGCCGCCGATGCCGTCGGCCCCTGTGGCGCGTTACTCGGCGATACTGACCTGCGGTCTCCGAAGCGAACGTGCCGCGCACCTCACGCCAGACATCGGCCGTGAGCATCAGCTCGCCGGGCGCGGCGTTGGCTGAGGCATGGCGCGCTTGCTCGATCGCCGCGCCACCAGCCCAGGCCGTACCCCAAGCGACACCAACGCCACGCGTGTGCACGGGGCCCAGGCCGACGCCAACGCGAATGGCCGCGCCTTCTTGCTCGGCTGTCCGCAGCAAGACCAGCGCGGTGTCAATCGCCGCCACCACCTCGCCGTCACGCATGCCGCCGAGCCCGAAGACGGCGATGAGTTCGTTGCCGAGGACGGCGAGTGGACGTCCGCCCTCTCGTTCGATTGCTGCTGCGAAGCTGGCGGCCAATTCTCCCGGGTTGGACGCTTGCACGATGCCGACAGACACAGTTGCGGCCGTCACATCGACAGCCGGATCGAGCATCGCTGCTTCGCCCTCGCGCACCGAACGTCTCGTTGGCATCAGCAGCGAGGTGCCGCAGACGACGCAGAAATAGCGTTCGCCTCGGCGCTGTGTGCTGCAGCCGGGGCAATGCGATAAGGGGAGTGCAGAGCCACAAGCCTCGCAGTAGGCGCTACCTAGCTGACCTTGATGGCTGCACGCGGGGCAGGGGATCGATTCGCTGGCATGTTGTCGAGAGTTGAGTCCTGCCGACCGTTCCAGTTCGTCCGCAAACTGCAACACGCTCTCGTGTCGGTCGTCCGGCAGCTTGGCGAGCGCACGCTGCAGCTCCGCATCGATCATCTCCACGACCTGCGGCTGTGCTTCGGGCAGGCTCGGCAGCGGCTTGGGCACGTCCACCAAATGGGCGATGAGCAGGCTCTGCATGCCGGAGCGGTAGATCGGCAGGTTCCCGCAGAGCATTTTGTAGCTCAGAATGGCGAGCGCGTAGAGGTCGCAGCGCCCGTCGAGCGGCTGGCCTTGGATCTGCTCGGGGGCCATGTAGGCAGGCGTGCCCAGCAGCGTGTTGGCCGCCGTGACGTGCGGATCGCGAACCGTTTCTGCGTCGCCACCGAATGCGCGAGCGAGCCCAAAATCCACCACCTTTGCCAACAGTGCGCCGGAGGCCAGCTTTCGTAGCAGCACGTTTCCGGGCTTGATGTCTCGGTGAATGATGCCGTGGGCGTGGGCTTCTGCGAGGCCGCCGGCGACCTGTCGGGTCACACTGACCGCGTCTCCCAGCGGCAAATGGCCGCGCTCGTCGAGCACCTCTTCGAGGCTGGGTCCATCGACGTATTCCATGGCGATGTACCAGGCGGTACCGTGCTTTCCAAAACCGTAGATCGCAACAACGTTGGGGTGGACAACGCGGGACAGCACGCGCGCCTCGCGCTGAAAGCGCCCCGTGCTCTCGATATCGTGAGCAACCTCGGCGTGTAGGAGCTTGATAGCGACGCGCCGGTCGAGGCGATTGTCCCTGGCGAGATAGACCTCGCCCATGCCTCCGCCAGCGACAAATCGTTCAACCACGTAGGCGCCGTCAATTAGGTCGCCGGGACGCAATTGATGTATCGAATCAACCCCATTGGTAGGGGCAGAGTCGGTCGGTGCAACGGTATCCTGATCTGGCCGAATTTCGCCCATGGGCTCCTCTCGCGGCGCAGGGTAGCCCAAGTCGCCCGGAGCGGCAGCCCCCGTCTCAACAATCCCGCGTCGTCGCCCTACAGGCGTGTCAGCGCAGGAGGCTCATGGCCCAGTAGGTGTGCGTGTTCGTTGAATGAACCCAGTCGCCACTCACCATCTGCACGCCTGAGGCGGGTGACGCTGCCATTGGTCAGTTCGAGGGTGAACTTGAACAGGTCGCTTCCAGGCAGTCCCACGATCGATAGGGCCAGCGCGCTGATCACGCCACCAGAGGTAAACACGACGGCAGATTCGCGCTCTCCGAGAGCGGCGCCGAGGCGATCGAGTGCCGCCGTAGTTCGCGCTACGAACTGAGCAAACGTCTCCGTGTAGGGCCGCGTCGAGTCGCCCGCAACCCAGTGGGAAATCGCCACATTAAAGGCGTCCCGAAACGCGCCCTTGGGGTCAGGTTGTTGTTTCAGCCAAGCTCGAATCGCGCTTGGATGCCGCAGATCCGGGTATTGAGCGCGCAATACGCCCTCATGATCGAACTCGTCAAATCCAGCGTCTAGGCGGGCGTCCGGTAGCGTGCCGAAAGTCTCGGCGAAGCCGGCTGCTGTCTCTTTGTGCCGTCGCATTGTGCCGCTGATGACCTGATCGATGGCGACGCAGCCGCGCCAAGCGGCGCCCGTGATGCGCGCTTGCCGGTGCCCGGCTTCGCTGAGTTGGTCGTAGTTGGCGGTGCCGAAACCGGCCTGCCCGTGGCGAATCAAGAGCACTTGGCCCATGCGAACTCCTACTTGCGCGTCGCGCAGGGGATGCGCCAGAGCGGCTGCGACGCCAGTTCGGAGGTATGCCAGAACCCTCCGCTGCCGTCGCGGGTCATCGCCTCGCCCTGCACGTCAAAGCCAGTCTTCAGCCCTGTTCGCTTCGCCGCTGAGATGACATCGCCAAGTTCGGCGGCTGGAGCGGTCAGCGGCAGGCTGAAGTCGACGACCCAGGCGCGATAGTAGGTTCGAACGACCAGCCGGCTGTCCGTGACGAGGTCAGCAGCCGTTACACGGAGCGATAGACCGCTGGTCAGCGGCGGGTCCGAGACGTCCAACGTGCCGAGTAGTTCGGCGTTGGCCTCCTTGGCCCCAGGCGTGACGCGATACAGGCGGGATGATCCATCGTCTCGTTTCGTTGCGACGATGAGGCGTCCATCACTCAGCACGGCGAGCGCTTCCGCGTCAGGTCGATGCGGATTGTCGCCTTCCTTCCCATAGTTGAAGTGAAATTCTGTGACGGTGCCCACTTTGGCCACCCAGTGAGAGAGCGTTGCTGCAGCCGGTAGGGTGGTCGGCTCTTCGATGCGAAGGATCGCCACGCCTTTTCGTTTGTGGCCGTTGTCGCCGATATCGCCCACCCAGAGACAGCGCTTTGGACTTGGCGACGGGCCGCAGGGCCCAGCAGCGATATCCTCCCAATCGACGGGGGTCACGCCGGGCAAGGTCAACTCGGCACGCGGCTGGCCAGTCGTATCGAGCAAGAGGAGCCGGCCGGTTTTCTCTCCGGAATCATTGTGCGCCCAAAGCCAACCCTGATGACTGAGAGCTAGACCGGAGAGTTCGTTGAGCTCCTTGACCTGACCGGTCTCGACCGGTGCGCCCCACGATGTGCATGGCAGCGGTGATTGATGGGATTGTGCCGCATCTCCGAGGTCGAGGCTGTCGACACTCGCGTCACTGGCCATCGCGTCACCGGCCACCGCGTCCGCTGGTGAACTGTCCGCGGTGACCCCGTCGACGGCGTCGTTTTGGGGTGGTTTTGCCTGCCCGGCCGAGGAGCAGCCGGCCAGCGCGATGGCGATGAGTAGCATGATGGGAGTAGTCATGAACCTACTGGCGCGGGAGAGAGTGTGGTGAGGTCGATTGAAGTGGGCAGGTAGCGAAAGTCCACCGACAAACGGGCGGCATGGGGGCTCAGGTTGTGCCATGCGCGATGCACCGTGCGACAGTGAAACACAACGACATCACCGGGGTTCACGGTGCCCATGTGCCAGCACTCATCCGGCGCGGTTTCGCACCCGGCTTCCCCTGAAACCTGGCCCTGATGGGGGCGTAGACCGCGCTCGTGTGTTTTCGGCAACAGACCCAGACCGCCGTGATCTGGCGGGCACGGGTCCAGGGGAAACCAGGCTGTCCAGGCGAGAGGTGGGCCGTTCAAATACCAGTCGTCTTGGTGGGGGCGCGTGGTCTGCACCGGGCTGCCGGCAGGCGCGATACGACAGATATCTCCGCATCGCGATCGCACGGGCTCTCCGAGTACATCGGCCAGAAACTGCAGGATGGCCGGGTGATCGCCCAGCGCCATGAAAGCCGGATCCGGAACGACCGATTGCTGGAGCGCGATCCACCGTGGGTCGCTGTACAGCGACGGGTGGGGTAGGCCGGATGGCACGAAGGCACCATGGGAGTCCAGCAGTCCGTTTTGCACGCACAGGTCCACAACCCGGGCCTTGAGCGCTGAGACGGCTGCTTCTGAGACGACGCCATTGAGGACGACGTAGCCGTGTTCGCGCGCGTAGTTGACAGCATCGCTCTCCTGAGAAAGCGGGTGCAGGGATGTGCTCGCGTCGACCCCAGGAAACATCGGCCAGGGCTCGCAGATGCAGTCGGCGCGGTCGGCGGCAGGCGGCATATGCGCTATCGCTGAGGCATTTGTGCTCGCATGGCCGATTGGCATGGCTTCCTGGGGTGGGCTCACCTTGTGATGTGCGCGTTTGTGCTCCTGGGACAGTATGGCAGCTTTGGGGCGCGCGGAGCTACCCTTTGTCGACTAGCGCGACGCAGCGAAATGGGTATGGTGCTCTCCGGCGAACGTCTCGTTGTTCGCCTCCCGCCTCCTGTAGCCGAGAGCTTGCGCTGCAACATCTCCGCCCCCGCATCGTGTATCGCCGCGCCCACCACGTCAGTGACGACGGAGTCTTCAATATGACATCCCTGTTTGTCTCCATGCTTTCGACGCCCCGTCTGCCCGAACTTGGTCAGCCAACAAGTGACGCACCTCGGTTTGGCAGTGCGATTGCTGTTGTTGCAGTCATGGTCGCAGTGGGTTTTGGATGTGCCGAATCAACCTCCCCTTCGTCACAGGTGGACGCGGGCGTTGCGGGTGACGCAGGCGCCTCTTTGGACAGCGCCGGGACGCACGACACCGCCGCAGGAGATGCCACAGCAAAGGACGTGACCGTCTTGGATGTGTCGGGTCCGGACGTGTCGGGGCCGGATGCGTCGGGTGCGGATGTGTTGGGTCCGGACGTATCGGGTCCGGACGTGTCGGGTCCGGATGTATCGAGTCCGGATGTGTCGAGTCCGGATGGCGCCATTGCCGATGCCGGGTTGGATGATGTGGTGTCACAGGACGCCGGCCCTGAGTCAGATGGCGGCCAGTGGCCGAACGATGCGGCGAGCGCGGATGGGGCCTCGACTGCAGACGGGATGGGTGACGCAAAAAGCGGATCGGACGCTGCAGATCCAGATGCCCAGCAATCGTTAGCCCCCCGCCTTCTCGCGGTGAGCAAAAACGGAGAGCTCGCGTCGCTACAGTTGAGCGCCCCGTGGAAAGTGGTGGCGACGGCTGCCCTGAAGGCCAAATCTGTGAGTGCACGCTGCCGGGCCGGTCGCTGTCTCGTGGTCCATCCGGCCCCGGTGCATGCGATCAGCGTGGTCGATGCGGAGACGCTAAATGTAATTCAGACGGTCTCTCTGCCCAAGGGAAGCGATCCACGTGACGTGGCGTTGGTGGGCGACGACACGGCCGTCGCGAGCCTTTGGGGGAAGTCAACACTGTTGCTCATCGACTTGGTGAAAGGCACGCAGGACAGCATCGATTTGGCCGGTCTTGCCGATGGCGACGGTCTGCCAGAAGCCAACCGGCTCGCCTTTTGTGGTCAGCGGGTATTCGTCCAACTACAGCGCGTGAACCATCAGACTGGCGCTGCGTCGAAGATGGGGTCGGGGCTTGCTTTGGTAGATCTGTCGAAGAAGGGTGCCGATCGCGTCATCGATGCCGACCCAGGCGCTGCAGGCAAGCAGGCGATCTCACTCAGCGGTCTTCCCCTGTGGGATATGCCCGTCGATTGCGTGGGTCAGACGCTCTATATCGCTGAGCCCAAATTGCTGATGAAGGGCGGCGGCTGGATTGAGCAGGTCGACTTGAAGACCTATGTCGTCAGCAAATTCCCAATCGACAACGGCGCCAAAGTCGGTGCATTTGAGGTGGTCGCAAAGGGGCTGTACTGGTTCATCACGCACACCGCGACAGGCCCCGCTGGTTCGTCATCCCACCTCAACCTGTACGGCGGCAAGGTCAAGGACACATACAACACATTCGCGGATGACGAAGTCGACGAGTTGGCGCTAGATTTGCAGTCGAAACAGCTCTTTTTTCCCGATAATTGCGTGAAGAAAGCCAATTACCCGCAATGCCAGCGCGGCGTCCATGTCTTCGATGCGATCACGGGCGCGGCCATGCCGAAGGGGGTCGTGGATCCTGGTTTTTCGCCCATGGAGTTGGCCATTTCGCGCTGAGTGCCGACGCTGGCTATCTGTCAGCAGCCTCGTTGTTCGGAGCAGGAACGGTGTCAGCAGCGCCAGTGGGCGTGGGGTTGCCGTCAGCGTCGCAGCCAAATCGCGCCAGAATCCATGGGCCGGGCACGGCGAGGTCGAGCCCCACGGCACCGCCGTCTGGGGTCAGCACACGAGCACGGTCCAGCAGGCGTTCCAGTTGCTTTTTGTTCGTTCGCCGAGCCGCCTGCCGCATCAACGCGATACCGCCCTTAATGGTCTGCGCTAGCTCCGTGTCACTTTGGCCGCCCGCCGCGTCGATATCGAGACTCATGGCGACGTCTCTGTCGATGTTCATCCGCACTTGTGCGCTTTGAGCGAGCCTGCGCATCGCAGCGACCACTGGCTGTTCTCCTGGGTTGGGTTTTCCCAGAATTCTCGACAGATCATCGCCAAGCAGTTGCCCTTGGATGTCCCCATTTGTGCCCGTGAACGGCGCAGCGGGCGCGCGACTCTCGGCCCTGTCGATCGCGTGTTTTAGCGCCTCTTGGGAATCGGCCAAAATCAGCAGTTGGTCGCCCACGAGCCCAATGTGGCGCCGGCGCTTGCGGTTGGGATCTTGCGGTCCACTGGTGCCTTCCAGTTGCCACAACTTGGCGTTGTCTCCATAGGCGGTTGCGCCCTCCGGTACCTTGAGCTCGGCCAGTCGGCCGCTCACCGCCATCACTCCGCTAGCCATGCCGGTACCGATGTGGTCGACGTCCCGCTGTACATCCAGTCCCGTGTTGGCGCGCACGCGGTCAAACGCGTCCAGCGCTCGCCCGCCGCGGCATCGGATCAGCTTACGGGCGATGTCGCTGCGCGTCAGCGTGCCGATGTTCATCATCAGATGGCCTTGGCCTGGCCCGGCAATGGCTCGTTGCAGCAGACGAGAGCTGGTTGCAGCAGCACCGAGGGGAGGCAGGTTGCCTGGCAACACCAGCGACGGGCTACGGTGGCCGGCTGGCTTGGCAGCAGGTACGGAGCCTGTGAGGTCAGGCTCGTCAGACTGGTCGTCGGCATGGGCGACCTCATCCCGCGGAAAGCGAGGTTCGGCATGGCTGTCCTGTGAGACACCCTTGCCCAGCCACGTCGCCGCAGCAATCAACATCAGCAGAGCGAGACCCAGGGAGACCTGCTTTCCTCGTTTCATCTCGTCACCAATCCCGTCTCTCGACTTGCCACAATGCTGCGATGAGACAGGCCCCGGCGAAGGCGGCTGCAGCGGCTGCAGCGGCGGCCAGCTGGGCTCCGTCAAACGCTTGCCCACCAGCGATGTCGCGGCCAATCCGCCCGAGGGTTCGCAGTTGCGGCAGGGGCGCGATGACCCACGCGGCGACCTCTCGCCCCCAGCCGGCCGTGAACCAAGAGCGCACCTCTTCGCGGTCATCGGCGATGACGCTGAGCAGATAAACGGCGAGGCCGACGCCGGACGCCAGCGCGGCAGACCGGGCCACCGTGGTCGCCAACAGCATCGCGCTGTAGACGATCGCAAAGCCCAAAACGGCCATCAGAGCGCCAAAGAACGGGGCCGTGGTGGCAAACCCGGCTTTCCAAAACAGGACGGCTGAGAAGCCGCCAACCGCGAAAATGGAACCAGCTAGGGCGATCAATGCGACGCCGAGATACGTGCCGAGCAGCAGTTCCGCTCGACGTACCGGCAGGCTGAGCAGCAGTTCGACACGGCCAGGGGAGAGGCTCTTTACCGCGATGTCAGCCGTTGCGACGATTCCGAACAGCACGCCCAAGTGATAGACGGCGCCCACCAGCACGCGAAAGACAGGCCGAAGCTGCTCCTCGGCGCCGACGCTCACTCCGCCGGTTGCGCTGGGCTGTTCAGCTATGGAGCCGAATAGCCTCGAGGCAACAATGGCGCCGCCGACGATGTCGAGATCGAGCGCCATTGCCAGGGTGATTTGGGCGACGGCGATGAGCGCGAACACGACTGCGAGATGGCGCCGGGCGACGGCTTCGCGCACCACGTCGAAGGCGATATGCAACACCGTCATCCGACGTCTCCCCTGTCTCCGATGTCTTGATTGTCACCAACAGCTTCGGCAAGGACGTCCTCGAGGGCGCGTACATCATGCTGCACCTCGGCGATCAAAACGCCTTCGGTCAACAGTGCAGCGAGTGTTTGCGACAGGGCCGCTGGTCCTGCTGCGTTGATGGTACTCAGTATCATGCCGTCAGGCCGCGTGTGCATCGCCCATCCCCGGGATTGAACAGCAACCGTCGCACAGTCATTGGCCACGAGGGTCAGGCAGTAGCGGTCACGGGAACGCAGGCCATCGAGGGCGCCAACACGCGCGATGCGACCGTCGGCCATGATCGCCACTTCGTCACATATGCGCTCCGTCTCCGCCAGCAGATGGCTGTTGAGAAAGACCGTGGCGCCGCGGCGCGTCTCCTGTGCAATGACCTCACGAATCGCGGCGCGGCCAAGCGGGTCGATGCCGTCGGTTGGCTCATCGAGCACCAAGAGATCGGGTTGCCCCAACAACGCAGCCGCGAGACCAGTCCGCTGCCGCATCCCCTTTGAGAACCCGCCCATGCGCCGATCCCATGCCTGCTCGCTGAGGCCGACGCGGTGCAGGGTCTCGTCCACCAGATGACGACTCTCAGAGGTGTTGAGATGGGCGGTCAGCCCTTTAATCCGCGCGATGCTACGCAGGAAGGCGCGTGCCGACAGCACTGCAGGGACCTGCAGGTTCTCCGGCAAATAGCCGATACGCCGGCGAGCAGAAACATCCTCCGGCGTGCTGCCCAACAGCGAGATTTGGCCGGAGTCAGGTCGGGTGATGCCGAGCAGGACCTTGATGAAGGTCGTCTTGCCGGCGCCATTGGGGCCAATCAGCCCAAAAGCTGCCCCCCGCGCCACACGAAGGTCGACCCCGCGCAGCGCGTGCTGTTTGCCGAAGCGTTTGCTGATGGCCTGGGCGACAATGACGTCCCCATTCGCAGCTCGCGTCATCCCCTCTCCGTGTCGCTGTGTCATCGTCGCCGTTGCATCGAGTCGTGTCGCCCCAAACGAACCCATTCGGGGTTGATGCATTCCCGAGGTTCACAGCATTTTCACCTGATCGGTGCTACTGCGTCCATATCCGGGTACCAAAGTGCCTAGCGATTATCGAACGAGGAGGTCCCCATGCACAGACGCCATCCGTTGCTCAGTCACCAGTTACCCAGTCGCCGGATTCTCTGTCACGCGCCACCCCTTCGCCGAGCGATGAAGACTCTGGTTCTCGGTGTGTCGATGACAGCAGCGCTCGGGCCGTTGGGGGCCGCGCAAGCGCGTCCTCGGACGCGTACCGCCAAGGCGACTGTTGCCACAGTCGCCCCGAGCCAACGCGGCTCCGTGAGCGTGACCCACATTGCAGGTCGTCGTGTCGAGGCGAAGGGCCCGGCCGCCGGACGTTGGGTTCCGAAGATGGTGGTCTGGATTCTTGAGCCCGGGGGTGGGTTGCCATTGTGCGAAGCAGAGGTGCGGTTTCGCCATGGCGATCGGGTGATTTTGGAGTTGCCCGACGGGGCGCCAACTGTGCCGGTCGGGGCGGTCGTGGAGCCGCGCTGGGTTGCTGAGGCCCGCCTCTACGGTGCAAAGCGCCCTGGGAGAGATGGGGCTTTGGGTAAGCCCGATACGCAAAAATCCACTGTAAAATCGGCACTAAATCGGCCGTGGCGCGTCTGGCATCGCCCGCCAAAGCGACTCACTTGGGGCAAGTCCCTGTGGGTGGAGCTGGTCGCCACGTCTGGGGTGAGCGCTCCGCGCGTGCGTTGGCGCGTGGGTCGGGCAGGACCGTTTGCCGACCTGCCGATGACCGCAGCCGCTGATGGCCGCTGGACTGCGCGTCTTCAGCCCGGGCAGACCCCACCGCGCGAACGTGTGCTGCAGTACTACGTTGGCGCCGCCGTGAAGACGGCCTCTGGCACTCGCAACCGCGTCGTGGTTGCCCATGCGGCCCATCCGCACGAGGTGCGAATCGACAGTGTTCCCCGGCATCGCCGCCGGGCCCGAGTTGACCATCAGCCACCGACCAGGTGGACCCACAAACGTGCGCTGGTGCTCTCTGCTCGGGTCGACAAGCGATACCGTGCGCCAGTGGTGTTCTTTCGTGCGCGCGGCGGTGGCACGTTTGACGTGATCAAGATGCGCCGCATCTCTCCAGAGGTGTGGCGGGCGGAGGTGCCCGCTGCACGCGTTGTCGTCCCAGGATTGAGCTACTACCTCGCAGCGACCGATCAACACGGCGTAACTCGGCCGATCTTTCGGACCCCTCGCCGACCGATGAACGTGCGCGTCACGCGGGGCAAGATCTTGTCGACCCAGCAGCGCCGTGACCGCGTCAGTGCTTCGTGGACGCAAGCCTCGCACGGCAGCGAAGAGGATGCCTGGCAGCGGGTGGATATCGGCCTCGAACGGCTGTTCTTTGGCTTCCTGGTGGGGCGGCTCGGGGCGACCGCAACGTGGGGTAGGGCGATGCGGCTGGATGAGGGCGCCGACGGGACGAGCACAGCGCAAAAGACGACCTTGGCTAGCCGTCCCATGAATCTCTACGGCGGCCACGCGGGGCTGGAGCTACGCGCCGGCGACTACTTGCGGGCATCGGGGGACCTGTTGATGGCGATTCACAACGGTGGTGCTGGTCTCGGCTATCGGCTGACCGCACACATCGGCGACGAAGCGGGCGCCAATCTATTCGCTAGCTGGGCTGGGCTGCACGATGTCGACACGGCCGACCTGTTGATGGAGCGCCTGCGGCTGGGATTGTCGACCCCCATCGGCCCGCGCCTGCGTCTCGCCGGCGTCGTGGTGCATGAGAGTGTGTTGCAGGACTCGAACAAGGCGCTCCGATTTCAGGTGGAGTTGACCTGGGCGGTGGCGCGTCGGCTATTTGTGACAGGACGGGTCGGGTTTTCCGGTCGCGACGCTGACAACCCTGGATCGACTGCTGGCGCAGGGGTCGCGCTTACATTCTAGGTTGCGCGATAGCAGACGACGCCCGGCTCAGCTTGGACGTCAGCGCGCCTCCAAGGCGACGAGTCGGCGCGCAACAGTCTGCTCCAGTGCCAAGCCGGTCTCCAAGTCTTCCATCAGGAGGTTATCGAGCACAGTGGCGGGCACCGTGATGAGGGTGCACGCCTCGAGGGTTCGCACGGTTGCGGTACGCTCAACTCCGCGCAAAACCGCGATTTCTCCGAACCAATCGCCGGGATTTAGCTCGCCGATCGCCCGCTCACCGCTAGTGCCGGTCATTCGCGCCACCTCGCATCGCCCCTCTCGAATCACGTACATCGCGTCGCCGTCATCGCCTTCGTGGACCACAATCTCGTCGGCGTCGACACGGAGGACTTGCACCCCACCTAACAAGATCCGCATGAGCTCCGCACCCAAATGCGTAAAAACTCGAACCTGCCTCAGAAATGCAGCGTTTCGGACCTGGTCCAAAATCGCTTCACGGGCAAATTTACTGCGTTCCACCAGGGCAATGAACGAGTCGCGATCCAGCGTCAGGACTTCGCACGGACCTTCAGCGACGACGGTCGCAGTCCGCGGCACAGCCTCGATGAGGGCAATCTCGCCGAAAAAATCGCCGGCCCGTAGCCGTGACACCTGATGCCGGAGCCCCGACTCCTCCTCGTACACTACCCGGGTTTGGCCCTGGCGCAGGAAGTAGAACCGGTCGCCGATCTCCCCCTGTGTGACGATAGCAGCCCCATCGGTGTGAGTTTCGCGCCGCATGCCCGAAATGACAGTTTCCAGTTCATCGGCTGGTAGCGCTGCGAAAAACGGGACTTTGACCAACTCGGCGGTCAAATCCTCGAATTCCGTGCCAACCCGCTCAGATGACTGTGGTGGCGTGCTCTTGGGGCGCCACAGCACCTGCGATGCGGCGCCGGTTACAATCAACGCAACACCAAAGAGCAACCCGGCGGTCACAAAGGCCATCATGCTGCCGACGATAGCCAGCGTCAGCCCCCACGCGCCCTCCAACTCAGGCGCGGTGGTCACCGCTTCTGCGAGCGCGTGCAGGGTTCCGGGAAGCAGAAAGAACGCTAGAATAAAGAGCGTCAGCAGCGCATGGGAAAGCCAAGCGCTTGCCACCGACAGATAGGTCCGCTCCAGCGCGCTGACAGGTTCCTTGCGGACGAGATTACGCAGAGAGCGACGGAGCAAGAATGCGGTGGACCGACGGCGGAGATCAGGAATGGCAGTGAGGATTCCCACCAAGTGAAAGCCATCTCCCTTTCCGTAGGGAGCGGCATCCGCCAGCGTCAGATAGAGCGCCGCCGACGCTAGCAGGCGAAGACGATGATCATCGATGTCGAGCCAGAGCCAGGCGACAATACTGAGTCCGGCGCCGAGCGCCATGGCTGCAAGCCCGGAAGTCGCGATATGAAGGCGCTGCTGGCGACTCGCCGCGCGCCGATCCCGATCGTCGATGTCGCCGAAAACAAGGGGGGCGAAGACTCGAATGACTGCGCGAGGTTGGGGGAGGTCAAGCGCGGCGAAGGACAGGCCCCGCCAGAGCCCGCGCCACGATAACACCACGGCGGTCGCGAGCCACGCTGTGAGTGCGTCGGTAGGCAGCGATGTGCCGCTCAGTGGTGCGAGCAGGTCTCCCCAGCGACCGCGAACGCCGGTAGCGACCAGCCCTGCGATGAGGCTGAGGGCGCCCAGCCAGGGCAACAGGGACAGCGTGAGGCGGCCGCGGAAGATGGCCAGCGTAGCGCCGAGCAGGGGGATGGGAATGCGGATGTCCCATCGCTGTGCTAGGCGTGCGAGTCGAGTGGGGCGGCGGGCAAATAGCAGGCCTTCGACGCTGCTCAGCCCGTCAAGCAAGCCCGAGGCCTGAAGCCGGCGCAACAGCGCCAACGTTGCCATCGCGCGCACGGGAGGCACGGACGCCAGACCGGCCCGCACCAGCCCCTCCACTGTGCGCTCACCGTTGAGCAGGGCGACGAGTGGCTCCTCCTCACGCTGCACCCCCATGACATGGTGGCCGCCCTTGCCGACAAGGACGAGTTCACCATCGTCGTTGCGGCGTTGCTGAGTGCCCACAGCCAGTTTGGGCGTCGCCCGTTTCAGCGACACGGGGTCGGGCGCTGGGTCGGCGATGGTGGACGGTGCAGCCATAGCTGATCATGTTGAGGGACGGGCCCGGCAGGTGGCAAGCGAAGGCGACGGAGCGTGCCGAGGCTGAGTCCGATGTTGCGAGCGAATGAACGTCGATTCGACTAGAACAGCGCGTAGATGAAAGGCATTGATGATTGCCCGGCGACGGCAAGCAGACCACCGAGGAGGAGCACCAAAACGAGGGGGACTAGCCACCAAAGCTTGTTTTCACGGGCGAATAGGGCGATTTCGGCGAGGAGTTTGCGGCTGTACTTCAGCTTGTTCATGGAGAAGACGGTACGGTAGCGACGTCGCACGGTCCACGTCGAAAGCGCTATTTCTGGGTTGCCGGCCGATTGACGTCGTCACCAATCACGCTGCCCACCAAGGAGCGCATCCAAGGCTGCCGCAGCGGATGAGTCGTCGTCGTCGTCGTGTGTTTCCACACAATGGCCATGAGGGAGCGGGTCTTGTCGACCTCGCCGGCTGTCGCCGCCAACAGCACCTCCGCGACTCTCAATCGGCGCTCCATCTCATCTCGAGCTTTGCCGCTGAGCAGACTACGATGGGGCTGTAAACCATTGAGGCAGGCGCGGCCCCGCACCAGCGCATCTCGGAATGCGCGCGGATAGCCGTCACGATGCCGAGCGGCGAGTTGGAGATACCACGCAAAAGTCTGAAAGAAGCGCTCGCGCATGAGTGGGGCTGGGTTGAGCGCAGCCGGCCACTGTTGGATGGGCGGTTTGGCCCGCGGTGCCGGCAGCTGAAGGGTGTCGGCGATGACGCGTGCGTAGGCGAGCCCGATGAGCAGGTGGCCGCGTGCATTTGGGTGATGGAGGTCGATGAATGCATCGTCGTCTAGCCAATTGAACTCGGAGCGCATGGCCCCCCCGGCGTCGATACACCGTGCAAGGCCTTGTGCACAGATCTTGGTGAGGACCGCGTTTTGGCTTGGCAGCGCACGTTGACGGTCAAGATCGAGTTTGTGCGCGAGGGAAAATGCAGCAACGGCCTCGGACCGGCGCCCGAGGCCTCGGAGCGCTCTCCCTCGAAGAAATGGCGCCCATGCGTGTTTGGCGCTCAGTTTGGCCGCTCGGTTCGCCTCGTACAGGGCTTCAGAGAAGTTCTGCGCGACTAGATGCCGTTCGGCTGCCGATATTGCGCGCTCGTAGCGTAGCTGCGTGTCTGGTGATGTGCCCGCTCTGTGCCGTGGCCCAGGAGGGGGGTGGCCTTCGATGTTCGCGGTTGGAATACCAATGATTACTTTCGCTCCCGCAGACTGAGCCCGTGTGATGAGGGTGCGCAGCTCCTTGTCGTACTGTCGCTCGACCTCCTTGCGGTCCTTATCGGCGGCAGCGTCGTACCAATCATGATCCAGGGTGTCTGGGTAGCCGTTGTGACCCACATAAATCATGATCGCGCGAGGCTTGTAGCGCTTTGGAGCACTCAGCACGGTCGCGAGTGCGCTGTCATGCCACTCTGCGACGCTTGCGCCTGGGCGGGCGAGATTTTGGATGTGCAGTGGTGTGGAACTGTTGGCGAGCGCCCAGGCGACGACGCGCGGGATTGTGAGTCGGGGTGAGAAGACATCGCCGTGCATGGTGGAGTCTCCCCAGGCGTAGATGGCGATATGGTTGTCTGGCGGTGGTATTGCGCTGCGCTGCACATGCCCGCGGGCGATGATTGGCGGCGGGAGCAACTGT
This sequence comes from Myxococcales bacterium, assembly GCA_023954815.1. GTDB lineage: Bacteria > Myxococcota_A > UBA9042 > UBA9042 > UBA9042 > UBA9042. Next base: position 5,369 of record JAGSHB010000080.1, on the reverse strand, counting down.
TGGGCAAGCCTAGCCGATAGTAGGCCGGCGAGGGCGAATAGTAGGCTGCTCAACCCGATAACGACTTGCTTTGCGGGGGGGAGCCGGCGGTGTCTGAGTCTCCAAATCGCGATGCTGATGGGAAGGAGGAAGACGGCGATCCATGGGGCGGGTCCCGCCGAGCGCACCCAGCGTCGCCACGTGGGCTCGGCCGTGCGGTGTGATCCGATGGCGGCCTGAGAGTGGGAACTCCACGTCGTGGTTGGCTGCGCAGTGGGGTGGGTTGCAAGAGACGTGGTGCTTAGGCTGATGCTGGCGGTCAGGGCGATGACTGCTACAACTGCACGAGTGGTTGAGCGAGTTCTGCGGGTGCCTGGGCTTGGCTGCTTGTCGTGCATCGGCGGTTGGGTTCGGTCGCAAAATGGCGAGTCGCTTCATCATGTGGCTTTGTCACCGATGCCGGCAAGCGCGGCCCCCAAATAGATGGCATGCGTTTCACGAGGCGGGCTATTCACGAGGAATCTGAACATAGCACACCGTCTGCGGCCTAGGCCGCTTCGCGAAGTCGGGTTGTTGGGGATTTCCTCAAACCAGGGCGGCGCTCAGGCCGCAGATGCACAGTTCAGAAAGGACGAATGGTCAAGACTACCAAGAGTCCAGTGTCCGGTTGTCGCAGCCACCGACAAAGCCGCCATTTGGTCGGAACATGCCAGCGGGAAACGCCACTTCCCACTCGCCCGCCCGGAACCGCGCCGACGCCTCCCTGTACGCCGCAGAAATCTCTCGCAGGACCGCCACGTATCTCGTCCGCACAGTCTTGTTTGGTGCGTGCACAAGCGGTCTTCGTCTACTCTTCGGCCTCTTGCCTAAAGAAAACGGACTGGTGGCGAGCACTGCCGCCACCCCAAGAACCGTCGCCCCACTTATGCGCCGAGCCTCCGCCGCCTCAAGATTGATGCTTTCGACAATCGCCCAGACCCGTTGACGCCACTCATTGGGCGGTAGATGAGCCCAGCACGGCAGCACCGTCATCTCCAACTCCACAACCGTGTCGAACTCGCCTGGAACCTCGACAAAGTCTTTTCGGTTTTCGGCCCGATTCCGCTGCGTCAGGCTCGTCCAAACCCCATACATGCGCTTGCCATGCAACAACCAGGGCGTCGATGTCGCACCTGGCCAGTCCTCCACCACCGGCACTAGGTTCTCCTTCACCCCCTGGGATAACAGGTAGCGAAGGCGCCAAGTCTGCGTAAACTCGTCCTCGGTGACCGGCACCTCAGTGAAGCGCCGCGCCCAACTCGACCCATCACGTTTGTTAATGGCGTTGAGTTTCTTGGTGATGTTGCAGTTAATGAAACCAACGAACTTTGACTTCACCTCAGCATTGTCGGCCGAAATCAGCATGTGATAGTGATTCGAGAGAAAGGCGAATCCATGAACTTTGACGTCATTCTGCTGTTGCGCCACCGCGAGACAGCCAATGATTTGCCGATTCACCTCCGCACTGGGTCTGCAGAGCATCTCGCCCTTTCTTGTTCGGGTTGTGATTTCAAATAGTGCGCCGGGATGAGGCGTGCGTTCGCTTGGCATCGTGGGTGTCCTTCGACGGCTCGTTCCTTCGAGCCTCACCCTCTACGACGCTGGCCAACTCAAAAATCGTCGGTTCTTTTTCCTAACGACAACGATTTTTTTTCGTAAACCACAGAAAAACAGGCTTTCGTGAAACGCCTGACATTTGTTTGGAAGCCATCCAGCCGATCTCAGTCTCGCGCATCCTCTGCACTTCGAAGAGTTATCAGGGTCAACTCATGCGGCGCCCCAAGACGCATGGGCGGCCCCCAATACCCAGTCCCACGACTCACATAGATCTGCGTCGCCCGTCCGCCCAGCCGATGGGTATGCAACCCAGCCACATAAGGCTGCGCAAGCCGCACCAAAAACCCAAACGGCCAAATCTGTCCGCCATGCGTATGCCCTGACAGAACCAGATCCACCCCCATCTCCGTCGCCTCATCGATAGCCTTCGGCTGATGCGCCAGCAAAACCACAGGTCGCTCCGGATTTCGCCCGGCGAGCGCCTTTTTCAGATCCGGACCATGATCTCCGCCAAATCGCGCCGCCTGAGCGTCATCGATCCCAGCCACATCCAGCCCCACCACGCCCACTCGCTCGTTGCGCAACACCCGCACGCCCAACCGTCGCAACTCCACCAGCCAGGGCTCCACACCCGAGTAGTACTCATGATTCCCAGTACAAAAGTAGCTGCCATGGGTGCTCTTCAGATCCCCAATCGGCGCCATGTCGTCACGCAGCAGCGGCACCGAGCCATCCATCAAGTCGCCCGTCAACGCCACCAAATCAGGCGCCAGCTCATTCGCCATGGCCACCACCCGCTCGACGTAGGGGCGCTTGATAGTCGCGCTCACGTGCAGGTCGCTAATTTGTACAATCTTGAAGCCATCGAGCTCCTTCGGCAGCCGATCCAGCGTCACCTCAACCCGCTGCACCTTCGGATCCCGCGTCGCGCTATGCAGCGCCGCACTTCCCGCCAGCAACGCACCCGCCGCTGCACTGCTGCTGAGCGCTCGCTGAAAGAACACCCGCCGCTCCGGGTCAATGGCCGTATCGGGCACATCGCGCCCCATGCTCTGCCACGCCGACAGCACCCACTTCAGCAGGTCTGTTCCACCAAAGGCGACCAGAAAGAGGAACACCATCCCCATCCAAGCAAATGCACCAGAGGCGCCAAAACTCGCAACCCTCCCGCCCATTGTTCGAAAGGCGATCGGTCCAACAACCATGAGCGCAAAAGCCACTCCGATGAGCCCCGTCACCAACTGTCGCCACGGGGTAGGGAGGCCAATGTCACGCACCAGACGCAACCAAAGATAGCGATGCACCAACACGGCGACGGCGGTGCCAATGATAGCAAAGACAGCAAGAAAAACGACACGACTCATCAAGACACTCCTCGGCAGAATGTGCTCAACACCAAGCCACGGTTAGTTGTGCCCGGTCACTAGCAATTCGACTCGCATACAGCGTCTCTACACTCAGCCCGGTCAGCGATACCGTACCCTTCAGGGCCATGAGTTGCAGGGCGAGCCACGTTCGGTAGGTAAAGAGCGGCGATCCACTGACGTTGATCACTGCCGAATGCTCCTTGAGCGTGACCGAGACCTCCCCCAAATCCCACGTCTGCGCGTGTAAGTCGCTAGCTTTCGAGAGCAAACGCGCCGGTCCAAGGCCGCGCACGATCAGCCGTGACATACGTCCGACACCGCGCTGGGCATCTTCGAGCAAAGGCGCTTCTAGTCGCTGCAAATCTCCATCATAAAATTGCATGGCGATGGCGTCTGTCAGGGCGCACTGCAACCCGCCGGCCATCCACTGACCAGGGTTGGGGGCATCGGGCAGTGCGGTGGAGTCAAGCGCCAGGCGCTGCAACACAGAACGCGCCGCACCAGGACCATGACGGCGGTTTAGATGCGTGGCCCAACGCTGGATGACACTCGTTTGCACGCGACCGGGCAGTGCCAACAGCTCCGGCAATGGCGTCGTAGCTTCGCGCGCCAAGTCGCTCAGCAGGAGAGGCCTCAAAAAGCCGTCCCAGCGCAAATCGCCCGGATTTTCAACCTGCAGGGCCTAATGGAGCTCAATAGTGACGCTCAAGCACGTACCAACTGAACGCCCGCAGCATCAACTTTGGCAGGGATGGCTCGATGAGTGGGTCGAGCCCCGACCAAGCCTCGTCTACCAACGTCCGTGCCTGTTGCTCGCAGTCGGACAACGCCCCGCAGTCTTCGATCTTGTCGATCATCTCCGCGAGCTTTGCCGGGTCCGTATGCTTGGCTTGGAGCTCTGTCCACAACCATGTGCGCTCAGCAGCGTCGAGGCGGGGCAGGGCGCGCGCCACTGGCAACGTGACCTTGCCCATGGCGAGATCTTCGCCGCGTGACTTCAGGTCCCCTTTGAACCCACGCAGATTGAGGACGTCGTCGATGATCTGAAAGGCCAGACCAACCGCCTCAAAGAACCGACCCACCCCGTCGATCTGAGCCTCTGATCCTTCACCCACCAGGGCGCCCATTCGGGCCAGACTCGCCGCGGGCACAGCAGTCTTCAGACGGTGGACCGCCATCACCCGCTCTTCGACTTCACTAGCGTCCCCTGTCTTCACCGCCGCCGGCATCAGATCGTCGATACCGCCAATGTCGAGTGCCTGGCCGGAGTGACCGGCGCGCAGGGCAGCAAAATAGAAGTCGTATAGGCGCAAACGACCCTGCGCGGAGACCTTGTCACTCACCAGCAGCTTCTGCCCAAGGAAGTAGCAGGCAGTGCCAGCGTTGATGGCGATCGCATCCCCGAAGACCTTGTGGCATGTGGGGCCGCCGCGTCGCACGTCCGACCGGTCCTGCACATCGTCGACAATCAGCGAGCCGGTGTGCATGAGCTCCGGCATGGCCAACCACTGCACGAACTCGCGCGAATCACCACCGACCACATCACAGCAGGCCAGGGCAGCATAACTCCGCCAAGACTTGCCTCCGCGGTCGGTGATCTCCCGAATCGGCTTGATCATCGTGTCGACAAATTGCTCGGTGTCGACACCGCGAATCCAGTCTGGCCGGTCCTTGTCAGCCACCAAGTCTTGAATGAGCTCGCGATCTGGATCGAAGGGCAGCAGGGCGCGAACTGAGGCCCGCGTCGCCTTGCCGACGGACTTAAAGAACGAATCCAGGTCCTCAATCGCCGCATAGCCACTGCGCTCGATGTACCCCGTGCCTTTGACCGGCTTGCCGTGGCGTGTACCGGTGACGTGCACACGACCTTCCCAGAAAGCCGGCTTGCTGATCAGCGTAATAAACTCCTGATCTTCAAAGGCCACCGCAGCTTCGAGCTGCAACCCTTCCGACGGCAGCTCAACGCGCCAATGGTTGGGGTACTCGTTGAAGGTCCGGGTCGAACGCCACTCGCCGCTGGGGTAAAACACCGCGTCAGTCTGTCCGCGCCAGTCCCCGTTTGCGTCGATCGCCACCGCCCAGTTGCCGGCCGATGTGTCGCTGACCAAGTCGTGCAGCGCATAGGCCGTCATCTCGGTGTTGTCGTCGAACTGTACCGAGATCCAGTTCCATGCGATGTCGACTTTGGTGGTGTCTTTGCCAGCGCTGTCGGCCGCTTCGCCACTCACTTCAACCGGTTCAGATACGGCGCCGTGATGACCAAACTCGTGATCGTACCAACCTGAGCTCCCCTCGGCCAAGATCTCATCAACCCCATCGACGCGCACAGTACCGCTCACGGTGCAGCGGGGGATGAAGTAGTAAAACATGTCCTCGCCTTGCACAGCTTTCACGACGCCGTTGTCGTCGAGGAGGAGGAAGGGGCCT